>CAZYWK010000035.1:0-5109 GCA_964651825.1 uncultured Ilumatobacteraceae bacterium | reverse complement strand
GTCGTGGTGGCGAACTCGCTCGGTGATGTGGTCGAGTAGCCGAGCGCAGTCATGCACTCCGCCCAGTCTGCGGTCGCCTCAGCGGCGAACGGCGGAGCGAACTCGACGACCACCTGCCGGGTCCCGAGCACGTTGCCTCGCCAGTCGTTGACTGCTCGGCCGTAGCCCTCGATGGCCGGCCCGCGCACGCCCTCGGGAGGGTGGACCGTCATCATCGCCTCGCCGCTGCAACCGTCGCCCGCGTGGTCGGTGCCCTGCCAGGCGGCCAACCACGCGGGGTCGTCGAGCTGCGCCATGAACTCGACCCGGTCGGGTTCGGCGGGCAGGGGCGGCTGGCCGAACCCATACCGCCGTCGGTACTCGGCGTCGCGGACCGCGGGCGCGAGCGCCAGGGTGGCTGAGCCCGGATTGGTCAGGTAGGAGAAGCCCTGGGCCGTCATGCACTCCCGTGTGAGCACCTCTACTGCTTCGTCGAGAGCGGTGTAGTAGTCAGGCGGGATCTCGAGCAGGTCGATCGGGAAGATCGGCTTGCCGCGGATGTAGTTCGTCGCGGTGATCTCGGTGCCAGGTTCGGGCGACGGGACGTACAGCAGAACGGTGACGGAGCCGTCGGGCACCGATTCCACGTGCGCTTCGACGTCGAACACGTCAGGTTGCACGCCAGCTCCGTCCGAACTCATTCGGGCGATGATGCGCCCGATCGGGATATCGGCCGGGGCAAGGCTGTCGAAGCCGCCGGCAGTAGCGACCAAGTCGCCGACCTTCAAAGCGGGCGAACCGAATAACGGCGCGTCGCCGACTGGCCGACACGGAACAGATACGCCGCCTTGTTGTCGATGCCCTGTAACTGGTCCCAGTGCTCCCACGACCAACTCAAGGCGTCCACCGTCGCCGCCCGACCGTCGACGGGGCCGTACATCGCCATCAGCGCCTGCAACAGCCGAGGCTCGACGTCGCCCACGAAACGAGCGAACTCGTCGCGCCCGGGCACCGCCTGATCATCCACTGCCATCAACCGCAAGACCCTCCACACGACCCGAATCGCGACAGCGACGCCAAATCAGTCAGCCCGCCGGTCGTCGCCACTGGACTTGGATGCATGAATCCGGGGGTCTCGGGCGTCTCTATGGTGATGGTGGTGGCAGAGCGGGTCGAGGGCGAGGTCGAGATGGCGGGTCGCCCGGTGTTCGATGTCGTCCCTGCGCCGGTGTTCGAGAACGTGTACGCCGACCAGTTCCTCCCGTTGGTGCGGCTGGCGACGCTCATGTGCGGCCGCGTCGAAGTCGCCCGCGACATCGTGCAGGACGCGTTCGTCGCGCTCCATCTCCGGTGGGCGACCGTGGACCAGCCCGTGGCCTACGTGCGCCGGAGCGTCGTCAACGGGTGCCGCAGCCACGCCCGCTGGGAGAGCAGGCGCCGGGGGAGGGCGTCGAACGTCGAGACGTCGATCGACGCCGAGTTCACCGAGTTGCACGACGTGCTCGGCCGGCTCCCGCACCGCCAACGCGCCGCACTCGTGCTGCGCTTCTACGAGGGTCGCACCGAGGCCGAGATCGCGGAGATCCTGCGATGCCGGCCCGGCACGGTCGGCCCGCTGATCTCGCGTGGCTTACAGGCCATGCGACGAGAACTGTCGACCACGGAGGGAACGTCATGAGCTTCGAAGACGAACTGGCCAAGCGGATGAAGTCGTCGGTCGACGGTGTGGTGGCCGACCCCGACCTCGCCGATGTCGAGGCCCGCGCCGGCCGTGCCGGGAGGCGACGCCAGGCGATGCTGATGGGCAGCGTGGCCGCGCTCGTCGTGTTGGCCGTCGGGTCACTGGCGCTGCTCACGACACGCGACGGCTCGGAAGACGCCCGGTCCGCGGCTACCGAGACCGGCCCCGACGGAACCGGCGACACCGATCAGGCTGCGACCGACGGCACCGAACCGGTCGCCACATCCGCGCCGACGCCGACGTTGCCCGCAGCGGTTCCAGGCTCTGTCGTCGAGATACCGATCACCGAGCCGCCCGTCACCGGCGAGGTGCCTGCGACCACAGCGGACGTGATGGTTCCGGGCACCGATCGCGCCGACCAGTACCTCGTGGGATCGACCGAGATCTACCAACGAACGCTGCCCAACGGCGACGTGTTCGTCGCCCGGGTGAGCGAGGAGCCGTATTCGTCGGTGTTCGGCATCGAGTGGCGTGCCCCGACCGGCTCCGCGGAGGAGTGCCTCGGCGATCGCGCGTTGTTCATCGGCGTGCCCGCACGAGTGGGCTGGTGGGGGTCGGCCTGGGTGGTCGGCCGCTGGTTCGACGATCTCGACGCGTCACATCCCTACGTCGTCGCTTCGATGTCGCCAGCCGTCGACGACCAGACGACCGACCCGGGACAGCACCTGCTGTTCCGCGTCGCGCCCGACGTCCAACAGCTGATCGTCTCGGATGCTGATGGCGTCGAGCTGGACCGAGCCGATGCCGTCAACGGCGTGGCGATGGTCGCCGTGACCTGGGAGTCCGCTCCGACCGTGAGCACGGTGACCGCCGGCGGCCAGCGTTCCGAACCGGTGCCGGTCGAATACGCGTACTCGACGGCGGGACCCGCCGCCGACGACCCGTGCAGCCCCGGCGAACCGCCGGTGCCAGCCCTCCCGGCTGCCGGCGAGCAACCAGCCGACCCCCGCTCGGCCGAGAAGCAGATCCGCGAGCGGCACGCGCTCCTGGTCGATCAATCGCTGACCGCGGACGAGAAGCCCGGTGACCTGCTCGACGACAACACCGGCATCGCCGACGCGGTCGCCAAGGCGCGGGGTGGCCAGTACAGCGAGGCGGTCGGGAGCGCGTCGTACGCGATCGACGAGGTGGTGTTCACCGCACCCGACGAGGCGTGGTTCCGGTACTCGATCACCGCCACCACGGGCACCTTCGGGCCGCGGTTCGGACAGGCGACGTTCAACGGCCGCGTCTGGCAGATCAGCCGAGCGACGCTGTGCAACGACCTCTCGCTCGCCGGCGGCCAGTGCCAGCCGGCCGCGCCGCCGATCGAGCTCCCCAACCAGGCCGAGTACCAGCAGGCCTACAACGAGTGGATCGAACGCGCCAACCTGTACAACGCAGGCGACGGCTGCGCCCCGCTCTCGCAGTGCTGAGTCTCCGGCCTGCTGACGGCGCGCCGTAGTTCAGCCGGGTACGCCGCTCGTCGGAACTCTCGCGTCACCTTTGGCGGGCGCTCGATGCTCTACTTGGTTATGACGTTCGATGCCTATGTCGCGGCGGCAGCTCCGCGGCTGAGGGCTGGACTCGTCGCGGCGTATGGCTCAGATGTCGGGCTGGATGCAGCGGCCGAGGCGTTGGCGTATGCCTGGGAGCATTGGGATCGGCTGTCGACGATGACGAACCCGTCCGGCTACCTGTACCGGGTCGGCCAGAGTGCAGCGCGGCGCGGTCGCCGGGTTCCACCTCTGGTACCACCGCCGTCACCGATCGACGTCCCGGAGTTCGAGCCAGGTCTCTTGCCGGCCTTGCAGCAGTTGTCGGAGTCGCAGCGGGTGTGCGTGGTGATGGTGCACGGCTTCGGGTGGGGGCCGACCGAGATCGCCGAGTTGTTGGATGTCAACGTCTCGACCGTGCGCAGCCATGTGTCGCGGGCGTTGGCGAGTCTTCGTGAAGCGTTGGAGGTGAACAGTCATGCAGTCCAGGATTGAAGAGCAGCTCGCTGCGTACTACGGATGGGTCGAGGAGCAGGGTGGTGTGTCGTTGCGGCCACCGCAATCGAGCGGAGGCATCGGCGAGGTCGACCGGCTTCCGCTCGTCGACACGGGTCCACCCGGTCCTGGCCGAGGACGAGTTCGTAGCACCGCCCTCGTTGCGGCGGTCGCAGCCGGTTTGATGCTCCTGGTGGGTTCGCTGATCGCGGTGACCCGTCCGACCGCTGTTCGGCTGCAACCAGTCGACTCCGAACCGGTGGCGGCTCCGACGACGCCGGCTGCCACCGCAGTCTCGACTGCCGCAACGTCGACACCGGTCAGCTCGCTGCCCGCCGGACCCTCGTTGGTTTCCGTGCCGCCGAAGATCGGCGACGATGACCAGCGGGATCCGATCCAACGCTTCCTGGGCGTGCCGAAAGAGCCGCTCGACGCGACCGAGTGGTCGCGCCTGGTGACCGACCAGGCGGTGGCGGACTGCATGCTGGCGGCAGGGTTCGAGTACGCCGTCCCGCAGCCGGTGAGCGGCGGTGTTCCGTACGGCGACCCGGCGTTCGAAGCTGCACTTCGTGGGGACGGCGGTTGTGACGAACAGGCCAACGTCCGCGTGAACCTGTTGCCGTCGTTCCAGGAGCAGTTCGACGACCTCACCGAACGCATCACCGCTTCACCGGATCCTTCCGCGGTCGCCGCTCGCCAAGCTGTCGACGACTGCCTGGTCGCAAACGGTCTGGACCCCCAAGATGTCGATGATCTGCGTGCAAGCGCGGATGTCTGCCGGGCCGAATACGACCTACTCGGCGAGATCTCGGCGGAGCTGATGGAGCAGTACGCGCCGGCGTGGATCAGCGAGCACCAGGAAGCTCTCGCGGCGCGGCGCGATGATCTCGCGGATCTGCTGGCGCGCGCCCGGCAACATCGGGCGGTTCCCCCGGACTTCACGCATCCCGACCCGTGGTCAGCGGCGCTACCGCCCCTTCGGTTGGGCGACCTGCCCGTGCAGAACACCGAACTTGGGGTCGCTGGATCGAAGGCAGTGTCCTTCACCAACGATGGGGCGTCGGCTTGTCTGCGTATCACCGACCTCGATCTGGACGCAGCCGCCACTGGGAGCGTGTGCACGGCGGTGACGGATTCGACGGGCGTCCTCGATCTCAACACCTACCCGCAGCCGACCGAGGCCGATTCACTCGGCGTCACGATCGTCGCGGTGGATGCATCGCTCGGGTTCACGATCGAACTGGTCGACGACGCCGGGGCGACGAGACCGTGCGACTCGCGAGCGTCCAGGGTCGGATCGCTGATGGTCTGGACCTGCACCTACACAGCGGACGAGGAAATCTCTCGATACGTCGCGATCGAGCCGTCCGGCAAGACCCTCAGCCTCCGGCTCCGTAACTGACGGAATCCAGCACCTCA
>CAZYWK010000034.1:3864-35345 GCA_964651825.1 uncultured Ilumatobacteraceae bacterium | reverse complement strand
CGTCGGCAACTGGGGTGTCTGGTTCTTCCGGTCGGGGTGGGCGTATCAGGGTGGGCCGACCGGCGGCTGGGGCGCGAACGGGAACACGCGGTCGGGCAACGTGATCATCGAGACCCAACGCAACCTCGATGCCGGGAACCCACCCGGCTGCAGCTGACGCGGAGACTCGGCCGCGTGGTCAGGCGGGCGGGGTCGCTGGGACGGCGGTGACCTGGAGCGGGTCGGTCGGTGCCGCGCCCGCGCGGACCGAGATGGTTCCGCCCTCGCCAACCGAGCCGTCGAGGATGAGGATCGACGCCGGGTCGCCGATCTCGCGCTGGATGATGCGCTTCAACGGTCGGGCACCGAAGGCCGGGTCGTAGCCCTCGCGCGCCAGCTGCGACATCGCCGCCGGATCGATGTCGAGCGTGATCCGACGGTCGCCGAGCCGCTTGCGCAGCAGCTCGAGCTGGATGCTGACGATGCGCTCGAGGTCGGCCTCGGTGAGCGTGCGGAAGCGGATGATGTCGTCGATCCGGTTGATGAACTCGGGCTTGAAGAACTCGCTCGGTTCGCCCGGCAGGTTCGAGGTCATGATCATCACGACGTTGGTGAAGTCGACCGTGCGACCCTGGCCATCGGTGAGGCGGCCGTCGTCGAGCAGCTGGAGCAGCGTGTTGAACACGTCGGGATGGGCCTTCTCGATCTCGTCGAGCAGCACGACCGAGTACGGACGGCGCCGCACGGCCTCGGTCAGCTGGCCACCCTCGTCGTAGCCGACGTAGCCAGGGGGCGCACCGATGAGGCGCGACACGGAGAACTTCTCCATGTACTCGCCCATGTCGATGCGCACCATCGCCTTCTCGTCGTCGAACAGGAACTGGGCCAGCGCGCGGGCCAGCTCGGTCTTGCCGACGCCGGTCGGGCCGAGGAACATGAACGACCCGATCGGCCGGTTGGGGTCGGACAGGCCGGCCCGGCTGCGGCGGATCGCGTTGGCCACCGCGGTGACGGCGGCGTCCTGGCCGATGACGCGCTCGTGGAGGTGCTCTTCGAGGTGCACGAGCTTGGAGGTCTCCGACTCCATCAGGCGGTTGAGCGGGATGCCGGTGGCCTTCGCGACGACCTCGGCGATGTCCTCCGCGTCGACCTCCTCCTTCAGCATCCGCTGGTCGGCCTGGAGCTCGTCGAGATGGCCGGTCGCCTCGTCGATGCGACGCTCGAGCTCGGGGATGCGGCCGTAGCGGATCTCGGCGGCGAGGGCGAGGTCGGTCTCGCGCTCGACCTGCGTGCGGAGCTGTTCGAGCTCTTCCTTCAGCGAGCGGATGGCATCGATCGCCTGCTTCTCCTGCTCCCAGTGCTCGCGCATCTTCGCCGTGTCGGCGTTGAGCGTGGCCAGCTCGTCGTGCAGCGCTTCGAGGCGCTCCTTCGACGCGGTGTCGCTCTCCTTCTCCAGCGCGAGCTGCTCGATCTCGAGTTGCAGGATGCGGCGCTGGACGACGTCGATCTCGGTCGGCAACGAGTCGATCTCGATGCGCAACTTCGACGCCGACTCGTCGACGAGGTCGATCGCCTTGTCGGGCAGGAAGCGGCTCGTGATGTAGCGGTCGGACAGCACGGCCGCGCTGACGAGGGCTGAGTCCTGGATGCGCACGCCGTGGTGCACCTCGTAGCGTTCCTTCAGGCCACGCAGGATGCCGATCGTGTCCTCCACCGACGGCTCGCCGACGTACACCTGCTGGAATCGGCGTTCGAGTGCCGGGTCCTTCTCGACGTACTTGCGGTACTCGTCGAGCGTGGTGGCGCCGATCATCCGCAGTTCGCCGCGGGCGAGCATCGGCTTGATCATGTTGCCGGCGTCCATCGCGCCCTCCGCGCCACCCGCGCCCACGATCGTGTGCAGCTCGTCGACGAACGTGATCACCTCGCCCTCGGCGTCGGTGATCTCCTTCAGCACGGCCTTCAGCCGCTCCTCGAACTCGCCGCGGTACTTGGCGCCGGCGAGCATCGACGCGATGTCGAGCGCGATCAGCCGCTTGTTCTTCAGGCCCTCGGGCACGTCGCCGTCGGCGATGCGCGCGGCGAGGCCCTCGACGATCGCCGTCTTGCCGACGCCGGGCTCGCCGATCAGGACCGGGTTGTTCTTCGTGCGGCGCGAGAGCACCTGGATGCAGCGGCGGATCTCCTCGTCGCGGCCGATGACGGGGTCGATCTTGCCCTCGGCGGCGCGGGCCGTGAGGTCCTGGCCGTACTTCTCCAGCGCGGCGAACTTCTCCTCCGGGCTCTGGTCGGTGACGCGATGCGACCCGCGGACCTCCTTCAGCACCTGGAGCAGCTCCTCGGAGCCGACGTCGAGGCGCGCGTTCATCGCCAGCAGGAGGTGCTCGACCGACAAGAAGTCGTCGCGGAGGTCCTTGCGGTAAGCGTCGGCGTTGTCGACGACGTTGTTGAGCTCCTTGCTCATGCGCGGCTCGGCGCCGCCGTACGCCTTGGGGAGCTTCTGCACCGCTTCGTCGGCGCGGTTGCGCACCATCAACGGGGCCTGGCCGAGCTTGGCGAGGATGCCGGGCACGATCGTGCCGTCCTGGCGCATCATCGCGCTGAGCAGGTGATCGGGCGTGATCTCCGGGTTGGACAACGACTTGGCCTGGTCGATGGCGGCGGCGAACGCCTCTTGCGTCTTGATCGTCCACTTCTTCGGATCGACTGCCACGTTCTCGTGCTCCTGTTCTCAACTCAACAAAGTTGAGTCATACTCTATCAAGTTCGGTCGGTGTCACCTCGGTCAGCATGCCACTCCGGCGGAGGTGAGCGATCAACGCCGGGGCGAAGGAGGTCACGTCCTTGTAGGCGCGGACCGGATCGGGCAGCGCGTCGAGCGCTCCGGCCAGGCGCTCGGCGGTCGCCCGGTCGGCGGCGACGTCCGGGATCGGGGTCACATAGGTGCGGATCGTGAACAGCACGGCGTTCGTGCGGGGGAACCGGCGCAGCGTCTCGCGCTCGACGCGCAGGAACAACCGGTCCGGGGTCAGCGACGTGACCAGCTCGGAGGGCCGGGCCGCGGCGGTGCCGTCGAGCGGGGTGTACCAGTCGTCGGTGTCGAGCACTCCCCACCCGAGCCGCCAGAAGCTGCGCCCAGGCGTCAGCCGATCGAAGAACCGATCGATCGGGTCGGCAAGCTGGTCGTTGAGGAGCGCCACCGGTTCGTGCACCTCGTGCAGTGACCGGCCGATCTTCGAACGCAGGTCCCAACGGTTCGGGAAGCACACCGAACCGGCGCCGAACAGGAGTCGCCCGTCGCGTTCCACCATCAACGCGAGATCCTCCGGCACGAAGCGCGCCACGGCGTCGAGCGGATGGAGCGCCGGGTCGAGCGTGGCGCTGGCGTACCGATCGGGCCACCGCCGGCGGAGGTGGTCGATCAGCGCGGTCGCGACCTCGGTCGCTTCCGGTTCGACGCCGTCGAGCGCGGCGAACACCGTCGATGGGTACTCCTCGTTGAGCCGCACCTTGGCGGCGATCGCTTCGCCGGCGTCGGGGCCGAGTTCGATCCAGTCGCGCAGGTTCAGGGGCCGAACACCGAGCCGCCAGCGGAAGTTGTCGGGGCCCGACGGTTCCGGACCGTCCATGAACGGCCGGTACGCGGCCACCCGGCCGGACACGTCGGCGCTCGGGACCGCTGGGCTCGTCACACTCCGAACGGTACCCAACACCTCGGACCCGATCGGCCGCGAACCACGAACGTAACGTCGGGCGATGACCAGTGAGCTGCTGTACGAAGAGCACGGGCATGTCGGCGTGATCACGATCAACCGGCCGGACGCCCGGAACGCGCTGACCTGGGTCACCTACGCCGCGCTGGAGTCAGCGGTGCGCGAGACGCAGGCGCGGTGCGTCGTGATCACCGGTGCCGATCCGGCGTTCTGCTCCGGCGACGACGTGAAGCAGGTGATGGGTGGCGGCGACCGGCCGCCGGATCTCACGAGCCGCGAGCCGCGGCTCACCCCGGCTGCCGAGGCACTCCTGCACACCGACGTGCCGGTCATCGCCGCGGTGAACGGGGCCGCGGTCGGGTGGGGGATGGAGCTGGCCATGTTCGCCGACATCCGGGTTGCGTCCGAGCGGGCGAAGTTCGGCGAGCTGTTCGTGCTCCGCGGCCTGGTGACCGATGTCGGTGGGCTCGGCCGCCTGGCCGCGCTCGTCGGACGCGAGCGTGCCGCCGAGCTGCTGTTCACCGGCGACGTGATCGATGCGGCCGAGGCACTGCGGATCGGTCTCGTCGGCCGCGTCGTGCCACACGACGACCTGTTGCCGACCGCGATGGGCCTCGCGGAGCGCATCGCCGCCAACCCACCCCTGGCGGTGCGGGCGATCAAGCGCGGCATGCGCCAGGCCCTCGACCCGGACTGGAACGACCTCGGCCGGTACGTCACCGCAACCCTCGGTGAACTGTTCCGCACCGACGATCACCGTGAGGGCGTCAAGTCGTTCCTCGACAAGCGCCCCCCGAACTTCACCGGCACCTGAAACCATCGTTTGCGTCGGGATCTGATCACGCCCGTCGGTGCTGAATCCCGACGCAAACGCACACCGGTACGGGGTGGGCGGGACGGTGTCGTAGCCCGTCGGTAGGGTCGGGGAGGTGACGCGCGACCGGCCGCCCCACGTTGCCCAGGGCACCTGGCGCAGCGGCGCGCTCCATGTCTGGGGGTGGAACGGCATCGATACGGCATCGATGGCGTGGTTCTACGGCGGTTTCCGCACGCGCGGGCCCGACGGCCAACGCGTCGGCTGGCACGACTCACCGATCTCCTACGGCGCCATCGGGCGGCTCACCCTGCACGTGCCCGAAGCCCCGACGATGCACGTGTCGTCGGTACAGCTCGACCCGCTCGGTGTCGCCGTGTGGCTCTCCGACCTGCCCGAAGCCGGCTACGTGTCGGACTCGATCGCGTGGTTCGCCCGCATCGGCGAACTCGCCCGCCGCACCGTGTCGAGCGGCCGCATCCTGCCCACGATCGCCGACGAGGGCCCGTTCACGGTCGGCCGTTGGGTGTTCGCCCCGAACGGGCCCGACGACACTGCGGTGCACGACACGCTGGCTGCGCTCGCGTCGTCGATGCCCCCCGTCTGCACACTCGACTCGGGGGCCACCGTCGAGCAGATCTTCGACCGCCTCGTCGACGGGATCGCCCGCGGACTCCTCGCCCAGAGCGGATGGCGACCCGAGCTCGGCAAGCAACGCAAGCCAGAGCTGCAGGCGCTGCGGGCCACGTTCGGGGCGCTCGCCAAGCCCGATCACGTCATCCGCGGCAACAGCGACGGCTTCGACGTCGCCCTCGACCACCTGCGCGCGGAGCTCGAACGCCATCGCCGCCGTGCCGGTGGCGAACCCGTCGTCGTCCCCCGGCTGCGCCTGATCGTGCCCGACGACCCGCTCGCTCTGTGGACCGTTCGGCTCGAGCTCGTCGACGACCGCGACGCCTCACGCTGGTGCACAGCGCTCGACGTGTGGGAACGCAACTCCACCGCGCTCGACGTCGCCCGCGAGGAGCGACACCTCGATCGGCTCGGCGAGGAGATCGGCGACGTCGTCACCAGGACTGCGTTCATCCCCGGCCTCGCCGACCTCGCCGTCGAGCACGAGCCGACCGGCGCCGAGCTCGAGCTCGACGTCGCCGAGGACTTCATCGACATCGCTCCGGCCGAGCTCCAGCGCCTCGGCATCGAACTGATCGGGCCCGAGCGGCTCGTGCGCACCCGGGTCCGAGTCAGCGGCGAGGCCACGCCGTCGCCGGCCGACGACCGCAAGAAGCAGTTCGGCCACGAAGCCCTCGTCGACTGGAAGCTGGTCGTCGGCGACGAGACGATCTCGGAGGCCGAGCTGGCGCGGGCGGTCGAGGCCGGCGCCTCACTGCTCCACACCGGCCACCGCTGGGTGCGCATCGACGCCGACGAGCTCCGCCGCAAGCGGGCCCAGCTCACCGCGCTGCAGGCCGATCACGGTCGGGTCACGCCGCTCGAACTGCTCCAGTTGGCCAACGGCGACGGCAGCGACGACGAACACGCGCTGATCACGCTCGCCGGCGACCCCTCGCCGGCACCGGCGACCGACGAATACGGGTTCCCGGTCGACGATCGGTCCGAGCCGCTCGATCTCGACTGGGTGCGCACGCTGCTCGACGGCCTGCCCGACGAAGTCCTCGAAGAGACGCACGAATCGGCGGACTTCGTCGGTGAGCTGCGCCACTACCAGCGCCGCGGCTTGTCGTGGATGCAGTTCCTCGCCAAGCTCGGCCTCGGCGGATGCCTCGCCGACGACATGGGTCTCGGCAAGACGGCCACCACGCTCGCCCACCTCCTCGAGCGGCCCGGTCCACATCTCGTCGTGTGCCCGCTGAGCGTCGTGCGCAACTGGAGCAGTGAGGCGCAGCGTTTCACCCCCAAGCTCGAGGTACAGATCCACCACGGCAGCACCCGCAGCCGGTCGATCGGTGGCGCCGGCACCGGCGACGAGTTGTTCGCCACCGACCCCGAGCGCCAGCTCGTGATCACCACCTACGGGCTGCTCCCGCGCGACCTCGAACACCTCGGTGCCGTCGACTGGTCGACCGTGGTCCTCGACGAGGCCCAGACCGTCAAGAACCCGAACACGAAGGCGGCCCGCGCCGTTCGTCAGTTGCACGCCGCGCAGAAGCTGGCCCTCACCGGCACGCCGGTCGAGAACCGGCTGAGCGAGCTCTGGGCGATCCTCGACGCGGTCAACCCCGGCCTGCTCGGCGGGTTGCAGAAGTTCCGCGAGCGCTTCGGCACCCCGATCGAACGGAACAACGACGCCGACGCGGCCGCCCGGCTCCGGCGCCTCACCCAGCCGTTCGTCCTCCGGCGCACCAAGGCCGACCGCCGGCTCCTCCCCGACCTGCCCGACAAGATCGAGCAGATCGCGTACGCCAAGCTCACTCGCGAGCAGGCCACGATGTACCAGCAGGTGGTCGACCAGCTCCTCGCCGACGCCGAGCTGGCGAGCGGCATGCGGCGCCGTGGGCTCGTCCTCGCCGCGCTGATGCGGTTGAAGCAGGTGTGCAACCACCCGGCCCACGCCCTGAAGGATGGTTCGCGACTCGCCGGCCGCTCCGGCAAGCTCACCCGCTTCGACGAGCTCGTCACCGAACTGCTCGACCAGGACGAGCGCGCCCTCGTGTTCACCCAGTTCCGCGAGATGGGCGACCTGCTGGTGCAGCACATCGCCGAGCAGTTCCGGTTCTCGCCCTCCTTCCTCCACGGCGGTGTGTCACGAACCGGGCGCGACCGCATGGTCGACACCTTCCAGGAGGAGTCCGGCCCGCCACTGCTGATCGTCTCGCTCAAGGCCGGCGGCACCGGGCTCAACCTCACCGCCGCCAGCCAGGTCATCCACTACGACCGATGGTGGAACCCGGCCGTGGAGGATCAGGCCACCGACCGCGCGTGGCGGATCGGCCAGCAACGCACCGTCAACGTCCACAAGCTCGTGTGCGAAGGCACGGTCGAGGAACGCATCGGCCGCGTGATCGACGACAAGCGCAAGCTGGCCGACGCGGTGATCGGCAACTCCGAAGCGTGGCTGTCGGAGCTGTCCACCGCCGAGCTGCGCGACCTCGTGGTGCTCGAGAGCGAGACATGAGCGACCGATGAGCCGACCACGAAAGCCCTTCGGCGCCACGCACCCGGGCCGACTACCAGCCACGATGATCAAGGTGCTCGCCGCCGAGATGAGCGACCCGCAACGCCTGCGCCGGGGCAAGCAGTACGCCCACGACGGCTCGGTCACCGACATCGCCATCGAACCTGGCGTCGTCACCTGCGAGGTGCAGGGATCACGGTCCACGCCCTACGTCGCCCAGATCGAAGTCACGGTGGGCGACGGGATGCCGATGCGCCGCGACATCACCGCCCACTGCTCGTGCCCCGACGACGACAACTGGGGTGACCACGCGTGCAAGCACATCGTTGCCGCCATGTTCGTGCTCAGCAACGAGTTCCTGATCGAGCCCGAGCTGCTCGACGTCTGGCGCGGCCGCGAGCCCGGTGACGCCACCACGAGCGGGGCCGACCAACCCGACGAGCCCATCCGCGAGCGGTCCGACCACTCCCGGGGCCATCTCCGGCTCGTGCATTCCGTGCCCGGTCGAACTCGCTCCGGCGACCCGACCGGCGAGATCCAGGTCGTCCCCGACCCCGTCGAGCCCGTCGTCGAGCCGGTCGACCGGCTCGACGCGCTGCTGCACACGCCGCTGGAGCACCCGCTCCCCGACGTCCCGGCGCTCGATCGCGTCGATCTGGTCCCACCGCGACGGCGCGAGCTCCACGACCTCGTCAGCGACGCGCTCCGCCACGTCCGCGTCGACTGGGACTGAGCCAGCATCTGGAGCAGTGTTCGCGCCCAGCGCCACAACTGCTCCAGATTTCCGAATGGGGCTGTCCCCGGGGCGGGTGGGGCCACACGTACACTCGATCCGTGCCCGCCCACGTCTCGCAGGTGACCGACGCACTCATCGACAACATCGGACGTGTCGTGCGTGGCAAGAACGACGAGATCCGCCTCGCCCTGTGCTGTCTGCTCACCGAAGGGCACCTGCTGCTCGACGACGTGCCCGGCACCGGCAAGACGAGCCTGGCGAAGGCGATCGCCGGCTCGATCGCGGGAACGTGGAAGCGGGTCCAGTTCACGCCCGACCTCCTTCCCACCGACATCACCGGCGTGATGGTGTTCGACCAGACCGGGGGTTCGTTCTCGTTCCGCGAAGGCCCTGTGTTCACGAACGTGCTGATCGGTGACGAGATCAACCGTGGCAGCCCCAAGACGCAGTCGGCCCTGCTCGAGGTGATGGAGGAACGACAGGTGACCGCCGACGGCGTCAGCCGCCCGGTGCCACGCCCGTTCCTCGTGATCGCCACCCAGAACCCCCGCGACTTCCAGGGCACGTTCCCGTTGCCCGACGTGCAGCTCGACCGCTTCGCGATGCGCCTCACGATCGGCTTCGCCGACCCGATCACGGAGGTGTCGATCCTCGAGGACTTCAGCCGCGAGCACGAGCACGACGAGATCTCGCCGGTCACCGACGCCGCCGAGCTCGACCGGCTGATCGGCGCCATCGACCGGATCGAGGTGGCCCGCTCGATCCACGAGTACATCGTCGCGATCGCCGGGGCGACGCGGATCCATCCCGATCTCCGCCTCGGCGTGTCGACGCGCGGCACGCTCACGATGCTGCGCGTCGCCCGCGCGTACGCGGCGACCGCCGACCGCGACTACGTGACTCCCGACGACGTCAAGGCCATCTCGAATCCGGTGTTCACGCACCGCATGGCGCTCACCGCCGAGGCCGATCTCCGGGGAACCCGGGCCGATCTCGTGCTCGCCGACATCATCGACGAGATCCCGGTACCGCGCACCCGCGAAGGTTGACGGTCGAGCCGGACATGGACGACTGACGTGCTCACTCGTTCGGGCCTCGGTGCACTGCTCAGCGCCATCGTGCTGCTCGCGCTCGGGATCTGGTGGGGGTACGAGGAGCTGATCATCGTCGCCGCGGTGATCGGCACGATCCTGCTGCTCGCGATCTGGGCGTCACAGCGCCCCCCGCGAGCCGTCGTCACCCGCCGGATCCTCGCCGTGCGCGTCGCGCGCGGTGATCCGATCCCCGTCGCCTACCGCGTGCACAACCCCACCCGGTTCCGGTCGAGCCGGGCGACGATCATCGACCGCTGCGACGATCACGAGCGACGCGTCCCGGCCGATGCGGTGCCCGCCCACACCGCCGTCGTGCTCGACAGCACGATCCCGACGTCACGCCGAGGGCTGTTCGACGTCGGCCCGCTCGAGATCGAACGGATCGACGCGCTCTGGCTGACCGTCGGCACGCGCCGGACGGGCCAGGTCGCTCCCGTGATCGTGCACCCGAAGATCTACGACCTCCTCGGCCCGCAGGGCGCCGTCCGCTCGGTGGAGAACGAGTCGGTGCTCCGGCGCGCGTCGGCCGACCCCATGTCCGGGTTCGTGTCGATGCGCGAGTACGTCGCCGGTGACGACCCTCGCCTGATCCACTGGCCGACGACCGCCCGCACCGGGACCCTGATGGTGCGCGAGCACGTCGAGGTGCGCAGACCCGAGTTCACGATCGTCCTCGACACCGGCGCGGAGGCGAGCACCCCGGAGGACTTCGAGGAGATGGTGGACGTCACCGCCAGCCTGGCCGTGCACGCCCTTCGTTCCGGCCTCGACGTCCTCGTGCGCACCACCGATCGGCACCACGCCGGGCGGCCGGCGCCGCTGGTCGCCGAGGCGACGGTGCTCGAACTGCTGACCCCGGTCCAACGGTCGGCCCCCGAGAACCTGGTGGCGGTGGCGGCGCTGTTCACCGGCGGGTTCGACCACACCGCCGTCGTCATGGTCACCGGCGCAACCGGCCCATCGAGCAGTTTCGCGTCGGCCGATCGGATGTCGACCGTACGGATCGGTGCGGGCGCGATCGCCGGGCCGGGCACGCTGCTCGCGGCGGCGACGGCGGCCGAGTTCGTCCATCGCTGGCGGAGCACGGCGTGACCGAGGTCGAGACCGTGATCGACGGAGCTCCGGAGCGGGCAGGATCGCCGGGACTGAGCCTCGTTCGAGCCCGGCTCGGGCTGCTGGCGGCGATGTTCGCGGTCCTCGGCGCCGAGGCGGGTGGCGTGTTCGACCGCTTCGTGTGGACGCTGGTGGTGGCCCCACTCGTCCCGATCGGGGCGGTCGCGCTGACCGCTGGCCGCCAGGGTCTGGTTCGCGTCGGCGCGTCGTGCCTCGGCGCGGTCGTGTCGCTCACGCTCGCGGTGATCGTGGCGGGCGGTGACGCCGGGGATGCGGGCACCGCGTTGACGTCCGGGCTCCGGCGGCTGTTGTCGACGGAGTGGCCGAGCCCCTACCGTCCGGTGCTGGTCGGCGCCGTCGCCGCCGGGTTGGCCATCGGCGCGGCCTCGAGCGCGCTGCTCGCCACCTGGCGCCGCTGGCATCTCCTCCCGCTGTTCCCGGTCGCGACCACGTACATCGCGGTGATCACCATGTCGGCACCGCTGGGCGTGCGCCCCTGGTCCTTGGTCATCGTCTGCGTGCTGGCATTCCTGTTCGCGGCCCTGCACGACGAGGGCGGTGGCCTGCGCGATCGCTGGCTCTTCCTGCGCGGCGAACGACGGCTGCTGGCCGTGATGCTCATCGTCGGGCTGGTCGCAACGGCGGTGAGCGTTCCCGTCGGGTTCACCACGCGCGCCGATCCACGGCGGGACGAACCGGCCACGCAGACCGCCCCGCTGCTCGATCCGGTCGAGGCCACACGTGCGCTGCGCTCGCTCGACCCGCCCGTCGACCTCCACGACGTGACCCCGACCGGCAGAGATGCAGGTGTCGCCGACTGGCCGGCGCGGTGGCGCACCGCGGCGCTCACCGACTACGACGGGCGCCGGTGGACACCGTCGCTGACGCTGCGCCCGATCGGCACGACGCTGGGCGCCGCCACGGGACCGACGGTCGCGGCCGGCATCAGCTTCCTCCGCGACGATCTCAGCCTCGTCCCGCTCCCCGGCTCGCCGGTGTCGGTCGACGCCGATGTGGAGACCGACCCGGCACGCACGGTCGTGCGGCTGACGGATCGCCCCGAGCCCGGCGATGTGATCGACGTCGTCTCGAACATCACACCCGAACTGACCGGCGTCACGAGCCCGACGGCGGCCGCCCGTGAGGTCGACGGGAACGTCGCCGGCCTGACAGGGCTGGCGCAGACTCTTGCTGCCGGCAGCGACGGGACGGTCATCGGACAGCTCGAAACCATCGAGGCCGCGATGCGCGACGACTTCGTGCTCGACTCGGAGGCGCCCGCCGGCGGGCTTCAACAGGTGCTGATCGACAGGTTCCTGCGCGACACGCGCCGGGGAAACCGCGAACAGTTCGCGACCGGCTTCGTCCTGCTCGCCCGCTCACTCGGGGTGCAGGCGCGGGTGGCGACCGGATTCGAGGTCGAACCGTCACCGTCGGCCGAGGCACTGCTGATCACGTCGGCCAACGCGTCGATCTGGCCCGAGGTTCAACTCGTCGACGGCACCTGGGTCGCGTTCGATCCGGTGCCTGCCGAGGAGACGACCGACAGCGTCCCCGAGCCGCCGGAGCCCCAGGTCCAGGCGCCGGCCGCTCCGCAACCTCCGGTCGCGCCGCCACCGGAGGTCGACAGCGACGCGCCCGACGCGGACCAGGACGTCACCGACGCGGCGAGCGACGGCTGGTCGGACGCGGAGCTCTGGGCGATACGGGTCGGCGTCGGGGCTGGGGTCGTGGTGTTGCCGCTCCTGCTCGGCATCGGCCTGATCCTGCTCGCGAAACGTCACCGGCGGCGACGACGGCTCCGCGCCGCAGTCCCAGCCGACCGGATCCGCGGCGCCTGGGCATCGGCCACCGACGAACTCGTCGACGCGGGGCTGCAGATCGCGCCGTCGTCGACCGATCGCGAGATCGCGACGGACGCCGCCACGCTGGCCCCGGACGCGCAACGCGAGCTCCACCGGCTGGCGACACTCAACGGATCAGCGACGTTCGGGACCCCCGCGCGCGCCGACCTGCTCGCGCAGGACGCCGCGGTCTGCCTCACCTCGATCGACGAAGCGCTCGGAGCGCAGCGGACCCGGTGGCAGCGGGTGCGTTGGCGGCTCAGCCTGCGGTCGCTGCGCTCGACCACCCGCTCGCCGGTGCGCACCTGACGCGGGCTCCGGTCACGAACCGGGCGCCGGCGGATCTGCCGGCGCCGTCGTGGTCGGGGTGGTGGGCGGGACGGTCGTTGGCGGCACGGTGGTCGGCGGCACGGTGGTCGGCGGTGGGGGATCCGATGCGTTGATCGTGATCGTCGCGATCGCCGAGGTCGCCCGCCCGTCGCTGACCCGGTAGGTGACGGAGAATGTGCCGGCCGCCGGCGGAATGATCCGCAAGCTCAGCCCGGCCTGCGTGGTCACCACGCCGGACGGGTCGGTGAGCTCCACGATGGTGAGCGCGTCACCGTCCGGGTCGCCGGCGTCGAGTGCAACATCGATCGCCTGCGTGGCGACCGCGGTGACGGTCTGGGAGTTCGCGAACGGCGCGCGGTTCGCGACGACGGTGACGGTGATCGGCGCGGAGACGCCGCCGTCCGCATCACGCATCGTGTAGGTGAACGACGTGTTGCCGAGGCCGCCTGCCGGGTCGACCGAGAGTTGACGGGTGCCGACGATCGTGACGGTGCCGGACTTGCCGTTCGGGAAGGTGATCGTCGCCGGGACGGATTGGATCGCGAGGGCGGCGTTGGGGCCATCGGGGTCGTTGTCGTTGTCGAGCGGGGACAGCAGCACCGCGACGCCGCCGCGCACGTCGACCGTGTCGGGCGCGCCGGTCGGGAGCTGGTTCGTGACCTTCACCGAGAACGAGACCGATGTGGTGAGCCCGCCCGGGTCGGCGACCACCGTCGTCCACGTCGCCGTGCCGACCGCCGCGCCGGCGGCGGGACGGAGGAGCAGCCGTCCCGCCTCGGTGACGACCCAGCCCGGCGCGCCGCTGCTGCTGACGATCGTGAGCGGTTCGGCGTCGCTCGCGATGCTCGACACGGGGATCTCTCGGGACTCGCCACGACCGATGGTGAACGACTGGGGTTGCGCGATCGGGTCCTGGTTCACGTCGATCGTCACGGTGCCGCTGGCGCGCTGGCGGCACGAGTTGACGACGGCGTAGCTGATCTGGACGTTGCCGTTCTCGCCGGCCGGCGGTGTGTACAGGCCGTCCCCATAGCCCGCCGGGCCGGACACGTCGACGATCGTCCCGTTGGCGGCGAGCGCGTTCAGGTCGACGCCGATCGCCTGCTGATAGCCCGTCGTCAGCGTCGCGCTGCCGGCAACCGGCTGCGACTCGGTGCAGGCGCGTACCGTGATGCGCAACGTCGCGTCGGCCGACAACTCGCCATCGCTGATCTGGTAACGGATCACCGCCGTACCGGCAGCGCCGGGGACGGCAGTGAACGCGATCGACCGGTCGCTGGTGACACGGGCGCTGCCCAGCGATGGATCGGGCGCCGCGGTGATGCTGATCGACAAGTTGTCGCCGTCAGGATCGAAATCGTTGAACAGCACCGCCGTCGACACCGACCCACCGTTGGCCACGTCGTTGCTGTCGTCGCGGGCCTCCGGCGGCCGGTTCGGCTGCTTGACGACTTGCAGCGTCACGCGGGCGCTCGAGGTCAGACCGTCGGGGTCGACGATCGTGTAGGTCGCCACGAGGTCGCCGAGGAACGTTGCGCTCGGGGTCAACGTGACGATGTTGCCGGACTGCGACACGGAGCCGTCGCCGGACACCTTCGACGCCGACTGCACCCTGAGCGCGCTGTTCTGGCCGTCGGGATCGTTGTCGTTCTCGAGCACGTCGAAGGCGGCCGGTGCGCCGGGGGCGAAGACGAGCCGGCCGTCGTCCTGGGCAATGGGCGCGACGTTCGCCTTCTCGTTGATCGTCACCGTCAACTGGCCGAGCGACACCGCGCCGCCGGCGTCGGCGACCTGGTATCTGATGGTCGTGACGCCGGTGACCGCGCCCGCGGTGAACGCGATCACGTTGCCGCTCCGAGTGGCCGTCCCGAGCAGCGGCGCCGTCGAGGACACCACCGTCAGCGAACTGTTCGGACCATCGGGATCGCTGTCATTCCTCGTCACGTCGATGGCCTGGGTGGTGTTCACCTCCACCGGCAGCAGGTCGTTCACCGCGACCGGTGGTTCATTCGTCAGCAGGGGTGCCCGGACGGAGATGATGATCGACGCCCCGGCGCGCAGGCCGCTCGAGTTCGTGACCTCGTACGTGCACCGGAAGGCGCCGACCTGACCGCGCGGTGGATCGAAGCGCACCTGTCCGTCGGCGGTGACCACCGCGGCGCCCCCTCCGGCACAACCTGGCGTTCCGACGAGCCGCGGTCGGTCGCCGGCGGGGTCGCCGTCGTTGCGCAGCACGTCGATCGTCACCGCCGTGTCGACGTAGGTGAACGCCGAGTCGTCGCGCGCGTACGGTGGACGCCCCGCCGACTCGCTCAGGATCGACACGCTCACGTCGCCGGTCACCTCGTGACCGTTCCCATCGCTCACGGTGTAGGTGAAGCGCGCCGTGGTGTCGTCGCGCTCACCGATCGACGCCGGGGTGAAGCGGACCGCGTCGCCGAGCACGAAGGCCTGGCCGAGGCCGTCCGGTGGCTGCGATGCAGAAACCACCACCAGCCGGTCGCCGTCGGGGTCGACGTCGTTGGCGAGCACGTTCACGTCGATCGACGATCCGACGACGACCGTGTCGGAGTCGGCGGTGACGACCGGCGGCAGGTTCGGCTCGGCATCGTCGATGACGTCGACGAGCACCGACCCGCGGGCGACACCACCGTGGCCATCGGCGATCTCGTACTGGAACGGCAGCAGGTCGGCAGCACCGGTCCGCACCACCACCGTCAGCTCCGCGCCCCGCACGGTGACATCGAGGCCCGCCGGCAGGGGGGTCACGACGTCGAGGGTCAGCTCGTCGCCGTCCGGGTCGATGTCGTTGACGAGTACCGGCAGCTGGGTCACCATGTTGCGCCGGGCGCGGATCGAGTCCGGTCGAGCGACCGGCGGGCGGTTGGCCTCGTTGCTCGCGGCCACCTCCACACGGACCTGCACGTCGTTGCCCTGCCCGTCGAGCGAGTCGACAGGTCGGTAGGAGAAGATCGCCGTGCCCTCGAACCCTGCGGCGGGGACGAAGCGCAGCGCCGGCAGGCCGGACTTGCCGACCGTCTCGGTCACCTCGCCGATCGGTGCGCCGGATGGTCCGTCGGGCGGGGTGAACGACCCGATCCGGAGTGCATCGCGCTCGGGGTCGACATCGTTGAGCAACACCTCGACGACCACGGGGGTGCCGGGACCGGTCTGTGCCGTGTCGGGTGTGCCGATCGGCGGCGTGTTGGCTGATCCCGCGGGCAGGAGCTCGACGAGCACCGTCGCCGAGGCTTCGGTGCCGTTGCCGTCGACGATCGTGTACGTGAAGCGATCGGCACCGACGTAGCCCGCCTCAGGGGTGTACACGACGGTCGACGCGGTGCCGATCTCGACCTTCCCGTGGCCGGGAGGGCCGACCGATTGGACGACGATCGCCTCGCCGTCGGGGTCGTAGTCGTTCGCGGTGACCTGCACCTGCACGGAGGCACCAGAACGTGCCGTGACCGGGTCGTCGACCGCCACCGGCGGATCGTCGACGCCGTTGTCGTCGGGCTCGCGCTCGATGATCTCACCGGCGCTCGGGTCGTCGGCGGTGGGCGTGGCCGAGTCGTCCAGATCGCCCTGGTCGATGACGGTCCCGTCCTCGCCGACGACGAACACGTCGTCGCCGTTCTTGTCGATCGCCGACACCTTCCACGGGTTCACCGCCCAGACGAAGTCGCCGGCGACGTCGTCCACCCACACGAGGTCGGTCGTCGCGATGACGGCGAGATCGGCATCGGGGCTCGTCGTCATCGTCACGTCTTCGACGATCCGATCGCCGCGCCAATCGAGCTGGACGATCGTGGACGGGGTGCGACGGACCACGACCGCCGCATCGCCGGCGATCGCCAGCGCATCCGGGCCGTCGACGTCGAGCCCGGGGATCGTCGAACGTTCCTCGATACCACCGCGGCCGACGCACCACAGGTCGTCGTTCGCCGCCACCCAGCCGCACTTCGCGGACGGCCCGTTGACCTGTCCGATGATCTCGCTCGGATCGGCGTCGGTGTCGATCGCCTGCCAGCTGCCGGTCCCGAGACGAGCACGCCGGTTCGCCCGGTCGACGACGAACGGCTCGCTGCCGACGAGTGTCAGCACCGCGTCGGGACCGAGGCCGAGCTCCGTGTCGGACGACGACGTCGAGGTCGCACGGCGCAGCGCTGATCCGTCGATCGTCCACACGACACCGTCGGGCGCGACCACCAGCTCGGCGCCCAGATCGACATCGAAGTTGAGCGGCTCGCCGACGACCGGCAGCGCGGACGCTCCACCATCATCGGGATTGACCACCGTCAGGCCGGCGGAACCGACCTGGGAGACCGCTCGACCGCCGCCGAGCGCAGCGAGGCTGACCGGAGCCCCGAACCGGAGCTCCGCGGTCTCGATCATCTTCACCTCGGCGGTCGTGTCGTTGAGCAGATACGCCGCCGAGCCGCCTTCGGCGACGCTGATCTGCTCCCCCGCGCTCTCCGCGTCGATCCGAGCGACCGCCCGCCCGCCGTATCCGTCGAGCAACACCACCGTCCCCGTCGGCTGGTGGACGAACCACCGGGTCGCTCGTGAGGAAGCGGCGTTCACCGCCGGCAGCCCGTCGGAACTGAACACGGCGACCACACCGACCAGCGCCATGGCGACCACCGCGACAGCGGCCACGGTCTGGCGCCAGGTCACAGTCGTTGCGGTCATGATCGGAAAGCCTCTCGACGACGGGCGGATGTCGACACTTGGTCATCGGCGCCAACTCCCCGGAACTCAAGAAATTGTTCAGAGTTCCTCGGGATGCTCACGCCGAGGTGTCCGGTTGCCGACATGCACGCCCTCGTAGTCTCCCGGCATGGACCTCGTGGTTCGCTCACCCCACGGCACCGCTGATGTGTCGGTCGAGGCCGACCGTGTGGCCTCGCTGGGTGACGTCGTCGCCGAGGTGACCGGCCAGGCCGTACCGGGGATCGTGATCGTCGACGACCACGTTCTGCCCGCGTCCACACCGTTGACCGACGAGAACGTGCGCGTCGGTTCGGTGGTTTCCACCGTCGTCGGCCCCACCGAGCCCCTGCCAGCGGTGACCGACGGCGTGCAGCTGGTACAGCACACCGGTCGGGGCGCCGGAACGATCAGGACGATCGCACCCGGCCGCTACCGGATCGGCCCTGGTCGGCGGATGGCAGCGGCCGAGCTCGGCGAAGCGCCCGTCGAGCAGGCCGCCTTCGAGCTGCTGGTCACCGACCGCCAGGTCGAGGTTCATCCGGTCGAGGGGTCACCGGTCATGCTGGCCGGCCGCCAGATCGGCGAACCGACGATCTGGGCCGACGGTGACCTGGCCGTGGGGGCCCGGGTCTTCGGGTTCGACCGGCCCGGCCGCTCACCCGTGCGGCGGCCGAGCGACCCCGACGGCACCGTGGCATTCACCCGATCGGCCGTTCTGACCAGAGCGGACGATCCCCGGAGCGTGGCCGACGCCGTGCGGATGGCGCTCGGCCACGATGCCGCGCTCTGGCGGCGACGGCTCGACGAGCACGCCTCGCTGACCCTGCCGGTCGGGCTCGTCGACGAGGGGGCACCCACGATGCGCCGGGTGTCGGTGATGCTCGGCCCTGACCTGGGAGTCGCGCTCGTCGGCTCGGACGACTTCGGTGAGGCATTGGGCCGCACGCTGCTCGTCGAGGCCGTCACCGCGTACGGACCCGCTGACGTTCACGTGGTGATCGCCACGAGCCCCGACCGGGCGGGGCGATGGGACTGGGCGAAGTGGCTGCCGCACGTTCGCGACCGCGGGCAGCTGACGATCCTCGCCACGGCCGCCGCGCAGCGCCGTTGGGCCGACCGGCTGTGGACGGAGCGGAGCACGGGCCGGCCGATCACCGTCCTGGTGGTCGACGACGCCGACCACTGGAGCCGGCGGGCCTCGGCCCTACGCGAGGTGGTCTCGTCACCTCCGACCACGGTGCGGCTCGTGGTGCACTGTGATCGCGTCGACCGCGTGCCGGCTTCGTGCCGCTCACTGGTCGTGCAGGACGGCGACGACGTCTCGGTCACCTCGGCCACCGCGATGTCCGGCGTGCGCGGCATCGACCACGTCGTGCCATCGCTCGTCGACAACGACGTCGCGACCGAGGTCGCGCGAGCACTCGCCCCGCTCGTCGACATCGCCACCGATGCGTCCGATGGCCACGGCCTGGCAGCGGTACCGGAATCTCCGCTGCTCGCCGACGCGCTGCGAGCCACGATCGACCAGGTGGACAAGGCGGATGCGGCTCGTCACGTGTGGCTCGGCACGTCCGACGAGGGTCGTCGCGTCGAGCTCGACTGGCAGGTCACCTCCGAGGTCTCGATCGTCGCATCGGAAGCCGGCGACGCGGACGCCGTGGTCGTCGCCCTCGTCGCGGGCCTGATCGCCGAAGACGACGCGTCAAGGTTTCCGCTCCTGCTCATCGACGACGGGCGCCCCTCAGCGGTGCTCGACGTACTGGGCGATCTCCCACACGTCGGCGGTCGTGTCAGCCTCGAGGATCCGCTCGAGCGCCGGCGAATCCTCGAGCGCATCGCGAACCACCTCGACACGCCGGGGGCCGGTGCCGGGATCGTGCTGGTCGGCAGCTCGCATGAAGGGCGCCTCGACGGCTGGATCGGCGACCTCCGGGCGCTCGCCGACCGTGTCCCCGCACTGCGACTCGTGACCGCGCGCCACGGACCGGCCGCCGTTTCGGACCGCCCGCCGCGGGCCGGTCGCGTCGAGATCGCCATCGACCGGCTCGACGGCACGCCATCGGCCAGGATGACCAGCGGCCACGAGCGCCGATCCGGCGAGCCCGGCGACCTCGACGCGGTCGACACGGTCGACACCACGGTCGTCTTCGCGCCGTTGTCGACCTCCCCCGCCGCTGCCCGCCAGCTCGCCGTGCGGCCATTCGTCGTCGGCCGCCCGTTCACGTCGCTCGAGCGACGGGTCGCCCGGAACGTGGCGACCCGGCCGGGGCTCGACGCCAGCACCCACTCGGCGGTCGCCGCCCTGCTGGCCAAGGTCTCGCGGGGTACCCCACCGGTGCTCGTCCCGCCACCGTTGCCGGGCGAGGTCGACGTCGACATGCTCTTCGCGGCCTACGAGGCCGACGCCATCCCGCTGGGCGTGCTCGACGACCCCGCCGACGCCACCCATCCGGTCGTGTGGTGGCAGCCCGGCCGGACCGGTTCGATCGTGTTCGTCGGTTCGCCACGCGCCGGCCTCGATCGAGTCGTGTCGACGATCGTGCGCGGCGTCGCGGAACGTGTCTCGCCGAGCGATCTTCGCCTGATCGCCGTCGACTCCTCGAGCCGGCGCCTCGCAGCCGTGGCCGCGATGCCGCACAGCGCCGCGACGATCCCCGCCGACCGCACCGACCAGGTCGCCGCCGCGCTCGAGCACCTGGCCGGCGAGCTCGACCTCCGACGGCGCGACCCCGACCTCGAGCGCCCCGAACTCGTGCTCCTCGTGCACGATCTGGGCCAGGTGGTGCGCCGTCTGGTCGCCGGCGCACAGCAGGCGGCGCTCGCGTCGCTCGACGAGGTCGCGCGCGCGGCCGGCCTCGGGATCAGCGTCGTCGCGGTCACCTCGACGATCGCCGGGGTGTCGGGGCTGCTCGACTCCGCGGCCGACGTGTACGTCGGGTTGATGACCAACGACGACGAACTGCGTGAGCTCGGGCTCGACGAACTCGCGATGACGGCCTGCTCGCCAGGCCGGTGCTGGTCACGCGCCACGGGTCGTCTCGTCCAGCTCGCGTCTGCGGTGGGTCCGACGTGACCGCACCGACCCGCATCGGGCGCGGCGACGGTGTGGGCATCGAGCTGACGACGAGTGTCGCGCGGGGGGTGGTGCTCGCGGCCGAATCGGCCGATCGCCTGTACGCCGCGGCCGAGGTCGGCATCCGCCAATTCGACGACGACCGCTCGGTGCTCGACGCACTGGTGCGGCTGCACGCCGAGCTCGGCGGCAGCGTCGCGCCGACGCGGGTGGCGCTCTTCCCACAGGGAGCAACCCTGCACCGGCTCGACGTCACCTCGCTCAGCGGGCCGGAGTTGAACACCGCTCGTCACCGGATCGCCCGCTTCGACGATGTGTCCTCGACCGTGTTGATCGACGACGGCCCCCGGCGCTGGTTGGTCGCGGTCCGCTGGAGCGACGCCACGGTCCGGCGCATCGAAGAGCTCGTCGAACGCGCCGGATTCGTCGACGTGGCGGTCGACCCGAGCCCGATCGCGTTGAGTCGGGTGCTGGCGGCCAGCACCGTGCTCGCCCGCCGCGATGCAGCTGCCGGAGAGTCGTTCGACGTCCTGCTGGCCGGTGTACCGATCGCGGCGACCGCGATCGATCCCGTGGGGCGCCGCCCTCCGGCGCTGGCGACCAGCAGCACCCCCTGCTCGACGGAGATCTTCCACGGCCTGACCGACCCCGCCGACCTCGCCGCGCAGCTGCGCATCGTCGCCGACGCCGCCGACCTTCGCGACGACGCACCCCTCGACTCGCTCGACGTGTCGCTCGATCTGGCCGGAGTGGCCCACCCGAAGTATCCTCCGCACGACCTGCGGTCCGGTGAACGACAGTGCGTCGCGCTGGGCGCGGCGTTGGGCGCGGCCGGCCTGGCCGGGCGACTGAGACCGATCGACATGATGCTCGCCGCGACCCCCGTCGGGGTCCACGAACGTCCGTGGGCGATCGAACGCGTGTCGACCCTCCCACAAGCCGCTCCGGCGAAGCCGATCAGCTCGACGAAGCGGCTCGCCGGCCGGTTGATCCCGCGCCGGAAACGGTGAGCGTCAGCGGTCGCGGTCGAAGATCGACGGCCGCTGGCCGAACACCGCGACCGCCTGGCGCAGGGGTACGAGGTCGCCGCCGCTCGGCGCGCGCACCTCGCTGGCGGCGATGGCGTGTTGAGCGATCTCACGTGCGTGCTCGAGCTCTTTGCGCAGCCGCGCGTTCTCGGCCTCGAGATGCATCACCCGGCGAATGCCCTCGAGGTTCATCCCTTCGGCAGCGAGCTCGGAGATGCGGCGCAGCACGGCGATGTCGTGATCGCTGTAGCGACGGTTGCCCCCATCGGTGCGGGCCGGGGTGACCAGGCCGCGCCGCTCGTAGATGCGCAGGGTCTGTGGATGCATCCCCGCCAGCTCGGCTGCCACCGAGATCACGTACACGGCACGGGTGGCCGACCGGATCGGGGGGCGATCTCTGGCGTCGTCGGTCATGTCAGCCACTCCGTCCTGCCGCAGGCGTGATCAGTGCGTCACGTGGGTTCACGGTAGTCGCCGCCGCCAGCTCCTCGATCGCTGCTCGCTGCTCGTCGGTGAGCTCGGTCGGCACGGCCACCTCGACGGTGACGATCAGGTCGCCACTCGCCTTGGTGGTCTCGATGCCGCGGCCCTTCACCCGGTGACGGCTCCCGGTCTTCGTGCCGGGTCGAAGGCGGAGCGCGACCGTGCCACCGCCGAGCGTCGGCACGTCGATCACCCCACCGAGGGCCGCCTCGCCGAACGTGATCGGCACCGTGACCGTGAGGTCGTTGCCGCGCCGTCCGAACAGTGCGTGCGGCGTGACCTTCAGCTCGACGAGCAAGTCGCCGTTCGGGCCCCCGTTGCGACCCGGGCCACCGCGACCCTTGAGCCGGATGGTCTGGCCGTTCTTGACGCCCGCGGGGATGCGGGTCTTGACCTCGCGTGGTCGCTTCTCGATGCCGCGGCCGTGACACGTCGGGCAGGGCTCGTCGATGACGGTTCCCTGGCCACCGCACACCGGGCAGGGCGTGGAGAACGAGAAGAACCCCTGGTTGTCGTCGACCACGCCGCGGCCACCACAGTTGCCGCACACGTGCGGACTGGTGCCCGGCTTCGCACCCGTGCCGCGGCAGGTGGAGCACTGGGCGTCGGTCGTGAGGTAGAGGGTCGTCTCGACGCCGCGGACGGCGTCGGCGAAGTCGACCGTGAGCGACGCCGTGATGTCGCCACCGCGGCGGGGACCGGCGCCGCCGGCGGAAGCACCACCGGTGGGTCCGCCGCGCCGACCGAACATGTTGCCGAGGATGTCGCCGAGGCCGCCACCGGCGCCGGACATGTCGCCGACGTTGAAGCGGATACCACCGGGAGCGCCGCCCATGCCACCCATCGGCCCGAGCCGGCGGACCTCGTCGTACTCGGCACGCTTGGTCTCGTCGCCGAGGACGTCGTAGGCGGCCGAGACCTCCTTGAAGCGCTCCTCGGCCGCGTCGTCACCGGGGTTCTTGTCGGGATGCAACTCGCGCGCGAGCTTGCGGTACGCCTTGGTGATCTCCTTCGCCGAGGCCTCCTCAGCGACGCCGAGGACCTTGTAGTAATCCTTCTCGTACCACTCTCGTTGCGCGGCCATCTGGCCCTCTCGTCCTGACCTGCTCAGTCCTTCGTCTTCACCATCGCCGCCCGCAGCACCCGGCCCTTCCAGAGGTAGCCGCTGCGCAACACCTCGGTCACGATCGGCTCACCGCCGTCGCCGGGTTCATGGGCGACGGCTTCGGCCACCTCGGGGTCGAACGGCTTGCCGTCGAGGTCGACGACTTCGAGGCCCAGCTTCTTGAGCTCGGCCAGCATCTGGTTGAGCAGCGGCCCGACCTCGTCGGGATGCCGCAGGAAGGCCGCCTCGGTGGCGTCGAGCACCGGCAGCAGCGCCTCGGCGAGGCGGCCGGTCGCCCGGTCGGCGTCGACTTGCGCCTGCGCCTGCACGCGCTTGCGATAGTTGTCGAAGTCGGCCTGGACGCGCTGTGCGAGGTCCTTGTACTCCTCGCCCTGCGCCACCAGCGCGGCCACGTCGACGTCGAACGCCGCGCCGGCCTCGTCGACCGACGCCGCGTCGGGCGGGGACACCACCGGGATCGGCCCGGTGCTGTCTTCGACCTCGCTCGCCCGTTCGAACTCGTCGAACGGCTCATCGTGTTCGGCGAACACGTCGCCCTCGCCTGACATCGCCGGGCTCAGCTCTCGTCGTCGACGATCTCGGCGTCGACCACTTCGGCGTCGACGATGTCGTCGTCGCTGGCCGAACCGCCGTCGGAGTCCTGGCCCGACGCCGACGTGCCGGCCGCACCCGAATCACGGGCAGCGGCCTCGTACAGCTTCTGGCTGAACGCCTGGCTGGCCGACATCAGCGTCTCGGTGGCGGACTTGATCGCCGCGTGATCGGCGCCTTCGAGGGTCTTCTTCAGATCGGCGAGCGGCTGCTCGACGGCCTCCTTCTCCTCGGCGGTCACCTTGTCGCCCTGCTCGCGGAGCACCTTTTCGGTCTGGTACACGAGCGAGTCGGCGTTGTTGCGGATCTCGGCCTCGTCGCGGCGCTTGCGGTCGTCCTCGGCGTGTGCCTCGGCGTCCTTGACCATCTGCTCGATGTCGTTCTTGTCGAGCGTCGACTGGCCGGTGATCGTCATCGACTGCTCCTTGTTCGTCGCCCGGTCCTTGGCCGACACGTGCACGATGCCGTTGGCGTCGATGTCGAAGGTGACCTCGATCTGGGGGACGCCGCGGGGCGCCGGGGGCAGGTCGACGAGCTGGAACTTGCCGAGGGTCTTGTTGTAGCTCGCCATCTCACGCTCGCCCTGGATGACGTGGATCTCGACCGACGGCTGGCTGTCTTCCGCGGTGGTGAACACCTCGGTCCGCTTGGTGGGGATCGTGGTGTTGCGCTCGATCAGCTTGGTCATCACACCACCCTTGGTCTCGATGCCGAGGCTCAGCGGGGTGACGTCGAGCAGGAGCACGTCCTTCACGTCGCCGCGCAGCACACCGGCCTGGACCGCGGCGCCGATGGCCACGACCTCGTCGGGGTTGACGGTCTTGTTCGGTTCCTTGCCGGTGAGGCTCTGGACGAGGTCGGTCACCGCCGGCATGCGGGTGGAGCCGCCGACCAGGATCACGTGGTGCAGGTCGCCCTTTTCGACGCCGGCGTCCTTCAACGCCTGCTCGAACGGCACGCGGCAGCGCTCCATCAGGTCGGAGGTCATCTCCTGGAACTTGGCGCGCGACAGCGACTCGTCGAGGTGCAGCGGGCCGTCGGCCGTGGCGGTGATGAACGGCAGGTTGATCTGGGTCTGCTGGACCTGGCTGAGGTCGATCTTGGCCTTCTCGGCCGCTTCCTTCAGGCGCTGGGCGGCCATGCGGTCGGCGGCGAGATCGACGCCGTGAGCGGCCTTGAACTGCTGGACGAGCCAGTCGATGATGCGCTGATCCCAGTCGTCGCCACCGAGCGCCGTGTCGCCGTGGGTCGACTTGACCTCGAACACGCCGTCGCCGATCTCGAGCACCGACACGTCGAACGTGCCGCCGCCGAGGTCGAACACGAGGATGGTCTCGTCCTCGGCGCCCTTGTCGAGGCCGTAGGCGAGTGCCGCCGCGGTCGGCTCGTTGATGATCCGCAGCACTTCGAGGCCGGCGATCGTGCCCGCTTCCTTGGTGGCGGTGCGTTGGGCGTCGTCGAAGTAGGCCGGCACGGTGATGACGGCCTGCGTGACCGAGTCGCCCAGGTAGGCCTCGGCGTCGCGCTTGAGCTTCATGAGCGTGCGCGCGGAGATCTCCTGCGCGGTGTACTGCTTGGCGTCGATGTCGTCGGACTTCCAGTCCTCGCCCATGTGGCGCTTGATCGATCGGAACGTACGGTCGGGGTTGGTGATCGCCTGACGCTTGGCGACCTCGCCGACGAGCACTTCGCCGGTCTTCGAGAACGCGACGACCGACGGCGTCGTGCGAGCGCCCTCGGCGTTGGGGATGACGACGGGATCGCCGCCTTCGAGGACTGAGACCACCGAGTTGGTGGTGCCGAGGTCGATGCCGACTGCCTTTGCCATGTTCGTTGCTCCGTCTTGAAGAATGGGTGTGAAGTGTTGCGGGGGAGTGTTGAGCCAGGGTACCCAGCCGGCCGGCCGAAGGGCAACACTTGAATCAAGAAAGTTGAGTGATGATCACTCAACTTCGAGGAACTCGGGTCCGAACGAGTCCGGGAGCAGCGTGGCGATGGTCGTCGTGATCGCCCGACCGTCACCGGTGGTGGCATACACGGGAACCTCGGCGGAGGCGGCGAACTCGCGGAGTCGTTGACGGCAACCGCCGCACGGCGTGCCCGGCACGTCGCCGTCGGTGACGGTGAGCACCTCGACGATTTCCCGCTCGCCGGCCAGGGCCATGGCCGCGACCGCCCCTGCCTCCGCGCACGAGCCGAGCGGGTAGGAGGCGTTCTCCACGTTGCAGCCCGCGAACACCTTCCCGGACGCGGTGCGGATCGCCGCGCCGACCGGATAGTGGGAGTACGGCGAGTAGGAGTTCGTCTTCGCCGCGACGGCTGCCTCGTAGAGCTCGCGTGCCGAGTCGGGCAGCTCGGCGACGGGTTGTGGTGCCGTGTGCGCCAGCGAGGTGAGGTCCATCACCGGATGCTGTCACGCGCGGCGAGCAGCTGCGCGACGGCGTCGGCCTGTTCGTCGAGCGGTGCCGGCGTCAGGCGGAGCTCCGGGCCGGCCGGGGCTTCGTACGGAGCGTCGATGCCCGTCATGCCGGTCAGCGTGCCGGCGCGGGCCTGGGCATACAGACCCTTCGGATCGCGGGTCTCGCAGAGCTCGAGCGGTGTGTCGACGAACACCTCGAAGAACAGCAGTCCGGCGGCGACGTGGCGGGCGCGCGCCCGGTCGCGATCCGCACGGTACGGCGAGATCACCGGAACGAGCACGACGAGCCCGGCGTCGGCCATCAGGCAGGCGACCTCGCCGACCCGGCGGATGTTCTCGGTCCGGTCGGCGGCGGAGAAGCCGAGGTCGGCGTTGAGGCCGTGGCGGACGTTGTCGCCGTCGAGGAGGTACGCCGGCCGTCCGGCCGCGAGCAGTCGCTCGGCAACCGCGTTCGCCACGGTCGATTTGCCGGAGCCGGAGAGCCCGGTGAACCACACCGTCGCGCCGGAGAGATGATGACGTTCCCATCGATCGTCTCGCGACACCGCTGTGTCGTGCCAGACGACGTGCTCGTTCACGTGTTGGCGAGGCGGATCATGCCGCCGGCGACGGTCTGATTCGTCGACTCGTCGATCAGGATGAAGCTGCCGGTCACCCGGTTGCGGCGGTAGTCGTCGACGAAGATCGGCGCGGTGACGCGCATCACGACACGGCCGATCTCGTTCAGCGCGAGCGTCGACGCCTCCTCGTCACGGTGCATCGTGTTGATGTCGAGGCGATACCGCAGCTCGGTCACCATCGCGCGCACGTTCCGGGTCGTGTGCTTGAGCTTGTAGATCGTGCGCGGGGTGAGCGGAGCGTCCGAATCCATCCAGCAGATCATCGCCTCGACGTCCTGGGTGACGTCGGGTCGGTTGTTCGGGCGGCAGATCATGTCGCCGCGCGACACGTCGATGTCGTCGGCCAGCCGAACGGTCACCGCCGTCCCCGGAAGTGCTTCACCGATCGAGTCGGCGCCAGCGGCGATGGAGTCGAACGTGTCGATCCCGGCGACCGTCGTCTCCAGCCCGGACGGAAGGACCACGACCTCGTCACCCGGCTTCAGCGAACCGGCAGCGACCGTGCCTGCGTAGCCGCGGTAGTCGCGGTGCTCGTTGGTGTGCGGGCGCACGACGTACTGGACCGGGAAGCGGACGTCGATCATGTTGTCGTCGCTGGCGACGTACACGGTCTCGAGATGGTTGAGGAACGTCGAACCTTCGTACCACCCCATGTTGGGCGAGCGGTCGACGACGTTGTCGCCGGCGAACGCAGAGATCGGGATGAACGTCACGTCGCGGAGCTCGAGCTTCTGGGCGAAGTCGCTGAAGTCGGCGCGGATCTCGTCGAAGCGATCCTGGCTGTAGTCGACGAGGTCCATCTTGTTCACGGCGATCACGAGGTGCGGCACGCCGAGCAGCGACACCAGCAGGCTGTGACGCTTGGTCTGCTCGACGACGCCGTGGCGCGCGTCGATCAACACCGTCGCGAGGTCGACCGTGGAGGCCCCCGTCACCATGTTCCGCGTGTACTGGATGTGCCCCGGGCAGTCGGCGATGATGAAGCTGCGCTTCGGCGTCGAGAAGTAGCGATACGCCACATCGATCGTGATGCCCTGCTCGCGTTCGGCGCGCAGACCGTCGGTCAGGAGGGCGAGGTCGACGTAGTCGTTGCCGCGCTTCTTGCTCACCGCCTCGACGTGGTCGAGCTGGTCCTCGAAGATCGACTTCGAGTCGTGGAGCAGCCGTCCGATCAGGGTCGACTTGCCGTCGTCGACGCTGCCGACGGTGGCGAAGCGGAGAGGTTCGAGGGCGCGCATCAGAAGTACCCCGTGCGCTTGCGGTCTTCCATCCCGGCCTCCGAGATGCGGTCGTCGGCGCGGGTGGCGCCGCGCTCGGTGATGCGGGCGACGCTGGTCTCGGCGACGACGTCGTCGATCGTGAACGCGGCCGATGCGACCGCCGCAGTGCAGGTCGTGTCGCCGATCGTGCGAAAGCGCACCGTCTCGACGAACGCGGTCTCCTGCTCGCGCATCTCGACGGTGCGGTGGACGGCCATGAGCATCCCGTCGCGCTCGAACACCTCGCGCGGATGGGCGAAGTACAGGCTGGGCAGTTCGACCTGACGCTCCTGGATGAACCGCCACACGTCGAGTTCGGTCCAGTTCGACAGCGGAAAGATCCGCAGGTGCTCGCCCTTGCGGTGGTTGGAGTTGTAGAGGCTCCACAGTTCTGGGCGCTGGTTCTTCGGGTCCCACTGACCGAACTCGTCACGGTGGCTGTAGATCCGCTCCTTGGCCCGGGCCCGCTCCTCGTCGCGTCGGCCGCCACCGAAGACGGCGTCGAACTTGTGCTCGGCGATGGCGTCGAGGAGCGTGACGGTCTGCAGCGGGTTGCGGCTCGCCCCCGGCCCGGCGTTGTCCTTCACCCGTCCGGAGTCGATCGAGTCCTGCACCGATGCGACGACCAACTCGACCCCGAACTCGGCGATGGTGCGATCGCGGAACTCCATCAGCTCGTCGAAGTTGTGGCCGGTGTCGACGTGCATGACGGCGAACGGGATGCGCGCCGGCGCGAAGGCCCGACGGGCGAGGTGGAGCATGACCACGGAGTCCTTGCCGCCGGAGAACAGGAGGACAGGTCGCTCGAACTCGGCGGCGACCTCACGGAAGATCGTGATCGACTCGTCCTCGAGGTGCGCGGTCGACGTCCGGATGACGCTCATCTCACTCATTCGGCGCGCAGGGTAACTGAATCCTGACCCGATCGGTCATGTTTCACGAGAACCGCCAGGTCCGTTCCCGGGGCACATCTGACCACCCAGGACACGAGCACCCGGTCCGGTGTTCCGTCGTGGCCGTGTTCGAAGCGAGCCGCAGATCCGCCCGCCAGTTGGCCGAGCGTCTGGCGCGCGTGCGAGCCGATGAGCTCGAGCGGGTCGTCGCTCGAGAGCTCTGCCACGATCGGTCGCACCCGATCGTTCTTCCGCGCTCGGGCGGTGACCGTCGTGGGCAGCCATCCCGTGTTCGCGATGCCGACTTCCACACGCCACGTGTCGGCGCCGAGGGCGACCGCGGCAGCGTGCTTGATCTCGATGCACGGTGAGGCGAGTGCCTGGAACACGGCGAAGTCGGCATGAGGCGTCACCTCGGCGCGCAAGCGGTGGGCCGGGGGGTTGGTCCACGAGAAGAGCTCGTTCCAACCGCCGAGCTCGATCGGGCCGAGTTGCGGGTGGTCGAACCGATACCAGTCGACGAAGCCCGCCGTGGGGTCGTCGTGTGGCTGCTGATCGAGCCAGCGGAGCACGGCCAGCGCCTCGTCGTCGGTCGGCCCGGTGTACCAGAAGTGGGTCGACTGCTTGGCGCCTGTCGCGGCATGGACGATGTCCCAGAACTCGGTCGTCCAGGCGTAGACGCCGAGGTGCTCGTAGGCCCAGTCGTCAGCCGCCCCGCTCATCGTCTCGGTCGGGTCCCACGTGAAGTCCTCGTACACCGAGTGCGCCGTGTAGCCGGTGAGCGCGGTACCGCGTTCGGCCAGTTGGCCGTATGCCCAGACGTCCATCGGTGGGAGCGTCGAGTCCGCGGCGACCGACGACGGACGAAGGAGCACCCCGCCGCTCGTGTGGAACGCGTTGTACCCACAGATGTTCGGGCGAGCGACGATCGCCCGGACGAGTGCGTCGATCTCCGGTTCCGAGAGCGGATGGTCGCCGGAGCCGGGCACGTTGGTGCCCCACCCGGCCGGGAAGTTGCGGTTCATGTCCAGGGCTTCGGGCGGCGGGGGTGTCGGCACCGTGAAGCCGTCGAAGTCCTCGATCAACCCTTCGAGCAGCGTGCGATAGCGGATCGTTCCGGCGGGGACGACTCCGTCCGGTGGCACCGTCACGAGCAGGCGCGGGTCGTCCGGATGGGGCATCCAGGCGCCGTCGGGATCCGGCATGCGCATCTGGAGGACGCGTCCGTCGCCGTCGATGTCCTCCACCGCCAGCCCGGGCCAGCGACGGCCGTCGCGGTGCGGCCACGGTCGGACGCTCGAACGGCGGAGCCGAGGGCGATCGGCGAGCGCCCACTCCGCACCGTCGGGGTTGACGCGCGGCACGACATAGAACGTTCGTGTCCGCAGCGCCCTGGTGACCTGCTCGTCGCCGCGCCCGAACCCGTCCACCAAGTGGTGGAGGACGTGGCACGCGGCGACGGTCGCGGTCAGCTCGACGGCATGGATGCTGGCGTCGATCCAGTGCGCTGGCTTCGTGTCGTGGGCGCCATGCGTCGTGTCGGTCACGGTGACCAGCAACAGGTCGCGGCCCTCGTACGAGCGGCCGTACGACTCGACGGCGACCAGGTCGGGATGCTCCGCGGCGAGTTGGTGCAGCCATTCGGACAGCTCGCCGTAGCGGAGGAATCGGTCGAACTCGTACCGGATCGTCACGGTTGAACACTACGACGTCGAGCGACCGGTACGTCCTAGCATCCCCCCGATGACTGGAACGCTCGTGATCCTCCGCCATGGCCAATCGGTGTGGAACCTCGCCAACCTGTTCACGGGGTGGCACGACGTCGAGCTCACCGAGTTGGGGGCGACGGAGGCGGCCGCGGCCGGCCGCACGATGCGCGAGGCCGGGCTCCGATTCGACACGTCGCACACGTCGCTGCAGACGCGCGCCGTGGTGACCCAGCAGCTCGCGCTGGCCGAGATGGACCAGTCCTGGTTGCCCGTGTCCCGCTCGTGGAGGCTCAACGAACGTCACTACGGCGCGTTGCAAGGGCTCGACAAGAAAGAGACGACGGCGAAGTACGGCCCGGACCAGGTGCACGCTTGGCGGCGGGGCTACGACACCCCGCCACCACCCGTCGAGCCGGACAGCCCCGAGCACCCGCGCAACGATCTCCGGTACCAGCACCTGCCGGCCGACGTCCTGCCGGCGTGCGAGTGCCTGAAGGACGTAGTGGCGCGTGTGCTGCCGTACTGGTTCGACCAGATCGCTCCGCAGCTGCTCGCCGGGCAGACGGTGCTCGTCACGGCTCACGGAAACTCGCTACGAGCGTTGTTGAAGCACCTCGAAGGGGTCAGCGACGAAGCGATCGCCGACGTCAACATTCCGACCGGCGCACCCCGTCAGTACACCTTCGACGACCAGCTCCAGGTCCGATCGGCGGAGTACCTCGGCGATGCCGAAGCCGTCGCCGCCGCGGCCGAAGCCGTCGCCAAACAGGCTGGCACCGCCTGACGGGTTCGACCCGTTCGGAGCACCCCC
>CAZYWK010000034.1:0-3764 GCA_964651825.1 uncultured Ilumatobacteraceae bacterium | reverse complement strand
GAGACGATTCGTGACGAGACCGCCGGCGACCCGGTCGGCTTGGTCGACCCGGCCGACGCGGGGAGACGATTCGTGACGAAGCGCTGCGCCGAACCGCCCGGCTGGGGGCTGGGCTGCACAGAACGACCCGGCTCGGCTGGCTGGCTCGGCTGGCTGGCTCGGCTGGCTGCCCGGACGACGACGCACGACGATGTCGACCGGGGCCGGCGGGGACCCGGTTGAGACGATTCGTGACGGACGGCGGCGATCCCAGCCGCGCACCGGACACCCCTCACTGCCGGACACCGCCATGGACCCCGAGCCGGCTCAGGTGGTGGTCGATCATCTCATCATGCCTGTAGCACCCCTCGCGTACGTTCGTCTCATGGACACAGGGATGGAGTTCCAACTGGTCACGGCGCAACCGGCACCGCAGCGGTCACAGCCAGATCGTCCGACGCGCACCCCGACCGAGGGGTATGCGAACCCGCATGCGGTGGGCCGACCGCTCGGTCACCACGGGCCGCAGTGGGGCGACGTGATCGCCGAGTGGTCGTGCCCGGTCTGCGGAACCCGCTGCAACCGAACGTACCGGTCCGGGCGAGGGAGGGTGTACTGCACCAACGCATGCCGGCAGCGGGCATACCGGTGGCGACGAACGCGTCGCGCCGGTTGCCGGGTCGCGCCTGCGCCAGAGCGAGCGAGCACGCGGGATCGTTCGCACGCACTGCGATCAGCGGGCGACCTCGTGGCCGGCCGGCGCGACTCGACAGGCCGGCAGATCACGGCCTGCGGTGCGTTCGGAAGGGCCGCTAGCGATCGGCCGTCGAGCTCGTGGCACACCGACTTCGTCGCCGACACTCCATGGTCGTGCCGGACCTGCGCGGCGGTGCTCGGCGTCGAATCGATCCCCGTCGAGACGATGCTCGAGCGAGCCCTCGCACACGCCGCGGCGCGGCGCGACGTTCGCTGAACATCGCCCCTGCTCACGTCGCCTACAGTGCTGCCATGGCGAGCAGCAAACAGCACCTGGAAACCCTTCGGAGCGTGGCGCTGTTCAGCGCCTGCAGCAACAAGGAACTCGGCAAGGTCGCCCGCGCGGCGGACGAGATCAAGATGACCGCCGGCACCCTGATCGTCGATCAGGGCCAGACCGGGCGCGAAGCGTTCGTCATCGTCGACGGGGAGGTCTCCGTCAAGCGCAACAACCGCAAGATCGCCACGCTCGGGCCGGGGGCCGTGGTCGGCGAGCTCTCGCTGCTCGACCACGGCCCCCGCACCGCGACGGTGATCTGCGACACCGACTGCACGCTGCTCGTGATCGACCAGCGGCGGTTCCTCGGGGTCATCGACGACGTCCCGGCGATCTCGCACAAGCTGCTCGCCAGCCTGGCCAGCAAGATCCGCGAACTCGACCGCCAGTACTACGGCTGACACATCCGGGCCGCCAGTGACGGAGGGTCGCCGGTGAACTTCCACCCCCTGCCCGACGATTGGCCGGACCAGCGCGACACGCTCCATCGCCTCGCCGCACACCTCCTGGCCCAGGCGCGACGACGCCACGACGGTCTCTTCGACCTCGTCCCCAGCCCGGGAGGCTTCGCGACACCTCCGGTCGGGCCCAACCGAGAACGAGTCCGGCTCGTCGGCGGCTCGATGTTCATCGAGCGGGTCAGCGGTGAGACGATTCGTGACGCGACCGCAACGACGAAGGTGGCGACCGTCGCCGGGAGCACACTCGCGGAGCTGTGCGCCGCGGTCGGCTTCGATCCCCAGCCGGACTTCCGGGTCGGCGACGACACGCCACCCGCAGGCGACCCGCACGCGCCGATCCTCCTCGATGGCGATGCCACCTGGAGCATCGGCGAGTGGTTCCTGCTGGGTCAGCGGGTGATCGACGAGGTCGTCGCGTCACTGCCCGACGCGGCTGCAACGGTCGGCCGGCTCTGGCCCGAGCACTTCGACTTCGCGCTCGACCTCCGCGCCGGGCCGGACGAGCGCTGCAACCTCGGCGCCTCAGGCGGCGACGCTTTCCACGCCGAGCCGTACTTGTACGTCGGCCCACACGGACCTGCACGGCCGGGTCCAGCGCGGTACTGGAACGCGCCGTTCGGAGCGATCCTCCCCTTCGGAGAACTGGACGTGGCCGGCGACCCGATCCGCGCCGCGATCGAGTTCATGATGACCGGCATCACCCTGCTGTGGAAATGAAGCCGGCAAGCGCCAGGCAGTAGCGTGAGGCGCGCCATGAACGACGACTCCACCGACGCCCCGAAGCGCGTCAAACCGCATCAGATCGCCATCGGACTCGGCATCGGCGTCGGGCTGTTCACGCTGATCTCCGGCATCCTCCCGCAGATCACCAAGTGGGAGAACCACAACGAAGTCCACCGGGTCGTGTTCGTCGACATCCCCGGTCCGCTCCAAGTCGCGTTCTACACCGTGATCCCGGTGATGATCATCTGGGGCGGCTTCATGTTCGCCAACCGGATGAAGAACTGGGAGCGGGGCGCTCCGGCCAAGCGTCGCACCACGCCGAAGAACGCCAAGCAGCGGCTCAAGGACTTCCGCGCGGGCGCCTACATGCAGACCCTGCTGCGCGACTCCGCAGCCGGCCTGATGCACTCGATGATCTACTTCGGGTTCCTCGTGCTGCTGGCGGTCACGACCGTGCTCGAGATCGACCACCAGATGCCCGAGGATCTCAAGTTCCTCCAAGGCGACGTCTACCGCGCCTACGCGTTCGTCGGCGACGCGGCCGGTCTCGTGTTCCTCGCCGGCATCGTCTGGGCGATCTTCCGCCGCTACGTGCAGCGGCCGTACCGCATCCGCATCAAGTCACGTCCCGAGCACATGGTCATCCTCGGCACCTTCTTCGTGATCGGCGTCACCGGCTTCGTCGCCGAGATGTTCCGCATCGCGGTCGAGGACCAGCCCGAGTACGAGCGGTGGAGCTTCATCGGGTATCCGCTGTCGGAGCTCGTCGACGGGTGGGCGCTGTCCGACCTGCAGACCTGGCACCAGTGGATGTGGATCACCCACGTCGTGTCGTTCATCGTCTTCCTCGCGATCTTGCCGATCACGATGCTGCGCCACATCTTCACCTCACCGCTGAACATGTACCTGAAGGACAAGGACCGTCCGAAGGGCGCCATGCGGCCGATGCCGAACCTCACCGAGACCGAGCTGGAGAGCTTCGGCGCCTCGGTGGTGGAGGACTTCACCTGGAAACAGCTCCTCGACCTCGACGCCTGCACCATGTGCGGCCGATGCACCAGTGTCTGCCCGGCCCACGCGACGGGCAAGCCGCTCGACCCCCGTGAGATCGTCCTCAAGTCGGGCGAGGTGATGGCCGCCACCGGCACACCGGTCGTCAGCCCGCCGCTCGGCACGGTCCCCGAGATCAGCGTCAGCGCGAACTCACTGTTCGAACGCATCACCGCCGAGGAGTTGTGGGCCTGCACCACCTGCAAGGCCTGCGACGAGATCTGCCCGGTCAACATCGAGATCACCGACAAGATCTTCGACATGCGGCGCTACCTGTCCTTGATGGAGTCGAACTTCCCTGCCGAGCTCGGCAACGCCTACCGGGCGATGGAGAACCAGGGCAACCCATGGGGCATGAACCAGGGCGAGCGCGGCGACTGGGCCGACGGCTTCGACGGCGTCACCATCGTCGACCCGGGCGAGACGCTGCAGTCGGAGTACCTCTACTGGGTCGGCTGCGCGGGATCGTTCGACGACAAGAACAAGAAGGTCACCCAGGCGATGGCGCAGCTCCTGCG
>CAZYWK010000033.1:21823-37044 GCA_964651825.1 uncultured Ilumatobacteraceae bacterium | reverse complement strand
CGATGGCCAAGACGCTGCGCAAGCCGCTGCCCGAAGACGTCGAGTTCATGCACGCGTCACGCGACGAGATGGTGGCGCTGAAGAAGTCGCTCTACCCGCTGACCCGCAAGTTGGCCGCCCGCCTCGCCCGCAAGCGCCGGCACGGGCGCAAGGGCCCGCTCGACTTCCGCAACACCGTGCGGCACTCGCTGAGCTACGGCGGCGTACCGGCCGAGCCGAAGTTCAAGTACCCGCGCCCGGCCAAGCCCGAGTTGATCGTGGTGGCCGACATCTCCGGCTCGGTCGCCGCGTTCGCCCGCTTCACGCTGATGCTCGTCTACGCCATCCAGAACCAGTTCTCCAAGGTGCGCTCGTTCGTGTTCATCGACGGCATCGACGAGGTGACCGACTACTTCCGGGCCACCGAGGACATCACCGAGGCGATCCACCGGGTGAACACCGAAGCCGACGTGGTGTGGGTCGACGGGCACTCCGACTACGGCCACGCGTTCGAGGTGTTCTGGGAGCGCTACGGCAAGGACATCGGCCCGAAGTCAACGGTGCTCCTGCTCGGCGACGCACGGAACAACTACCACGCCAGCCAGGCGTGGGTGGTGAAGGAGATCGCGCAGAAGGCCCGCCACGTCTACTGGCTGAACCCCGAGCCCAAGAGCTACTGGAACACCGGCGACTCGATCGTCGGCGAGTACGGCACCCACACCGACGGCGTGTTCGAGTGCCGCAACCTCCGCCAGCTCGAGTCCTTCGTCGAAAAACTGGCGTAGATCGGCATCGCTCGTCGAGGCGATGTGGTCGTCGTGCACCAATGACGCGACATCGCCTCAGGAACGTTGGTAGTTGGGGGCTTCTTTGGTGATGGTGACGTCGTGGGGGTGGGACTCTTCGCGGCCGGCGGTGGTGACCCGCATGAGGCGGGCACTGCGCAGGTCGGCGAGCGTCGAAGCGCCTGCGTAGCCCATGCCGGAACGCAGGCCGCCGACGAGCTGGTAGGCGACATCGCCGAGGGGGCCGGCGTACGGCACGCGGCCCTCGATGCCCTCCGGCACGAGCTTGTTGCTGCTCGCACCGACGTTGCTCGACCCGCCCGAGCCCGGCGTCGACTGACCGGTGGCGTAGCGGTCGGCGCTGTCGCCGGTCATCGCGCCCATCGAGCCCATGCCCCGGTAGGCCTTGTAACGGCGGCCCTCGAACAGCTCCATCTCGCCGGGCGATTCCTCGGTGCCGGCGAGCAGCGAGCCGAGCATCACCGTCGATGCGCCGGCGACGATCGCCTTGACGATGTCGCCGGAGAACGTGATGCCGCCGTCGGCGATGATCGGCACGTCGAGCTGGCGGCCCTTGCGGGCGGCGAACCAGACCGCGGACAGCTGCGGCATCCCGGCGCCCGACACGACGCGGGTCGTGCAGATCGAGCCGGCGCCGACGCCGACCTTGACCGCATCGGCGCCCGCGCGCACCAGCGCCTCGACACCTTCCTCGGTCACGACGTTGCCGGCGGTGACGGCCAGGTCGGGCCATGAGCCCTTGATCCGCTCGATCGCCTTGACGACGTTGGCCGAGTGACCGTGCGCGGTGTCGATCGACACGGCGTCCACGCCCATCGCCACGAGCGCCTCGACCCGCTGCTCGACGTCGTCGCCGACCCCGACCGCGCCGGCGCAGCGCAGCCGGCCCTTGCCGTCGCGGGAGGCGTTCGGGAAGTCGAGCCGCTTCTGGATGTCCTTCACGGTGATCAGGCCGGCGAGGCGGCCGTCGGCGTCGACGAGCGGCAGCTTCTCGATGCGGTACTGCTGCAGGATGGCCTTCGCCTCGTCGAGCGACGTGCCGACCTCTGCGGTAACGAGCGGGTCGGAGGTCATGAACTCGGTGACGGGCCGGTCGAAGTCACTGCCCTCGCAGAAGCGGATGTCACGGTTCGTGAGGATGCCGACGAGCCGGCCGTCGGGGTCGGTGATCGGCACGCCGGAGAACTTGAACCGGTTCATCAGGGCCTCGGCGTCGTGCAGCAACGCCGTCGGCGGGAGCGTGACCGGGTCGGTGATCATGCCCGACTGCGACCGCTTCACCTTCTGCACCTCCGCGGCCTGGTCGTCGATCGACATGTTGCGGTGGATCACACCGATGCCGCCGTGGCGGGCCATGGCGACCGCCATGCGCCCTTCGGTCACCTTGTCCATCGCGGCCGACACGAGCGGCACGGCCAGTTCGATGTCGGCGGCGAAGCGGGCCGAGGTGTCGACGGCGTCGGGCAACGTCTCGGAGTAGCCCGGAACGACGACGACGTCGTCGAACGTGAGCGCCTCGAAGCGGTCGAAGAAGTCGTCGTTGACGCTGGTGGGCGTGTTCATACGTGAAGCTCCTCTGATTCCGTGGGGTGGAGGATCGTTCGATCGTGGCAGATCGCGGACACGGTCGCCACGAGGACGTCGTGTTCGGTGGCATGCATCGTGGCTTCGAACATCTCGAACGTGCCGGTCGTGTCGATCGGCACGCTGCGGGTGGCGAGGGTCGGCCCGTCGTCGACGCCGTCGTCGGGCACGAGATGCACCATCACACCGGTGGACGCCCGCTCGCCGGCGACGGCCGAGTCCCACGCCCGCCGGATCGCGTCGGTGCCGGGCAGGTCGCCGGGCAGCGCAGGGTGCAGATTGATCACCTGGTGGGGGAACCAGCCGAGGAAGCCCATCGTGAGGATGCGCATCCAGCCGGCCAACACGACGAGATCGGGCTCGAAGCCGGCGACGACGTCGGCGAGGCGGGCGTCGTACTCGGAGCGGGCTTCGTCCGGGGCCGGGCCGATGTGGACCGCCGGCACTCCGGCGACGTCGGCGCGTTGAAGGGCGAACACGTCGGACCGGTTCGACACGACGGCCACCACCCGTCCCGCGATGCGCCCGTCGGCGCAAGCGTCGATCAGCGCCTGGAGGTTCGAGCCGTTGCCCGACACGAGCACGACGATGCGGGCGGGCCGATCGTGAACGCGGCCACTCACTGCAGGTGCACCTTCCGGTTGCCCGCCACGAGCTCGCCGATCACCCAGGTGGTCTCTGCGATCGAGGACTGGACCCCTGCGACGTCGTCCGGGGCACAGATCACGACCATGCCGATGCCCATGTTGAGCGTGCGGTACAGCTCGTCGGTCGGCATCGTCGGGAGGAGCTCTTGGACGAGCGCGAACAGGGGAGGCAGCGGCCACGACCCGAGCCGGACCGCGGCGTCGACCCCGTCGGGCAGCACCCGTGGCAGGTTCTCGGGCAGCCCGCCGCCGGTGATGTGGGCGAGCCCCTTCAGCCGTCCGTCGGCGAGCGCGGGGGTGAGCACGTCGAGGTAGGAGCGGTGCGGTTCGAGCAGCGTCTCGCCGAGGGGGCGGTCGAAGCCGTCGGGTGTGACGTCCATCGGGATCCAGTCGAACACCTTGCGCAGCAACGAGTAGCCGTTGGTGTGCGGGCCGCTCGACGCGATGCCGAGCAGCACGTCGCCCACGCCGACGTCGGGCCGCGGCAGCAGCTCGTCACGCTCGGCGACACCGACGAGGGTTCCCGCGATGTCGAATGCACCGGGCACGTACACACCGGGCATCTCGGCCGTCTCGCCGCCGAGGAGCGCACAACCGGCCACCCGGCAGGCCTCGGCCATGCCACCCACGACCTCGGCAACGAGGTCGGCGTCGAGCACGCTGGCCGCGATGTAGTCGAGGAAGAAGAGGGGCCGCGCCGACTGCACGAGCACGTCGTCGATGCAGTGGTTGACGATGTCCATGCCGACGCCGCGGACCATGCCGAGCCGGGCGGCCAGCTCGACCTTGGTGCCGACGCCGTCGGTCGATGCCACGAGCACGGGATCACGGAGCGCGGTGATCGCGGCGGCCGAGAACACTCCACCGAAGCTCCCGACGCCGCGCAGCACGCCGTTGTCGTGGGTGGCCTCGACGGCGGCCTTCATCTCCGCGACGGCACGCGTGCCCTCGTCGATGTCGACGCCGGCCTGGGCGTACGAGCGGAACGATGCGCCGGGGGCCCGCCAGCCGATGTCGCGGCGGAACTGCATCCCGTCGAAGTGGATGTCGGCGAGCCGGTCGTAGGCGTTGCGCCGGGCGGTGGCAAGATCCGCGCCGAGCCCGGTGACCGCGAGGACGCGTCCGCCGCTCACCGCTCCAGCCGGGTCGATCCCGGCGTCGAAGCGGATGGCGTCGGCATGATCGGCGCCGTCGTCCTTGACGATCGCTCCCGTGATCGGTGCGCCCGGATAGCCCGTGGTGGCAGCAACGACGGTGACGCTCGCACCGTCGCGAAGCTCGAGGGTCCTGCCGGCGAGCGCTGGGCCGCGGGTGCAGGCAAGCATCAGCTCGGCGAGATCGGTCAGCACGAGCGGGAGGACGGCCTGGGTCTCGGGGTCGCCGAAGCGGGCGTTGTACTCGACGAGCCGCGGCCCGTCCGGCGTGAGCATCAGCCCGGCGTAGAGCACCCCGACGTACGGCGTGCCGGCCGCCCGCATGTGGTCGAGCACCGGTTGCACGAAGGTGGCGACCAGATCGGCGGCGTCGTACGGGACCGGAGCGGGTGCGTAGGCACCCATGCCGCCGGTGTTCGGCCCGGTGTCGCCTTCGCCGATGCGCTTGTGGTCCTGGGCGATCGGGAGCGCGAGCGCGTTCGTGCCGTCGCACAGCGCGAGCAACGTGCACTCGGGTCCGCCCATGCGTTCCTCGAGGAGGAACGGACCCGACTCCGCGGCGGCGCGGATCGCGGCGTCGGTCGCGGCATCGGTGTCAGGGACCGTGACGCCCTTGCCGTTGGCAAGACCGTCGAGCTTCACGACCACCGGTGCGCCGAGCTCGCGCCACCATCTGGTGGCCTCGGCGGCGCCGTCAGGCGTGCCGGCGAAACGCGCGAACCGGGGGCCCGGGATGCCGAGCTCGGTGGCGACCGCGCGGGCGTGCGACTTCGACGACTCGAGCCGTGCGAGCTCGGCTGTTGGGCCGAAGCATGGGATGCCCCGGCGGTTGCACTCGTCGGTGATGCCGCCGGCGAGCAGGGCATCTGGGCCGGGGACGACCAGGTCGACGTCGTCGGCGGTGACGTCGTCGAGCTCGGCGGCCACCGTGACGTCGTGGCCGTCGCGCCGGCAGATCCAGGCCAGCGCAGCCTCGCGTCCGCCACCGCCGAGTACCAGGACCCGCATCAGGCGGCCTGCCCCTCGACACCGACGTCCGGATGCCCGGCGCGCCTGATCACGCCAGGACTCCCTCGAAGGAGAGCTTCGCCTGGGCGTCACCGACCGCCAGCGGGTAGCGGCCGGTGAAGCAGGCGTTGCAGTAGCCGTCGTCGTCGCCGGCCTCGCGGCTGGCGATGGCCCGCATCAGCCCGTCGAGCGACAGGAAAGCGAGGCTGTCGGCACCGATGTGGGCCCGCATCTCCTCGACCGACAGCGTGGCCGCCATCAGGTCGCCGTCGTGGCCCATGTCGACGCCGAAGTGGCAGGCGTGGGTGATCGGCGGGCACGTGATCTTCATGTGCACCTCGGCGGCCCCGGCGTCACGGAGCAGCTTGACGAGCGGCCCGGCGGTGGTGCCGCGCACGAGCGAGTCGTCGATCATGATCACCCGCCGGCCCTCCAGGTTCTCCCGCAGGGCGTTGAACTTCAGGGCGACACCGCGCTCGCGGATGTCCTGGGTGGGTTCGATGAACGTGCGGCCGATGTAACGGTTCTTGATCAGCCCGTCGTTGAACCGGATGCCGCTCTCGTTCGAGTAGCCGATGGCCGCGGGGATCGAGCTGTCGGGCACCGGGATGACGACGTCGGCCTCGGTCGGTGATTCGCGGGCGAGCTCGACGCCGAGCTGCTGGCGGACGTGGTGGACGCTGCGACCGTGCCACACCGAGTCGGGACGGGAGAAGTAGACGAACTCGAACGAGCATCGCGCGGCGTGCTTCTGGGGGGCGAGTACTTGGACCCGCTCGATCTCGGCGCCGCGGAGGGTGACCATCTCGCCGGGTTGCACCTCGTCGATCTCGACGCAGCCGAGTGTGGCGAGTGCGCACGTCTCGCTGGCCACGGCGTGACCACCATGGGGCAGGCGCCCGACCGACAGCGGGCGGAAGCCCCACGGGTCGCGGACCGCGATCACCTGGTCGGCGGCGAGGATCACCAGCGAGAACGCGCCCTTCCAGGCGGGCAGGGTGCGTTCGAGGCGGTCCTGCCAGCTCTGCCCGCCTGCAGCAGCGAGCATGAGCGAGAGCACCTCGGAATCACTCGTGGCGGTGAGGCCGAAGCCGCGCCCCAACAGCTCCTCGCGCAGCGCCGCGGCGTTGACCAGATTGCCGTTGTGGGCCAGAGCGAGCGGGCCGTGCATCGTTTCGATCAGGAACGGCTGGATGTTGCGCTCGGCGTTCGAGCCGGTGGTCGAGTAGCGGGTGTGGCCGATGGCGTGGTAGCCGACGAGCGGAGCGAGCTTCTCCTGGGAGAACACGTTGGCGACGAGCCCGGGCTCCTTGTGCAAGCGGGCTCGGCGGCCGTCGCTCACCGCGATGCCGGCGGCCTCCTGGCCGCGGTGCTGGAGGGCGAACAGCCCGAAGAAGGTGAGCTGGGCGACCCCGTCGCCGTGCGGGGTCGACACACCGAGAACGCCGCACTCCTCCTTCGGCCGGTCGTCGGCGTCGAGCCGGGGACGATGCTCCTGGCTGAACGGCTCGGCGGTGACCTGCAGCGTCTTCATGACGGCCATCTCATGGGTGGTAGATCTCCAGTCCGGCGAGCGCGGCGAGGATTCTCGGCCCGGCGGGGTAGTTGCCGGGCACGAAGGTGTGGTCGGTGAGGCGCTCGTAGGCGTCGATGTAGCGATCGGTGGTCGCTGCCCAGACTTCGGGCGCGAGCTCGGGGACAGGGCCGTCGCCGGTGTACCCGGTGGCGGCGAGGGCGCGGCGGACGACCTCCTTGTCGAGGCTCTCGGGCTCGTCGCCGCGAGCGATGCGTTCGTCGAACGTCGACGCCGTCCACCACCGCGACGAGTCGGGTGTGTGAACCTCGTCGATCAGCAGCAGTTCGCCGTCGACCGTGAGTCCGAACTCGTACTTCGTGTCGGCGAGGATCAATCCGGTCTGCGCGCCGCGCTCGCGGCCACGCTCGAACAGCGCCAGTGCGGCAGATTCGACGCGGTCCCACAGGTCGGCGTCGACGAGGCCACGGTCGGTCACGTCGGCGCACGACAGCGGCACGTCGTGGCCGCCGGTCTCGGCCTTGGTGGTGGGCGTGATGATCGGTGCGTCGAGCCGTGAGTTCTTGGTGAGCCCGTCGGGCAGCTCGTGCCCGTAGATGACCCGGGCACCCGCGGCGTACTGGGTCCACAACGCCGTGTCGGTGACGCCGGTGATGTAGCCGCGCACGACGACCTCGACCGGAAGCGGCACGGCGCTGCGGGCGATCAGCACGTTGGGGTCCGGCACCGACACGACGTGGTTGGCGACGATGTCGCTGGTCTGCGCGAACCACCAGGCCGAGAGCTGGTTGAGCACCTGCCCCTTGTACGGCACGCTGGCGATCACCCGGTCGAACGCCGAGAGCCGGTCGGTGGTGACGAACAGCCGGTGTCCGTTGGGGAGCGAGTAGGAGATCCGGACCTTGCCGTCGCGACGGTCGTCGAGCGGCAGGTCGATGTCGGTGAGGGGAGCGGGGCGGGTGAACATCAGCGCTCGCCGGCGTGGCGCACGCCGTTCTCGAAGAGCTTCAGCCCGAGATGCCCAGCGGAGATGCCGGCGGCCCCGGACCGGCGGTGGAGGGGGTGTTGGCGGGCGACGATGTGGTTCTCGGGATGCGGCATGAGCCCCATGACCGCGCCGGTGGTGTCGCAGACCCCGGCGATGTCGTCGTCCGAGCCGTTCGGGTTCCGGCCGAGGTAGCGCAACGCGATCTGGCCGCTCGCGGCGAGCGAACCGGGGTCGGGGTGGACGTAGCGGCCCTCGCCGTGGGCGATCGGGCAGTGGATCGTGTCGGTGAGACCTGTGGTCCAGACGCACACCGAGTCGGCCACTGGCTGCAGCTCGACCCAGCGGCAGTCGAACGCGCCACCGCGGTTGTGCCCGAGCGCGCCCGGCAGGAGCCCGGCGCGGGTGAGCACCTGGAACCCGTTGCAGATGCCGATCATCGGGTGGCCGGCATCGACGAACGCGCGCAGCTCGTCGGCCAGGCCGACGGTGAGGTCGAGCGCCAGCATGCGGCCGGCGCCGAGGGCGTCGGCGTGACTGAACCCGCCCGCCACCACGGCGAGGCGAGCGTCGCGGAGCAGAGCGGGCCGGTCGATCAGCTCCGAGGCGAGCACGATCGTCACGTCGGCGCCGGCCAGCTCGAGCGCGTCGCGGACGTCGCCGTCGCGGTTGGTGCCGGGCCCGGCGATGACGACGGCGGGCACCCCGAGCCCGGCCCGGCGCGGAGCGGTCATCGTGGCCGTCATGTCGCTCACGACGCTGCTCGTCCTGTGTAGGCGGCGACGAGGGCGTCGATGCCGACCTCGACCGGTGCCGGATCGAGGTCGATGCGCAGCACCGGTTCGCCGGTCACCCGCCCGATGACGGTGGCGTCACCGTCGAGCAGCGTGACGAACTCGTCGACGTCGGACGGTGTGACCTCGACGATGAAGCGGCCGATCGATTCGGCGAACAGCGCGACGGTCGGGTCTGGGTGGGCGAGCGTGTCGATCGTGGCGCCGAGCCGGCCACCGATGCTCATCTCGGCGACCGCCACGGCCAGGCCACCTTCGCTCAGATCGTGACACGAGCGCACGAGGCCGGCCCTGATCGCCGCGTGCAGTCGGGCGTAGCGGCCCGGCGCCTCGGGATCGGGGGTCGGCGCGGCGCCGGGGCGCTGGGGCTCGCCGACGACCATGTCGAAGTGGGAGCCGGCGAACTCGTCGCGGGTCGCGCCGACCTGGAGCAGCACGTTGCCGGCGGCGTCGAGGTCGGGCGTGACGCAGGCGTCGGCGTCGGGCACGTGGGCGACGGCGGTGATCACGAGGGTGGGCGGCACGGCGTGGCGCTGGCCGTCGTTGCCGACGTATTCGTTGTTGAGCGAATCCTTGCCCGACACGAACGGCGCGCCGTACACGGCGGCGGCCGTGCAGCACCCTTCGACCGCGGCGACCAACTCGCCGAGGGTCGACTCACGGCGGGGGTCACCCCACGAGAAGTTGTCGAGCAGGGCCACCTTGGAAGGGTCGGCCCCGACGGCCACCACGTTACGGATCGCCTCGTCGACGACGGCGATGGCCATCGCCTCAGGGTCGTGCAGCCCGTACCACGGGTTGACACCGATGCCGACGGCGAAGCCTTCGGGCGCCGCTGGTTCGGCGACGACCACTCCGTCCGCGGGGGCGTCCGCGGCCACTCCGACGAGCGGTCGCACGACGCTCGAGCCGAGGATCTCGTGGTCGTACCGGCGGATGATGTCCTCGTTCGACGCGACGTTCGGGTGGGCGAGGACGGCGAGCAGCGTGGCCGCCACGTCGTCGGTGTGACGGGGCGTACCGGGCGAGCGGTCGGGTGCGGGACGCACCGCGGTCATCTGCCGTTGCGGGCGGCCGTCGTGGAGGAACCCGGTGTCGAGGTCGGCGACGACCTCACCGCCCGAGCGCACGACGAGCCGCCCCGTGCCGCTGAACTCCCCGATGTCGGCCCAGTCGACCCCGACACGACGACAACGCGCGGCCAGTTCGTCGACACGATCCGGAGCCACCGACACCACCATGCGCTCCTGGGCCTCGGACAGCCACACCTCCCATGGCTCGAGACCGGGGTACTTGCGGGGCACGAGGTCGAGCTCGACCTCGGCGCCGACGCCCTCGGCCATCTCGCCGACCGCGGACGACAAACCGCCGGCGCCGCAGTCGGTGATCGCCGAGTACACGTCCTCCGCTCCGACGAGCGCGTCGATCAGCAGCTTCTCCACGATCGGGTCGCCGATCTGCACGCTCGCACCGGCAACCTCACCGGTCGTCGCGTCCATCGTGGCGGAGGAGAACGTGGCGCCGCGGATCCCGTCGCGCCCGGTCGCTCCGCCGAGCACGATCACGCGGTCGCCGGGGTGCGGCCCGTCGTGCATCGCACGGGTGGGGGACACGCCGATGCAGCCCGCGAACACCAGCGGGTTCGTCGTGTAGGCGGCGTCGTAGAGCACGGCGCCCGCGAGGGTCGGCAGGCCGATCTTGTTGCCGTAGTCGGCGACGCCGTCGACGACGCCGGCGCGGATGCGCAGCGGGTGCAGCGAGCCGCTCGGCAGGTCGGTGATCGGAAGATCGGCCGGTCCGAAGCACAAGACGTCGGTGACGAGGATCGGCCGGTGGGCCATCCCGAGCACGTCGCGGATGACACCGCCGACGCCGGTGTTGGCGCCGCCGAACGGCTCGACGGCCGACGGGTGGTTGTGGGTCTCGGCCTTGAGGGCGAGCGTGGTGCCCTCGGTGAACTCGATGACGCCGGCGTTGCCGACGAACGCTGAACGCACGAACGGCGCGTCGAGCGACTCGGTGCTCGCCCGCAGCCGCTTCATCAACGGCTCGACGGCTTCGACCGTGCCGTCCTGCGGGTCGTGCAGTTCGATCGCGGCGCGAAACGTCTTGTGCGCGCAGTGCTCGCTCCAGGTCTGGGCGAGGGTCTCGAGCTCGAGGTCGGTCGGGTCGCGGCCGATCGCGGTGAAGTGATCGCGGATGACGTGCAGCTCGGCGAGGTCGAGCGAGAGCGATCGGGCGCGGTCGACGGCGAGGAGACCGTCGTCGTCGAGTCCCCGCATCGCGATCACCTCGGCCGAGCCGGTTGCCTCGTCGACGGTCGGTGGGTTCATCTCGACCGTGCCGTGGGCCCATCGTTCGACGATCGGGTTGGCGACGAGCCGCTCGACGAGCTCGTCGATCGTCGCGTCGTCGATGGTGTCGTCGAACTCGAGCCGGCGGGCAGTGGCGGCGTGACCGACGGCGATACCGATCGTCGACGCGGCGTGGAGCACGGCATCGACGGCGCTGTTGGTGACGCCGGCGAGGCTGGTCACCTCGATCGCCCGGCCGGCCGGGGTGTCCCACGTGCCGGTCTGCAGGAGGGGGTCGACCAGCACGCTCTCCAATTCCTTGCGGGCCGAGTCGTCGAGATCACCGGCGACGAACACGACGTCGGCGATGGCCAGCCGGTCGATCGGCGGCAGCCCCAGCTGCTGGGCGCCGGCGCGGAGGGCGGCGATCCGCGGGTCGGGGGCGATCGAACGGATGGTCAGTCGATGCCCCATGGCCACTGCCCCGACCCTACGGAACGCGCGTGGACCGGGAGCGGTCTTTGTACGAAATGTCCAGTCCCGTGACGACTGCCACGGCGGGTCGTGGTCACGGGCGGCCGGCGGGGCTCCGATCGGGCCGCGCATGGTACGGTCGCCGAAGGACGACGGATCAGGGGAGCGGAGTGGGCGAACATCAGCATCCTGATCTGGCCGTGGGCGCTGCTCATGACCCGAGCGAAGCGCAGGCTGATCGCATGGCGACCGTGGTGGTCGAACGTGTCAGGTCGGCCAAGCGCCCGAGGGAGACCACTGCGCTGGGGTCGGCCAGCGGATGGACGTCCGCGGTCACGCAGCGGCTGTTCGACGAGCCGGATCTCGGTGCCACGGCGAGCCGCATCCGACGATCGGCAACTCCGGTGCCCGGCTCGGCCTCCGGGCCCGAGGGCGGCCCGCTCGATACCGACACGGCGAGCCGCATCCAGCGCGCGAGCGGTCGCGGGGCCCCGCTCGACGCCGGCGTCCGACCGGCCATCGAATCGGCCTTCGGCGCCGACTTCGGCAACGTCAGCGTGCACACCGACAGCCCGCTCGCGGCCGAGGTCGGAGCGATCGCGTTCACGCACGGCAACGACGTGCACTTCGCGCCCGGCCAGTACCAGCCAGGCACCCCGGCCGGGCTCCACACGCTCAGCCACGAACTGGCCCACGTCGTCCAACAGGGTGGCGCACCGCCCAGCCGGCTGCACCGGTTGATGTCGGCACCCAAGTTCAAGGAGAGCGCGAAGGAGGGCCTCCTCCAGGTCCACGGCAAGACCATGTCGGAGATCGACAAGCAACTCGAGTCGTACGACGCGCTCAAGGCTCGAGGCGGCCATCTCGCTCTCGGCGCCAACGGCATCGACCTCGCGATCAACATCCTCACGCACCTGCAGCAGGACATCGCGTTCTGGAACAAGTCGCACGCGAATGACAAAGGCCGCCAGAAGCAGCGCCTGGCGCTCCAAGCGCTCCGTGGTGAGGTCATCGTCGAGCTCGAAGAGATGAAGGGGATCCGCGAGTCCTTCCAGAACATCGGTGTCACCGGCGACCTCAAGGTGCAGGACAACAAGTTCGTCCAGAAGATGGAGGGCTCGGCCTCGTCGATCCTCGACAAGTTGAGCCCGATCGTGGCTGCTGCGATCCCGAGTCCCGGCGACGGCGCCGAGCTGGCGCTGACCGTGAAGATCCCGGTCGATCCGAACACCGTCGGCTACGTCGGGTTCTCGATCGGCATGAGCTTGTCGCGGGGCGATCGGTCGACCACCAAGATCGCCATGAACGCGGCGGTGAACGGCGGCGCGCAGATACTCGGCGTCGCCGACGTCGGCGGTGAGCTCGGAGCGTTCATCGAAGCCCAGGGCAAGGACCCCAAGGCGGCCCTCCAGCTGATCAGCTGGGGCTGGTATCGCCGGTTCCGTGAATCGATCCTGCCGCGGGAGGTGGCCAGCTTCATGTGGGGCGGATCGACCGGCTCGGTCGGGTGGGAACGGTCCGAGACCTGGGCCGCCAACGTGGAGCGGGAGAACCTCTCGGAATACGGCGCTGACGAAGACGAGACCGTGGACAACTCGAAGTCCGCGGCGGTGGCCAAGGCGAACAACCAGAAGTACGGCGGTGGCGCCGGTCGCCAGGATCTCACGAGCGGCGTCGGGAGCAAGTCGACGACGAACGCCTACGTCCGGACAGGGGCATACGGTTCGGCCACCGCGAGTGGCACGGTCGGCGGTATCGCCACGATGGAAGGCGGAGTCACAGCCACGGGTGGCACGCACTACGACCGCAAGACCATCACCGACCGCAAGGACAAGCGGGGCGCCAAGTTCGGCGAGGCCGAGGCGATGCCGACTCGCGGCAAGACGACGTACCTCGGTACCCGGTTCCTGCGGTTGGAAGCGGCGCTCAGTGCCAGCGTCGGTCCGTTCTCCGGCTCGATCGGTGCGTCGCTCGAGTTCCTGGCCGACCAGCTCCCGAGCAAGAAGGATCCGAAGAAGAAGAAGGGGATGAAGCTCGAATACCTCTCGGGTTCGTTCTCGGCGGGTGCGTCGGTTCCGTTGGGCGGCGCGCTCGGCAACCGGATCGCGGACGGCATCGTGAAGTTGGCGCCCTCCGCGATCAACCTGGTCAAGACCCTCGCCACCAAGGCGCGGGCCGACGACGAGAGTGGTGCCCCGGAGGGGGTCGGTCAGCTCGTCGCCCAGGGTGAGGCGATGGCTACGGCATTCGGGGCGTTCCCGCAGGAGTCGTTCAGCTTCACCGACTTCTCGATCGCCGACGATCCGATGAGCTCGCTGTCCGACCAGTTGAAGACCGGCGCGTCGGTCGGCGAATCGTCGGGCTCGTTGTCGATCGACATCGCCTTCGGCCAGTCGCTCCTGGACTGGTCGTCACCCTTTTCGATCGACATCACGTTGAACTCCGAACAGGGAATCCAACTCGACGCCTCGATCGTGTCGCTGACCGCGACCCGCAGCCGCCGCATCGTGCGGTTCATGTTCACCCAAGGCAAGTGGAAGCCCGAGGTCGACTGAGTGTCCACCACCCCTCAGCCGCCTGTCCTCGAGATGTCGACACCGTCGGGGCTCGTCAACGTCGCGGTCGGCAGCGTCGTGGTCACCGAGCACACGATCTCCGCCGAGTTCGAGATGGCGGCCGACGTTCACGACCGGGCGCTCGCCGACGGATGGTTCCATCTCGGCCCGCTGTCGAGCGGTGTGGGCGCACGACCGTTCGGTCCTGGGGGCGACGTCCGCGTCCACGCACGACTCGAACCCCGCTTCATCGCCGGGCTCGATCTCGTCGTCCCCACCGCGGCGGGTGTCACCGAGCTGATCACCAAGCTCGACGTCACTTCGCCCTTGCGTTCCCAGGCGTCGTGGTACGCCTGTTCGGCCACCAGGGAGATCCCGCTCGACGACGTCGATGTCGATCCCGACCTCGCCGAGGCGATGGTCGGCGGATCGTTGCGTGAGGGTTATCGCACGGCCTGGGGCGGCGATGTCGAGGTCGTCGGCCTGCCGATCGTGGCGTCACTCGCCGAGCTGCTCGAGCATCGCTTCCACGACGTGGCTCCCCTCGCCGACACCACCGGGTTCCGCTGGACGATGTCGGGGACCGACGCTTCGTGGACCACCACCGCAGTGGTCGACGAGGCGGCGAACTGGTGCGTGCTGTACTCGGTGATCGGCGAGCCGTCGCCCGTGGCCGATCGTGGCACCCTGGTCGACCGGGCGAGCGACCTCAACACGGCGCTGCTCTTCGGCGCCTGGCACGTCGCGGCCGACTCACCGACGGTGGGGTTCCGGTCCGGCCTGGAGCTCGCCGACCGTGTCGCTGCGCCGGCGCTGCTCGATCGCCTGATCACTCGCCACCTCGACATCGTCGACGAATACGCCAGCGCCTTCGCATAGCCATCACGAAAGGTGGCGCCGTGTTGAAGAACTGGAACTTCCGGCAGAAGCCGACCGGTGTGTGGAAGTGGGTGCTGCGCCTGCCGATCTACCTCTTCCGGGCCCACCTCGGGTTCGTGATGGGAGAACGGATCCTGTTGCTGACCCATCAGGGGCGGGTCTCCGGGCAGGTCCACCGGACCCCCGTCGAGGTCGTCATGCACGACGCGACGACACGCGAGTACATCGTCTGTTCCGGAACCGGTCCACGGGCCGACTGGTACCGGAACATCGCCGTTGCACCGGTGATCGAGGTGCAGGTTCGGAACCGCCAGTGGCGACCAACGCAACGGATGCTCTCCCAGCGCGAAGCGGCCGAACGGTTCGCCGCCTACGAGGCGGCTCACCCGACGACGGCCCGTCGGCTGCTCGAGTCGATGGGCAACTCGTACGACGGCACCGACGACGGACGCCTCGCGATGATGGCAGCGATGCCGATGGTGGCATTCTCCGAACATGCCGCCGACGGCAGCCTTCACGGCCCGTGAC
>CAZYWK010000033.1:0-21723 GCA_964651825.1 uncultured Ilumatobacteraceae bacterium | reverse complement strand
TGACGATCAGCGACGACGTCGTCGAGCAGTGCCGGCTGCTTCGCACGCCTTCGCCGTGCCGGCCCGGTCGTTATACGTTGTAGAGCAGCCGACCGGTGTCGGAGGAGAGGCGGGCCATCGGCGGGATCGATGGAGTACCGCCCGCAACCATTGGGGGGTTCATGCCGCGCAACGACCTGTATCCGGATCCGTTGTTCACCGAGCCGTTCGTCGACATCGATGAGTGGCGTGACGTACCGGTGGCCCACCGGTACGTCCATGGCGGGTTCACCGGGACCGACCTGCTGTTCTCGATGTACTTCCCGCCGGCCGAGCACTACGACGGCCGGTTCGTGCAACCGCTCATGCACATCGCGGGGAACGAGAACGTCGCCGTGACCGGTGAGCTGGCGGGGCTCGGCACCCACAGCATCCAGTTCGCATTCGACTGGGGCGGATACCTCATCGAGTCGAACATGGGGTCCACGATGATGATGGGACCCGCCGACATCACCGGGTTCCGGGCGAGCGCGGCGACGGCGCAGTACTCCCGGGTGCTGGCCGAGGAGATGTACGGGGAGACGCACGGCGAACACCGGCCCTACGGCTACGTCACCGGCGGCAGTGGCGGGGCGTACAAGACCATGGCGTGCTACGAGAACGCGCCGGGAGTATGGGACGGGGCGGTGCCGTTCATCCACGGCAGCCACGTGTCGATGCCCAACGTGTTCACGGTGCAGGCGCATGCGTTCCGGGTGCTCGACGGCGTGTTCGACCAGATCGTCGACGCCGTCGAGCCCGGCGGAGGCGACATGTACGCGGGCCTCGACGACGAGCAACGAGCCGCGCTCGAAGAGGTCACCCGCATGGGTTTTCCACCGCGCGCATGGTTCGCCCACGAACGCGTCGCGCTGTCGTACACGGGGGTGTTCGCGGCGATCTTCGGCACGCTGGCCGTGGGCGACCCCGGCTACTTCGACGACTTCTGGAACGTGCCCGGCTACCTCGGCGCCGATCCACCGGCCTCGTTGCTCGCGGCGCGCATCCGGCACACGACGACCGTTGCCGCGCTCGTGTCGACCGCCGAGGTCCGCGACCTGGGCCTGCCGGTGTCGATCACCGCCGGCACCCGCGACTCGGCGCCCGCTGCGCTGCGCTTCGCCGACTTGCCCGACGGCCGGCTGCAGGGCGCGTTCCTCACGCCCACGAGCGGCGGTGCGGCCGGCGAGCGCCTGATGATCACCGGTGTGCTGGACGGTCTGGTGATGCTCGGTTTCGGCGGCATGAGCATCCCGGTACTGGAGACCATCCAGATCGGTGACACCGTCCAGATCGACAACTCCGACTACCTCGCCGCCCAGACGTATCACCGCCATCAGGACCCTGGTCCCGAGTACCCCGTGTGGGACCAGTTCAAGGCAGCCGACGGCAGACATCTGTACCCCGTCCGGCCCTTGTTGAAGGGCTACGACCAGGTGGGCGAGGGCAACTCGTGGCAGAGCGGCAACTTCGACTGCAAGGTGATCTCGGTCAACTGCCTGCTCGACGAGGCCGCGTTCCCGTGGCAGGCCGACTGGTACCGCCAGCGAGTGATCGCCAACTACGGGGCCGACTTCCTCGACCGCTACCGCCTCTGGTTCGTCGATCGGGCGATGCACGTGAACCCGAGCCGCTACCTGTCACCCAACGAGGGCAACGAGGCCCGCCAGGGCCACGGCCCGACCGACACCCAGATCGTCTCCTACCAGGGTGTGCTGCACCAGGCGTTGCGCGACGTGGCGGCCTGGGCCGAGGACGGCGTCGAACCTCCCGGTGAGACCGCGTACCGGCTCGTCGACGGTCAGATCGAGGTGCCTGCGGCCGCGGCCGAACGCGGGGGTGTCCAACCCGTCGTCACCCTGACGGTCAACGGCGGCGCCCGTGCCGACGTGGCCGTCGGCGAGACCGTCGAGCTGATCGGTGTCATCGATGTGCCCGCGGACGCGGGCGTGGTCGTGTCCGCCGAGTGGGATTACGACGGTTCCGGCACCTACGCCGACGCCGACGACCTCACTGGCTCCCGGACCACCGAACGGGTGACACGCACCCGCGCCTTCGACGAGCCCGGCACCTGGTTCGTCACCCTGCGCACGGCGTCGCAGCGCGCCGATGCCGTGGGCTCGGCGTTCGGGAGGGCCGAGAACCTGGCTCGGGTCCGTGTCGTCGTGACCTGACCTGCGGCGGAGTGGTGGCCGGGCGTCGCCGCGGTCAGGAGCCGAAGATCGTCTGCCAGTCGTCCTTCATGCTCACCACGACCCAACCGAGCCGCGCGGCGACGGTGGTGATCGGCTCCTTCTCCGTGAACGAGACCGCAGCGCTCTCGTAGGCGAACTCGCGCTGGTCGTCGTCGTGGCCGATGAGCACCCCGAGACCACCGTGAGGGCTCGCCTGGGCCCATTCGAGCATCTCGCGATCACCGCCGGAGTTGCCGACCGCGAGAATCGGGGGGCGGCCGATCTGGGACTGGATGTGTTCGACCTTGGCGCCGCCTTCGTTGGCGCTGCCGAGCTGGGCCACGGTGCGGCGCACGACCGGTTGGCCGTCGTCGTTGCGGTCGAACGTGTAGCCGATCAGCGTGCCGACGACCATTCCGGGTTCGACGCCGTAGCAGCGCTTGCTGACGCGACGGACGAACTCGGTCCCACCACCGGTGACGATGCCGATCGTGAACTCGCGGGCCCGGAGCGCGTCGAGCAGCTCGAGCATCGGCTGATAGATCACTCCCTCCAGCGGGCAGTCGAGGATGCGGTGGCGGTACCGGTCGAGGAAGCTGTCGACCGCGGCGCCGAACTCGTCGGGTGTCTGACCGTCGAACAACGCGGTGAGCGCTCCGGCCACCTTGTCGAGCCCGATCTCGCCGATCTGGGCCATGTCGCCGCTGAGGACTGCAGCGAACTCGGGACGATCGGCCAGCGTGGCGTCGTCGGCGATGCGGTGTTGAAGGGCATCGACGAAGAAATCGAGCTGCACGTAGGTGGGCTTCTCGCACCACATGGTGCCGTCGTTGTCGAGGTAGGCGACGCGTTCGTCGACCGGGACGTGGTCGAGGTCGTCGAGGAACGCGACGAGCCGGTCGCGGGTCGGGCCGGGATTCCAGGAGGGGAGCAACGTCGTCATGGCGTCAGGTGTTCGAGGAGATGCCGTGGAGCAGCTTCCGCACCTGTTGTTGGACCTGGGCGTCTTCGACCTCGAACATCGCCCCGCTGATGCCCGCCGACTGCACGGTCCGGTTCGGGTACTGCTGATACGTCGGCAACAGCGCGAGCGCTTTGGCGCCCATCTGCGGGAGCTGCCAGGTCTTTTCGGCCCAGTTCGTCATGAAGATGTCGTACTCCTCTCCGGGGTCCTGCCACAGGTCGTACAGCGCCGGAACGACGTTGGTGTACGACGCGGCGCCGCGCCAACCTTCGCGGATGTTCCAGACGGCTTTCCACTTGCCCATCCGGATCGCACCGGGGATCAGCTCGGTCTCGGTCATGTAGTACCAGTGATCGCGGGTGGAGGGCCCCTCGCCGGTCAACAACTCGGTCTGGTCGCAGCTGTCGAAGATCGTCGGCTCGCCGTCGCGGTCCTCGGTCGGCAGGTCGAGGCCGGCGAGGTTGGCGAACGTCGCCATGAAGTCGAGCGATCCGACGATGTCGGCGTTGCGCCGGCCCGGATCGATCGTGCCCGGCCACCACGCGATCGCGGGGACCCGGCTGCCACCTTCGTAGTCGGTGCCCTTGGTGCCCTTGTACGGCGTGTAGCCGCAGTCCGGATAGACGTCCTGCCAGGCCCCGTTGTCGGTCGTCCAGATGACCAGCGTGTTCTCGGCGATCCCCAGCTCGCGGATCTTGTCGATCACCACACCGACTCGATGGTCGAGCTCGACGAGCGAGTCGGCGTACTTGCTCTTGGCCATCGAGCTGCCGGCGAAATCGGGATGCGGGATGTTCGGCTGGTGCATCTTGGCGGTGTTCAGGTACAGGAAGAACGGCAATTCGTCGGTGGCGTGCGTCTCGAGGTAGCTGACGGCGTGGTCGATCGAGGTCTCGTCGATGAAGGGGATCTTCGTCGAGTCGAGCTTTTCGACCTCGCGCCATTGTTCGCCGGCCTTGCCCTCGACCGCGCCGATCACGTTGCCCCACATGCCCATCGTCGCTTCGTCATCGAGGGGGAAGTCCGGATTGAAGGCCGGGTCGGTGTAGGTGTAGGCGTTCAGGTGATAGAGCGTCGTGTTGTACATCTCGTCGAACCCGTGGGCCGTGGGCATCGAGTAGTCAGCCTCACCGAGGTGCCACTTGCCGATCTGACAGGTGCTGTAGCCCGCTTGCTTGAGCACGCTCGCCACCGTCCACTCACCGGCGGGCAGACCGCCGCCCTGGCCGGGGAACGACACCGTGGTCATGCCGCTGCGAATCGGGAGCCGTCCGGTCATCGCTGCGGCCCGGCCCGGTGTGCAACTCGGCTGGCCGTAGAACGACAGGAACTGCAATCCCTCCGCCGCCAGCCGGTCGAGGTGTGGCGTCGGCGCGCCGCGGTTCTCGCCGCCGCCGTAGCAGCCCAGATCGCCCCATCCGACGTCGTCGGACATGAACACGATGATGTTGGGCTTCGAGCCCCGACCTGCAGCCATCCGCGGTACCTCCCTGTCCACGCACGAATCGATGATCGCCCGCCACGCCCGCCGTCACCGTAGCCGTCCGGCCGCCGCGGCCGCTGCAACCGGTGTCGGGGGGAACGGTCGATGCCCTGACCCCGCCATCGCCGGTTCCGGGCGCGCAGTAGCGTGAAAGTTGCGGGGGGATTGCGCGGAGGGACCAGGCATGGACAAGTCACGCACGGGAGAATCGGCCCGGAAGCCGGACCGGGCCGTGACGGTGCAGCTCGTCGCGGTGGCGATCACCGCCGCCGCGCCCACCGAGCTGGCGACGTTCTGGGCTCGGGCGCTCCGGTGGGACCTCGCTGAGTCGGATGTGTCCGGCATCGAGCTCGTGCCGACCGATGCCACGAGCTTCCGGCTGGCCTTCCGGCCGGGCGCCGGCGAGAAGCTCGCGCAGAACAGGATCCACTTCGATCTCACGACGACGTCGCTCGACGACCAGAACGACACGGTGGCCGAGCTCGTGGCGATCGGTGGAGCACACGTCGACATCGGTCAGGACCCCACCGAGACCCACATCGTGCTCGCCGACCCCGAAGGCAACGAGCTCTGTGTCATCGAACCGGGCAACCGCTTCCTCGCCTCGTGCCCCCGCCTCGGAGCCGTCAACTGCGACGGCACCCACGCGCTCGGATGCTTCTGGAGCGACGCGCTCGGATGGCCGCTCGTGTGGGACCAGGACGAAGAGACCGCCATCCAGGCGCCTGACGGCACTGGCCCGAAGATCACCTGGAGCGGGCCTCCGTTGATGCCGAAGGTGGGGGAGGAGCGGTTCCACTTCCACGTCGCTCCTGGTGCGGGGGTCAGCGGGCAGGCCGCCCTCGATCACCTGCTCGCGTTGGGCGCGACCCACCCCGACAGCAGTGCGTCGTGCCCCGGCACGATCACGCTCGCGGATGTCGACGGCAACGAGTTCTGTCTGCTCAAGCACTGACGCGACGCGACCCGCGCCGTCCGCTCCCCGTGCCGCTCACGGCAGCCGGACCGACCACCACACGATCCGATTTCACGACGAAGGCGCGCTCCCGAAATCTGACGGAAACAAAGCCACGTCATTCTGCGGCGGACGTAACCGATCCCGACGTAACCGACCCGAAACGGAGTGATTTGATGGATAGTGGGAACTTGGCATGGGTGCTGACATCAGCAGCGCTCGTGCTCTTCATGACACCGGGCCTGGCCTTCTTCTACGGAGGCATGGACCGGAACCGCAACGTGCTCAACATGCTGATGATGAACTTCTATTGCCTGTTGATCGTCCCGGTCCTGTGGATGGTCGCGGGCTACTCACTCGCCCAGGAGCCGTTCGACAACGACCTCCTCGGCAGCTTCGATGCGCTCTTCCTGAAGAACATCTCGGTGGCCGGCGATGGCGGCACGTTGGCAGTCGTGGCATTCCTCGGGATGTTCGCCTCGATCACACCGGCGCTCATCTCCGGCGCGGTCGCCGACCGCATGAAGTTCGCCGCCTGGGCGATCTTCGTACCGCTGTGGTTGTTCCTCGTCTACGTGCCGATCTTCAAGTGGGTGTACGGCGGCTGGCTCGGCCAGCGCGGCTCGCTCGACTTCGCGGGTGGCACGGCGATCCATGTCAACGCCGGCATCGCTGCACTGGCAGCGGTACTCGTGCTCGGCAAGCGCAAGGGTGACCTCGTGCCACCGCACTCGATGCCGCTCGTGATGATCGGTACCGGCATCCTGTGGTTCGGATGGTTCGGCTTCAACGCCGGCTCGGCACTCGCCGCCAACGGGCAGGCGGCCCAGGCGTTCATGAACACCTTCCTCGCCGCTGCGGCGGCTGGTCTGGCCTGGGTCGCCGTGGAGTGGATCCGCGACGGCCATCCCACCAACCTCGGCGCCGCGTCGGGCATCGTGGCCGGCCTCGTGGCGATCACCCCGGCGGCCGGCTTCGTGTCGGGGCCCGGTCCGCTCGTCATCGGCGCCATCGCCGGTGTGGTGTGCTGCTACGCCGTTCGGCTCAAGCACAAGGCCGGCTACGACGATGCGCTCGACGTGGTCGGCGTGCACTTCGTCGGCGGGCTCGTCGGCTCGCTGCTGATCGGCTTCTTCGCCAACCCGGACTTCTTCGAGGCCGACTTCATGGAGGGCATCTTCTACGGTGGTGGTGCCAAGCTGCTCGGCGAGCAGGCGCTCGCCAACGGCGCGGCCATCGCCTGGTCGTTCCCGGTGACCTTCCTCATCATGCTGGCCCTCAAGCGCACGATCGGCGTGCGCGTCGACGAGGAGACCGAAGCGACTGGGCTCGACCTGCACGAGCACGACGAGAACGCCTACCACGGCGCTGCCGTCTACTGACCGCCCGAAACGATCCGAGAGAGTAGGAGCACATGAAACTCATCACTGCGGTCATCAAGCCGTTCAAGCTCGACGACGTGAAGGACGCCCTGCGGGCGGTCGGCGTCGTCGGCATCACCGTCACGGAGGTCCGGGGCTTCGGCCGCCAAGGCGGCCACACCGAGACCTACCGGGGGGCGGAGTACAAGATCGACTTCGTCCCCAAGGTCAAGCTGGAGATCCTCGCCGGCGACGATCAGGTCGACGACCTCGTGGCAACCATCACCAGCAGCGCCAGCACCGGCAAGATCGGTGACGGCAAGGTCTGGGTGACCGACGTCGGCACCATCGTGCGGATTCGCACCGGGGAGAGGGGCGCCGACGCGATCTAGCCGTCCCGATGTCCTGGCCGGTCCTCATCTCGACGGGGACCGGCAGGGGCAGGTTCCCGGTTCACCGGGCACCGTCAGTCCGTCACCTGGCGCACGTCGATCCACTCGTACGCAGGAACGTCATGTGCGCGTCAGAGTGCGAAGTCGACGAGGTACGACGCGGTCAGCGGCACGACCGCTTCGGCCGCCGGGAACGTCGGATTGAACGCCTCGTCGCTCACCGAGACGACCGTGAGCGTGCCGCCGCCGAGTTCGGCCGGCTCGATGAGCTTGCGAATGATCCCGTTGGCATCGACCCACAGCTCGACTCGTACGGGAGCGACCGCCTCGGGCGTACTGGCCACGACGCTCGGCGGGACGAACTCGCCGGGCGCGGCGGCGGCCGGCGGAACCTCGAGCCCGGTCGCCGGATCGACGGTGTTCGCTGCCCTGTTCGTCGCCACGGCCACGGAGTCGATGCTCACGACGAGGTGCCGCATCGTCTCGGTCCCGAGGACGGATTCGGTCGACTCGTCGATCGTGACGAACGGGCGCAGGTCGGCGGGGAGGTAGTCGTCGATCGTTCGGACCCAACGCTCACGCTCGGGGCCGCCGATGAAGGGAAACTCGCCTCGCGGGGTCGACCACCAGTGGGGCTGGTCGACCAGATGGAGATTGGCCTGGTCGAACACGGCGAGCACCTCGATGTCGGGCATCGTCGCCCGGTCGATCAGCATTCGCGACACGCCGGTCTCGAAGTCGTTGGTCACCTCGTACCGGATCGTCGAACCGTCCTGCGTCGGCCGCTCCACCACGAGATCGGCGGTCCGGACCGGCGCCTGGCCAGGCGTGACGGCAGGGAACGCGAGTGGAGCCTCCGGCTCGCTGTTGGTGCTGTCGCCCTGCGCCCGGTCCATCAGCTCGGGCCCGTACTTGACTCCGGCGAACACGATGCCGCCGAGGATCGCGAGCATCACGACACGCGACACGAACCGGCGGGTGCCACCGCCTTTGGCCTGCTGTTTGCGTTGGGCCCCCGACGGTGAGGGCATCATCGAAGCGGCAGAGAACGCGAACGGGCTCGCCGCTGCGGCTGCGCTGCCCGCGCTCGGCGTGGCCGGGATGATGCGCGGGAGCTGCGGCGTGGCCGGTGCCGCTGCCGCCGGCATCGTCACCGTCGGTGGTGGCAGCGGCTCGAAGGTGGGAGCGGCGAGCTCGAAGAACAAGCGCGCCGACGCCGAGCGTTCGGCATCGAGCATCGTCGGCTCGGCGGCGGTGTCGGTCATACGTTCCTGTATCGGCCCGGTTGATCAGGCCTTGAGGGTCGAAGTCGCCCGGCCGACCCCTACGATCGGGCCGATGCCCACCCGTCTCGTCCTTGTCCGTCACGGAGAGTCGAACGTGACGGTGCGCCGGCTGATCGGCGGCTTCCGGACCTGCGACGGGCTGTCGCCACTCGGAGTGGCGCAGGCCCAACGCCTCGCCACGCGCTGGGCCGAATGCCGCGACGTCACCGCCGACGTCGTCGTGACGAGCCAGTTCGCCCGCGCCCGCCAGACCACCGACATCGTGTTGCCGTCACTCGGCGTCGACGCGGTCGAGGTCGACGAGGCGTTCGGCGAACACGATCCTGGGCCCGACCTCGACGGCATGCCGTTCGACGAGTACGTACGCCGGTACGGAATGCCCGATTGGAACGGCGACCCGCACACCGAGATCTTCCCGGGTGGTGAGACCACCGCCGACTTCCATCGACGCGTCGGGAGCGGCCTCGAACGGCTCGTCCGGGATCGAGCGGGTGCGTCGATCGTCGTGGTGTGTCACGGCGGTGTGATCGACGCGGTGTTCCGCGCGCTCACACGCAGTGCGCCGGTCGGCTCGTTCGAGCTGATGGCGACGAACACCTCGATCACCGAGTTCGTCGGCCCGTCCACCGAGTCGGTGTCGGGCAACTGGCAGCTCGTCCGCTACAACGATGCAGCCCACCTCGCCGGCCTGCCGCTGGCGACGCCGCGAGTCGGCGACCAGGTCGCGGACTGACGGCCGAGTCAGGGACGCCGAGCGGGGACAGCGAGCGACGCCGATGACGAGTTGGGTGATCGTCGGTGCCGGATCGGCCGGCTGCGTCGCGGCTGCTCGCCTGAGCGAGGACCCTGACACCTCCGTCGTCCTGCTCGAAGCGGGTCCGGCCGGCGCCGTCGAAGACACCGTCGGGTCGGACGACCTCTTCACCGCGATCGCCGCTCCTGGTCGCACGTTCTCCGAGCTCCACGCCCGACGCACGCCGGGCGGCCCGTCCCTGCCGTACCTACGTGGCCGGGGCCTCGGTGGATCGAGCGCGGTGAACGCGATGGTGGCGCTGCACGGCGACCCGATGTTGTACGAGTCGTGGGGATGGTCGGACGCCGCGGAAGCCTGGGAGCGGATGCTGATCCCGACCGATGTCGCCGGTGACGACGAGCTCGGTGTCGTCGATAGGGCCTTGCTCGCCGCGTCGCCGGACGCGGCGAAGGCGCCGCTCACGCGTCGCGACACCAAGCGCGTCAGCGCCGCCGATGCCTACCTGGCGCCTGCCGCTGGCCGGTCCAGCCTCGTGGTGCGCGCCGACGCCGCGGTCGACCGCGTGCTGTTCGACGGTCGCCGGGCGACGGGCGTCCGCCTGGCCGACGGTGAGGTCGTCGCGGCCGACCGCGTGGTGCTCGCGGCCGGCGCCATCCACTCACCCGCAATCCTGCTCCGCTCGGGCGTCGACACCGCCGGCATCGGCGAGGGCCTCCAGGACCATCCGTCGGTCGCGTTCACGCTGCGGCTCGATGCGCCGCCCGCAGCACCCGGTCTGGTGACCGGAACCTTGCTGCAACGTGACGGGCTGCAGGTCCTGCCGCTGAACCACCTCGGGCCGGCGCCTGAAGCCGCCGGTTATGCCGTGCTGCTCGCGGCGGTGATGCGCCCGCACGGTCGCGCCGGCACGGTGCGGTTGGCGCCGGAGGGTCCGACCGCCCCACCCGTGGTCGAGTTCAACCTGCTCGCCGATCCTCGCGACCTCGATCAGATGGCCAGCGCGGCCAACCTCACCCTCGACCTGCTCCGGCGCGAGCCGTTCCGGTCGATCGCGTCGGCGGTGTACATCGACGAACACGGCACGTCGTGGGAGACGCTCGGCGACCCGGAGCGCCTGGTGGCGTGGGTCGGCTCGGCGACCGGCGCCTACGTTCACGCGTCGAGCACCTGCGCGATGGGGCGAGTGGTCGACCGCGACGGTCGGGTCGCCGGCTACCAGCAGCTGTTCGTGTGCGACGCCTCTGTGTTCCCGTCGATCCCGGACGTGAACACGCACCTGCCGACCACGATGCTCGCCGAACGGCTGGCCGCACGGTGGCGCTCGCCCGTGACCGGCCGCGGCGCGCGAGGATGAGGGCCATGGGAGCAAGCGACCAATCCAGCGACCGTTCCACCGATCTGGTCGAACTCGGTGACGGCTGTCATGGCTATTTCCAGGGTGACGGTGGCTGGGGCTGGAGCAACTCGGGCCTCGTCGTCGGCGACGGCGTGTCGCTGCTGGTCGACACGTTGTTCGACCTCCGCCTGACGGCGGCCATGCTCGATCGCATGGCGCCGCTCACCGCCGGCGCGCCGATCACCTCCCTCGTCAACACCCACGCCAACGGCGACCACTGCTACGGCAACAGCGAGGTCACCCGACGGTTCGCCGGCACGGACATCGTCGCCTCGAACGCGACCGCCCACGAGATGGCCGAGGTGCCACCGGCGATGCTGGCCGCCCTGAACCAGGCGCCGGGGGAGGTCGGCGAGCTCTTCCGGAGCTTCTTCGGTGAGTTCCACTTCGACGGGATCGAGCTCGAGCCGCCGACGACCACGTTCGACGGCCGGTTCACCATCGACGTCGGCGGGCGGGCGATCGAGCTGATCGAGGTCGGTCCGGCCCACACGGCGGGCGACACGATCGTGCATGTGCCCGACGCATCCACGGTGTACACCGGCGACATCTTGTTCATCGGTGGCACGCCGATCGTGTGGGCCGGCCCGCTCTCGAACTGGATCTCCGCGTGCGACCTGATGCTCGGCCTCGATGTCGACACGGTCGTGCCGGGCCACGGGCCGCTCACCGATCGTTCCGGCATCGTCGCCGTGCGCGACTACCTCTCGTTCGTCCAGAGCGAGGCGCGGTCGTGCTTCGACGCGGGGGTCGACGCCTTCGACGCCGCCCGCGAGATCGGGCGCTCGATCGGCGCCGACGAACGCTTCAACGAGCTCGGTGAGTTCGGTCGCATCGCGGTCAACGTGGAAACCGTCTACCGGACCCTCGATCCTGCTCACGTGACCCCTGACGTCGTCGAGCAGTTCCGGCGGATGGCCCAACTCGAACGCGCATGACCCGACCGCTCGCCGACGTGGTGATCGTCGGCGACGGTCCGGCCGGCAGTGCGCTCGCCCACGCCTGCGCGACCCGCGGCGTCTCGGTCTGCATCGTCGGATCCGGCACCGCATGGCCCGCCACGTACGGGTGCTGGGTCGACGACCTCGAGCCGGCCGTCGCCGAGCTCGCCCGCCCGGGCGACGACACCGGATCCGTGTTCGACGTCGTCGTCCCGCAGATCGATGTGGTCACCGACGGGCGGGTGTCGCTGGATCGGCCCTACGCGATCCTCGCCAACGAGCACCTGCGCAGTGGCTTCGAGGCCGGCACCGCCGAGTTCGTCACCGGCCGGGTCGTCCGGGTTCAGCGAACCGGCTGGAGGCGGGCGGTGCTCTTGGCCGACGGCTCGCGCCTCGACGCGCGCCTCGTGATCGACGCGACCGGCTGGCCCTCCGCGATCACCGGCGAGCTGAAGGGCCCGCCGGTCGCGTGGCAGTCGGCGATCGGAGTCGTGCTCGCCGAGCCACCGAGCGGTGACCTCGGTGTGGCGACCCTGATGGATCTCGGTGGTGTGCGCTCACCCGACGGGATGCGGTCGTCGATCGGTCCCGCCGGCGTCTCGTCCTTCGCGTACGCCGTGCCGGTTCACGACGGGTGGTTGGTGGAGGAGACCGTGCTCGCTTCCCGGACGGCCATCGAGCCGATCGCGTTGCTCGCCCGGCTCGCCGCGCGGCTCGGCCGGCATCCCGACGCGCTGTTGGAGACTGCGGTGCGCCGCGAGTTCGTGCGCGTCCCGATGGGAGTGCCGATCGCCGCGGAGCTCCCGGTCGTGCCGTTCGGGGCGGCCGCCGGCTACCTGCACCCGGCGACCGGCTACTCGGTCGCTGCGTCGCTGCGCGCCGTGCCCCGGGTCGCCGACGCGATCGCCGAGGGGGTCGCGTCGGCGTCCGGCACCTCGCCGGTCGACGAGGAGGCCGTGTGGAGCGCGGTGTGGCCCACGTCGTTGCGGCGCACCCGCGTGTTCCACGACCTGGGCCTCAGGATGCTCCTACGGCTCGAGGCGCCGGCGCTCGCCGAGTTCTTCGACACGTTCTTCGCGCTGCCGACGGATCGCTGGTCGACGTTCCTGCGCATCGACGCACCGCCCGCCGACACGGCGACGGTGATGGCGGAGGTGTTCCGCTCGTCGTCGTGGTCACTGCGGCGCAGGCTCGCCGGTGGCAACCCCGCCGCGCTCGGCCGACTCCTGCGCCCCTGACCCCGCTGCGCTGCGGGCGCGGTGGGTGCGGATCGAGCGGCGGACGGCGAGCACCCAGCCGACCGCCACCGCGATCGAGAAGATGAACCACTGCATCGCGTATCCGAGGTGGGGACCCTCGTCCAGCTGGGGCGGCGGGATCGGTGCGGGATCGTCGGGGCCGACCGGTGGTATCGATTCGACGAGGTCGAGGTAGACGGGCGCGACCTCGCCAGGGAACTGTGGGGCGAGCCGGTCGATGTCGATCCTGCGCACCTCGGTCAACGCCAGCCCGGTGTCGGTGAGCTCACCGCGCCGCCGATCCTGCGACGCGCGGACCGTTCCGAGGATCTCGACGTGGCCGGCGGGCGGCACCGGCGGATCGATGCCGACCGGGACGAACCCGCGATTGACGAGCACCGTCGTGCCGTTGTCCTGAGCGAGCGCGGTCAACACGTTGTCGCCCGCCACCCCGTCCTGCGAGCGGTTGAAGACGACGACCTGCTGGGGGAGCCACACGCCTTGGGCGGTCACCTCGCGCCACACCGCTTCACCGGGCGAGAAGCCCGGTTCGGCGAGCAACTCGTCGATCGTGACCGCCGGCAGTTCCGACCGCGCGACCACCTCGGCGTTGAACTCCTTGCGTTCGTCGAGCCGGCGCAGCTGCCAGAACCCGAGCCACACCATGAGCACCACGCCACCGATGCAGAGCAGGTGGAACGCGATCCATTTGGGACGGAACAGGAACCGGTACATCTCGATGACGACGGTACCGGGATCGCCCACTACCGTCCCCGCGGATGAACGCCGAAGATGTGACTGCAGAGTGGCTGTCCGAGCTGTTGGGGGGTCGGGTCGGCGCCGTCGAGTCGTCGCGGATCGGCGACGGTCTGGTCGGCATGAACCTGCGGGTCGCACTGATCGACCACGACCCCCAGCTGCCCGACTCCGTCGTGGTCAAGCTGCCGTCGACCGATCCGACGAGCCGCATGACCGGCGTGATGCTGCGCAACTACGAGCGGGAGGTGAAGTTCTACCTGCAGATCGCCGACACGGTCGACGTCCGCGTCCCGCAGTGCCATCACGGAGCGTGGGACGAAGCGACGGGTGACTTCGTGCTCGTGCTCGAGGACATGGCGCCTGCGGAGCAGGGCGACCAGGTTGCCGGCTGCGACGTCGCGACCGCCCGCGTCACCGTGGCCGAGCTCGCCCGGTTGCACGGACCGCGCTGGGACGACCCGACGCTGCACGAGATCGACTGGTTGGCCCGCCGCTCGGGCCCCGAAGACGGCGAGCAGCTCCAGGCGCTGTACACGATGGTGTTCCCGCAGTTCGCCGAGACCTTCCGCCGGCATTTGTCCGACGAGGCGTACGCGCTGGCCGAGGCGTTCGGCGCCCGCATCGTCGACTTCGTGGCCGGAGCCCCGGATGCTCCGTGGGCGGTGACGCACGGCGACTTCCGCTTGGACAACCTGCTGTTCGGGCGTCACGAGCGTGGTGTGCCGATCGTGGTCGTCGACTGGCAGACGCCGGGCCACGGCACACCAATGGGCGACCTGTCGTACTTCTGCGGTGCGGGGCTCGCGCCGGACGATCGGCGAGTTCACGAACGCGAGCTCTTCGAGCTCTATCTCGCCGCGTTGGGCCAGTACCACGTCGCCGTCGACGCGGACGCACTCTGGCTCGACTACCGGCGCTCCGCTTTCGGTGGGGTGATCATGGCCGTCGTCGCCTCGCAGATCGTCGGATCGAGCGACCGGAGCGAGGCGATGTTCGCGGCGATGGCGTCCCGCCACCTCCAACACGCCCTCGACCTCGACGCCCTCGCCCTCATCTGACCGCTCAAGTCATCGTTTGCGTCGGGATTCTCCGCACCTGTCCGTGCGCGTTCCCGACGCAAACGTGGAGTTTGAGAGGATGGGGCGATGGAGCTGCCGGACTTCCACATCGATCATCAGGAGAAGATCGAGTGGATGATCGAGACGAAGGGATGGGCGCTCGAACCCGTGTCGGCGCGGCCGGAGGAGTACCCGCCGGTACCCACCTATGCGTACTCGGTCGGTGTGCCCGACGCCGTCGGATTCGCCGAGATCGCCGTGTTCGGGCTCGCGCCGGCAGCGGCCAACGGGCTCGTCGAACTCGTCGTGGACGCGTGCCGGGGCGGCACCGAGATCCCCCTGTCGGTGGAGCTCGTCGGTCTGCTCGACAACGAACTGCGGTGTGTGTTCGCGCCGATCGACCTCGATGAGCATGCCGCGTACTTCCCGACGGCGTTCGCGTGGTATGCCGGCCGGGCGTTCGAGATGGTGCAGCTGATGTTCCCCGACCGCAACGGGTTCCTGCCGTACGAGGCCGGGTACGACCAGCGTCTACGGTTCGCCCAGCCGATCGTCGGCAGCCTCTGAGCCGGAGACGGCAGACGGACGGAGAACACATGGGCAACTTCCGGCGCCGGATGCGGTACCGGTTCGACAACGTGCTGTCGCGGGGGACCTGGGCCGTGCTGCTCTGGCTCGGTCTCGCCACGCTGCTCGCCATCCTGCTCAGCTCGCTGCTGCTGACGGTGTTCGACGTGACGCTCGCCGGCAGCGAGGACACGTCGTGGCCCGAGGATTTCTGGCAGAGCCTGCTGCGCACGATCGATCCGGGCACGATGGCGAGCGATGTGGGCTGGGGTCGGCGCGTGCTCGCCCTCGTGGTCACGTTGTTCGGCGTGCTCATCGCCGGCACCTTGATCGGCATCATCGCGTCGGGCGTCGAGCAGCGCATCGAGGCGATGCAGCGCGGCCGCAGTGGTGTCGTGGAGTCCGACCACGTGGTGATCCTCGGGGCGTCGAGCAGGTTGCCGGCACTCATCGAACAGCTTGCGCTGGCAGGACGGGACCGGCGGCGCAACGTCATCGTGGTGCTCGCCAACCAGGCTCCGACCGAGCTGAGCCGCGAGGTCCGCTCGGCCAACCCCAACCTGCACGGTGCTCACGTCGTGTTCCGCTGGGGTGACCCGAAGAGTGTCAGCGATCTCGAGATCGTCGCGCCGGCGTCGGCGCGAGCGGTGATCGTCCTGGCCGACGACGAGGACACGGGTAGTGCCGGCGTGGTGCGCGCCGTCCTGGCCGTGGGGGTTGCACTGGGCCGCGAGTCGGCCATCCCGGTCGTGGCCGAGGTCCACGATCCACAGGTCGGTCGAGATCTCGTCACGGCGTGTGGCGACTCGGTGCACCCGATCACCCCCGACCAGGCGATCGCCCGCCTGGCGACGTACGCGTTCCGCGGCCCGCATCTCATCCGCATCGTCCAGGAGCTCGTCGATTTCACCGGAGCCGACCTGTACGTGCTGGAACCGCGAGAGGCTGTCGGTGGCTCGTTCGCCGACGTGGTGCTCGCCTACGCCGACGTTCGCCCGATCGGGCTCATCGACCCGGCGGGTGGCGTCGAGCTCGGCCCTGACCCGACGACGGCCGTGACCGCGGGCCATCGCCTGGTGGTGATCGCCGACGGTGACTCGACCCCGACCCGATGGACCGGCGACGCGGCCGACTCCGCCGAACTGCCCCCGCTCGCGGCCGAGGTGCCGTCGACGTTCCGCTCCGGCGGTGACGTCGAGTCGCGCGTCCAGCACGTGCTGATCGTGGGATGGAACGCGTTGGCCCGCCAGCTCGTCGATCAGCTCGACGACAATGCCGCCCCCGGTTCCTCGGTCACGATCGTGTTCGACCCCGTCATCCTGCACGGCGAACCAGACGTGGCGGGGTACGAACGGCTCGGCGTCACGCTTGTTCCGCTGAAGGCGGGCGCGGTCCACCTCGACGTCGTCGCAGACCCCCGCACGTTGACCGCGGTACTGATGGTGGCGTATCGCGACGGGCTGAGCCCCGACGAGGCCGACAGTCGGACGATGCTCAATCGTCAGATCCTGCGCCGCGAGATGCTCGCAGCGGGGCACGAGGTGAGCGTGCTGATCGAGTTGCGCGATGCCGCCAACGTCGATCTCGTCGCACCGATCGGGCCGGACGATTTCGTGATCAGCGACGCGCTGGTCAGCTCGATGATCGCCCAGCTCGCCGAGCAACCGCTGCGGCGGGCCGTGCTGCTGCGGCTGTACACCGACCAGCGTCCGGGCATCGGCACCGTCGATGCCGCGTCGCTGGGCATTGCCGGCGCGGTCGAGTTCCACGAGGTGGCGCGTCGCTGCTACGCGTGCGGGATGATCGCGATCGGATGGTGCATGGCACCAGAGCGAGGAGACACGGTGCAACTCAACCCGCTGGCGAGCGCTCGCCTCGATCTCGAACCGGACGACCGGATCGTGGTGATCGGATGACGGCACCGACCACCTCCACCCAACCGCGCGAGCGTGACTGGCTCGAGGTCGTGGCGACGTTCCTCCTCGCGTTCGCAGCGGTCACCACGGCATGGGCGGGTTACCAGGCGACCCGCTGGAACGGCGAGCAGGCCCGAGCCGCGAGCCGGACCAACGCCCTGCGGGTGGAGGCCGCCCGCGCCCAGAGCTTGGCCGAGAGCGCAACCGAGATCGACGTGGCGACGTTCATCGAGTGGGTCGACGCCACGGCCAAGGCCGACACCGAACTGGCCGAGTTCTACGAGGCCAGGTTCCGCCCGGAGTTCCAGTCGTCGTTCGAGGCTTGGATCGCCCTCGAACCGCTCAAGACACCCGGCGCCCCGCGCTCACCCTTCGCCATGGAGGAATACCGGGAGTCCCTGACAGCTGAGACGGCAGCGATCGACGCCGAATCCGCCGCGTCGGCCGAGATCGTGAACCGCGACATCCAGCGGGCGTCCAACTACGTGCTGGTCGTCGTGCTGATGTCGGTCGCGCTCTTCTTCGCCGGGATCAGCACGAAACTGCGAACGCCGCGCTTGCGCACGATCACCCTCGTGATCGGCTGCCTCGTGTTCGCCTCGACGCTCGCGTGGCTGGCGACGTTCCCGATCAGTCTCTCGGTCTGACGCCCGACGGCCCGGCCGCCCGGTCAGCGGGCCTCGACGAAGAGCGACTGAACGCTGCGGCCCACCCGGCCGAGCTCGTCGTAGAGCGCCGATTCGGCGAAACCGGCCCCTGTGCCGAGGCCGCCTGAGCCGTAGTACGACTCGGTGCGCATGCCGACCCACGCTCCTTCGGCCGGGCGGAGCAGATGGATCGTCAGGTCCGGGTTGATGAACGTGACCAGTTCGGTGTCGAGGCCGCGGCTCACTCCATTGCCGAAGTCCGCGGCGGCAGCCACCCGTTGCAGACCCGACGGCTCCTCACCGGGGATCACCGGGCGAGTCAGCCGGATCCAGACCGCCACGGGGCCGAGTTCGTCCCAACCGCCCTCGACGAATCGATGCTCGCAGGCATGGGTGTGGAACGCGGTTCCCGCCTCGGTGCCCCATTCGGCAGAAATCGCCCGTCCGCTGCCCGGTTCTCCGGGCGGATCGGGGGTCGGCTGCACGGTTCCCGGCGGGAGCGAAAGGTCGATCATCCGGATGCGAAGGGCCCGAGCTCGCGCGACCTCGGTGGCCCCGTCGTGCAGCGTGGCCGCCACGAGCGACACCTTGCGGCCCGGGCGTTCGATCGAGGTGGCGATCGTGAGCGGAACGCCGACCGGCACCGGGCGGGTCAGCTCGATCGTCAGCCGGGCGACCTGCCAGTGCGTCTCGTCGTCGGCATGCTCGACCGCTCGGGCGAGCAAGGCGCCAACCGGCCCGCCGTGGCAGTGGCGTGGGTCCCACGGCCCTCGTGACAGTTCGGTCGGGCTCCACACGTTGTCGTCGACACGGGCGAACAGGGCCGGCGGCGCCGGCGGATCGGCTGCGGTCATCTGGCGATGGTGGCACAGCGGGCCGACAAACCGAAGCCGGGCCCGGCGGCGCCCCACTGGTACGATCGCGGCCGGTCGTCGTGGCGGCACGAATCCGCGCCGCCCGGCACGATCGACCACATCACATGACGGCACCACCCCCGCTCCCCGCAACCGGCGCCTGGTTGCCGGGCGACGAACCGGGTCACCGTCAGTTCTTCACGTTCGCCACCAATCGCGGGTTCGCGCTCGACTCCGGCGTGTCGCTGCGCGATGTCGTCGTGGCGTACGAAACCTGGGGCCGCCTCGACGCCGATGCGTCCAACGCCGTGCTCATCTGCCACGCGTGGACCGGTGACAGCCACGCCGCAGGGCCGGCGGGTCGCGGGCATGCGACACCGGGGTGGTGGGACGACACGGTCGGGCCCGGCAAGGCGATCGACACCGAGAAGTACTTCGTCGTGTGCGCCAACGTCCTCGGTGGGTGCCAAGGCTCCACGGGGCCGGCATCACCGCACCCGGTCGACGCAAAGCCGTACGGATCACGCTTCCCGGTCGTGACGATTCGCGACATGGTCCGCGCCCAGGCCCGCCTCGGCGAGCACCTCGGTGTGACGCGGTGGATGTCGGTGATCGGTGGATCGATGGGCGGGATGCAGGCGCTCGAGTGGGCGGTGATGTACCCGCGCCGCGTGCGCTCGCTCGTCGCGATCGCCACCTGCATGCAGGCGTCAGCGCAGCAGATCGCCTGGGGCGCCATCGGGCGCCGGGCGATCCGGCTCGACCCGGCCTGGAGCGGTGGCGACTACTACGCCGCGGCGCCCGGTGAGGGCCCGCACGAAGGTCTCGAGGTCGCGCGGATGGTCGCACAGGTCACGTTCCGCAGCGACAACGTCTTCACCGATCGGTTCGGGCGCGAACTGGCCGACACGACCAAGGTCGGCGACTCGCTCGACATGTGGCAACGCTTCGAGGTCGAGCGGTACCTGGAATACCACGGCACCAAGCTCGCCCGCCGGTTCGACACGAACAGCTACCTGGCGATCTCCAAGGCGATGGACCTGCACGACATCGCCCGCGGACGCGGGAGCCTGGAACAGGCGATGGCCCGCGTGTGGTGCCCGACGCTCGCGGTGGGCATCTCCAGCGACATGCTCTACCCGGCGTATCAGCAACGCCAGATCGCCGACGTCGGCGCCGCGGTGGGTGGGACGACCGAGTACTTCGAGATCGATTCGCCACACGGCCACGACGCGTTCTTGATCAACAGCGATCAGCTCGCGGGTCCGCTGGAGCGTCATCTCGACAACGCCAGCAAGTCCGACCTCTGATCCGAACCTGGGCAGGGAAGCGAGGGCGCTGTGCCGGAGGGGTTGGAGGCCGAGATCTGGCGGTCGGCGATCTCCTCGACGATCGGTCGGCGGATCACCTCGGCATGGGTCGATGAACGGGTTGCCCCGCCCCACTTCGCCAGCGCGGTGGTCGGCGCACGGATCTCCTCGGTCCGCCGGGCGGGCAAGGTCGTCCTCGTCGACACCGAACGTCGGGGCGAACCGAGCCCGACGATCGGGCTGCACTTCGGCATGACCGGGCGCGTCGTCGTCGACGGTGAGTCCCCGATCGACCGGTTGTCGTACTCCTCGGGCCGCGACGAGGTCGTTTGGGACCGCCTCCTGCTGTGGACGGGTCCGTCCAGCAGCCCGCCCGCTGTGCGATTGAACGATCCGCGGCGCCTCGGCCACATCAGCCTCGACCCCGACGTGAGCGTGCTCGGCCCGGACATGTTCGCGATCACCCCGTCCGAACTCGAGGTGACGCTCGCTCGGCGGCGTACCGCACTCAAGGCCGTGCTGCTCGATCAGCACGCCATCGCCGGACTCGGCAACCTCTGCGTCGATGAGATCCTCTGGTGGGCCGACCTGGCGCCGGGGAGGCCCGCCGACGCGGTGACGAGGCCGGAGATCCGGCGACTCGTCACCGTGATGAGGCGACGCTTGCGGATCATGCTCCGCCGCGGCGGCAGCACGACGGGGACCATCGACCCGGCGCTGCGCGCCGTCGTGCCGCCGTGCCCGCGGGACGGAGCGCCCCTGCGGCGGGCCGAGATCGGCGGGCGGACGACCGTGTGGTGTGCGGCGCATCAGGTGTGAAACCGCGAGAACCTGGCACAATCGCGGCGTTGTGACTCTTCGAATCGCGCCTTTCGTGGCTGCCGGCGACGCCGCATCCAGCCGCACCGTGTACGCCATGGTGATCTCGCTCGTCGTCATCGGCGTCGCGCTCGTCGTGATCGCGGTGATCGTGTACCGGCGCACCCGGGTCGATCCACCGGTGCTCGCGCCGCTCGAACGGATGGGTGACCGCAAGTGGCGCAAGAGCGACGCCGAGGCGCGCCGACTCCAACTCGACCAAGCCCGGCCGCTGGGAGTTGTGCCGGCAGCTGAATCCGAGCCGGAACCGCAGCCCGAGCCAGAGCCCAAGTCGGAGTTGGTCGTCGAGTCGGAGCTGGTCGCCGAGTCGCAGCCTGAACTGCCACCGCCCGAGCCCGACGAACGCATCGACGACTCGGTGGCAGGCCAGTAGGGTCGGCGCGTGGCTACCTTCGATCCCCACGAGATGATCCAGCGCTTCCAGGAGCGCGCTGCTGCGGTGAAGAAGCGGCCACTGCCGCCCGTCGCGGGCGAGGAGCGTCAGGCATTCCTCCAGCAGTCCCAGCTCGATTTCCAGGACTTCGCCATGCTCGCCGACGCCGAGGCCACCATCGAGCAGGGCATCCTCACGTTGCGTATCGATCTGCGTCCACCCGATCAGCGCTGAGCTGGTCCTGCGACCACAATTGTGCCGCGCCGTCCCGATCGCGTTGTCCGCTCCGGCGGGTCCACTGCTAGATTGTGCGTCCCAATGCGGATGTGGCTCAGCTGGTAGAGCATCACCTTGCCAAGGTGAGGGTCGCGAGTTCGAATCTCGTCATCCGCTCCAAC
>CAZYWK010000032.1:0-37883 GCA_964651825.1 uncultured Ilumatobacteraceae bacterium | reverse complement strand
CGACCGTCCACGTCGGCGGCCGCAGCATCGTCGTCCTCGTCCCCGCCCCCTGAACCCCGTTCATCCGGCCCCGTCCCCGATGAACGAGGTCAGGAGTCGAAGCCGAGGCCGAGGCGGTCGAGGGATCGGAGCCAGGCGTTGCGCTTGCCGGTCCTGTCCTCGCGGTCCATCGACCAGCGGGTGGCCTGGATGCCGACGAACCGGAACGGCTCGGGTGGGAAGGGGAGCGGCTTCGACTTCACGAAATCGGTCTCGGTGGCGATCGATTTGCGGCCGCTCAACAGGTCGAGCATCACGACCGCGGCGAACCGCGTGGCCGCCACCCCGAGCCCGGTGTAGCCGAGGGCGTAGGCGACGCGGTTCGACTTCGCGGTGCCGAAGAACACCGAGAACCGGGTGCTGGTGTCGATCGCGCCGCCCCACGCGTGGCTGAAGTCGACGTCGGCGAGTTGGGGGAACGTCTCGAAGAAGTGGCCCGACAACTTCGCCCAGGTCTCCGGTCGGCTCTCCAGCTCGGTCGACATCTTCGAGCGCCAGTAGTAGATGGCGTCGTAACCGCCCCACAGGATCCGGTTGTCGGGTGTGAGCCGGTAGTAGTGGAACTGGTTGGTGATGTCGGACAGCCCCTGGCGGTTGGCCCATCCGATGCGATCGAGCTGCTCGGCGGTCAGCGGTTCGGTGACGAGGCAGTAGTCGTAGACGGGCACCATGTACTGGCGCAGCCGCTTGAGCAACGGGCGGTCGGCGTTCGTACCGAGCACGACCTTGGCACAGCGGATGTTGCCGAGCGGCGAGCTGACGCGCATCCCGGCGCCGTCCTTGTCGATCGAGGTCGCCCGTGAATGCTCGTAGATCCGCACGCCGAGGCCCTCGGCGACCCGCTTCAGCTCCCACGCCAGCTTGGCCGGATCGACCGTGGCCGCGCAATCGGTGCGATACAGGCCACCGACGTAGGTGGGCGAGTCGACCTCGGCGCGCATCGCGCCCTGGTCGAGCCACTCGACGTGCTGGCCGAGCGAACGGAGGAGGTCGTGTTCCTCGCGCAGCTCGTCGACGTACGACGGTGGGTGACTCGTGGTCGCCACGTCGATGACGCCGTTGCGCTCGTAGTCGCAGTCGATGCCGTAGCGCTCGATGGTGCGCTCGATGGCGTTGAGGTTCTGGATGCCGAGGTCCTCGAGGAGCTGGATCTCCTCTGGATGGCGGGCCATGCCGTTGGCCACGCCGTGCGTGAGGGTCGACTCCATGAAGCCGCCGTTACGACCGCTCGCCGCGCCGCCGACCTCGCCCTTGTCGATCAGGACGATGTCGCGTGACGGGTCGCGCTCCTTGGCGATGACCGCGGTCCACAGCCCGGTGTAACCACCGCCGACGACGCACAGGTCGCAGTGCTCGTCGCGCACGAGCGTGGGGTTCGATTCGGGGATGGCGACGCTCTCCAACCAGAACGGCACCGGCTCGGCGTCCGCGATCGCGTCGAGTGCTCGGCGCAGGTCGGGTGGGTCGTCGGCGTCGAGTGACTCGCTCATGATCTCACTGACGTCCGATCGTAGCCCGCGACAAGTTCTACGGTGAGGGGATGGATCTCGGGATCGAAGGGCGACGGGCGGTGGTGGCGGCGGCGTCGTCGGGGCTGGGGTTGGCCTCGGCAGCGGCGCTCGCCGCCGAGGGCGCGCAGGTGGTGATCTGCGGGCGCGACGAGGCGAAGCTCACGGTGGCCGCGGCGCGCGTGGGGCATGGCTGCGTGCCGCTCGTAGCCGATGTCGGCACGGCCGAGGGAGCGGGGAGCTTCGTCGAGGAGGCCATCGACATCCTCGGTGGGATCGACATCCTGGTCCCGAACGGGGGTGGGCCGCCGGCGGGCACGTTCGAGTCGACCGACGTCGACGCCTACCCGGCCGCGCTCGATGCGAACCTGCTGGCGATCGTGGCGATGTGCAAGGCCGCGGTGCCGGTGATGCGCGAGCAACGGTGGGGCCGCGTCGTGGCGATCACGTCGGTGTCGGTGCGCCAGCCGATCCCCAACCTGATCCTCTCGAACACCGCACGCGCCGGGGTCACCGCGTTCCTCAAGACGCTGGCGCTCGAAGTGGCAGCCGAGGGGGTCACCGTCAACACCGTCCAGCCCGGGCTCCACCGCACACCGCGGGTCGACCAGCTCTACGGTGCCGACGCCGGGGAATCACTGCGGATGGGTGACGCCGACGACTTCGGCGCGGTCGTGACGTTCCTGTGCAGCGAGCAGGCCCGCTTCACCACGGGCGTGCAGCTCCACGTCGACGGCGGCAGCTACGCCGGGCTGCTCTAGCTGCTCGCAGCTTCGAGGGCTCGGCGGGTGAGAACCTTGGCGAGGTGCTCGCGGTACTCGACGCTGGCGTTGAGGTCGGCCTGCGGTGACGCCTCGGCGATCGCCAGTTCGGCGGCCTCTTCGATCGACGAGCCGCTCGACAGCGCCGACGCGACGCTCGTGGCGAGGATCGGAGTCGATCCCATGTTGACGAGGCCGACGCCGGCGTCGCCGTTGCTGCGCCACGCGGCGACACCGACGATCGCCCAGTCCTGGGCCCGCCGGTTGAACTTCTGAAAGCTCCACCCACCACCGGTGCGCTTCGGCACGCGGATCTCGGTGAGGATCTCGTCGGGAGCGAGGGCCGACTCGAAGAACGTGCGGTAGAACTCGGCGGCGGGGATCTCGCGGGTGCCGTTCGGGCCCTGGGCCACGTAGGTGGCGCCGAGGGCGAGCGTGGTGGCCGGCAGATCGGAGGCCGGGTCGGCGTGGGCGATCGAGCCGCCGATCGTGCCGCGGTGGCGGACCTGTGGGTCGCCCACCTCGCCGGCGGCGTGGGCGAGCAGCGGCACGTGCTCGTTCAACAGCGTCGAGTTCTCGACGTCCATGTGACGGGTGAGCGCGCCGATGGCGATGTGGTCACCGCCGTCGGTGATGTACGACAGGTCGGTGAGCCGCCCGATGTCGATCAGGACCGTCGGCTGGGCGAGGCGGAGCTTCATCATCGGCAGCAGGCTGTGGCCGCCGGCGATGAACTTGGCCTCGTCGCCGTGCTGGCCGACGAGGCTGATCGCCTCTTCGGCCGACTCGGCGCGGACGTAGTCGAATGCTGCAGGGATCACGGGTTTCCTCCAGGGTTCTGGCTGGTCGAGCGGGCGGAGTTGATGGCGGTCCAGACGTTGAGCGGGCTGGCCGGCATCGGGACGTCGGTGACGCCGAGGCCGGACAGCGCGTCGACGACGGCGTTGATGATGGTGGGTGCCGCTCCGATCGTGCCAGCTTCGCCGACGCCCTTCACGCCGAGCGAATTGGTGGGCGACGGAGTGACGGTGTGACCGAGGGTGATCGATGGCACGTCGCTCGCCGCCGGCACGAGGTACTCGGCGAGCGTCGAGGTCTGCAGGTTGCCGTCGCTGTCGTACGTGACGCCCTCGTAGAGCGCCTGGGCCATGCCTTGCACGACGCCGCCGTGCACCTGGCCGTCGACGATGTTCGGGTTGACCTGCACGCCACAGTCGTCGACGGCGACGTACTGCAACACGTCGACGTGGCCGGTCTCGACGTCGACTTCGACGAGGCACATGTGCGTGCCGAACGGCCAGGAGAAGTTGGGCGGGTCGTAGGTGACCTGCGCCTCGAGGTTGGGCTCCAGGCCCTCGGGCAGGTTGTGGGCGGTGAACGCCTCGAACGCGATCGCGGCGAGCGGCATCTCCTTGTCGGGCGATCCGACCACCCGGAACGAGCCGCCGGAGAACTCGAGGTCGTCGGGGCTCGCCTCCAACTGGTGGGCGGCGATCTGTTTGGCCTTGTCGATCACCTTGTCGCAGGCCATGGCGACCGCCACGCCGCCGACGGGGAGCGAGCGCGAGCCGTAGGTGTCGAGGCCGAGCGGGGCGATCGCCGTGTCGGAGTGCAGCACGTCGACATCCGCGGGGTCGAGGCCGAGCTTGTCGGCCGCGATCATCGCCCATGCCGTCTCGTGGCCCTGCCCGTGCGGGGCGGTGCCGGTGACGACCTGCACCTTCGCGGTCGGCAGGATGCGCACCGTCGCCGCTTCCCAGCCGCCCGCCGAGTAGTTGAGCGAGGCCAACACCCGCGACGGCGCCAGGCCACACATCTCGAAATAGCTCGCTACCCCGATGCCGAGCCGCTTGCGGGCGCCGTCGACGTTCTGCTCGGCCTGGCGGGCCCGGGCCGCGTCGTAGCCGAGGAGCTCGGCTGCCTTGTCGGCCGCCGCCGGGTGGTCGCCGGAGTCGTACGTGAGCCCGGTGAACGCCTCGTAGGGATAACTCGCGGTCGGGATGAAGTTGCGCCGGCGGAGCTCGAGCGGGTCGACACCGACCTGCTTGGCCAGCGCGTCCATCGCTCGTTCGATGGCGTAGGTGGCCTCGGGCCGACCGGCGCCGCGGTAGGCGTCGGTCGGCGTCATCGTGGTGAACACCGACGTGCACGAGAAGTCGTACGCCTTGGGCAGCTCGTACACCCCGGCGTAGAGGAAGGCGCCGAGCAGCGGGATGCCCGGTGTGACGAGCTGCAGGTAGGCGCCCATGTCGGCAGTGAGCCGGACCCGCACGGCGGTGAGTCGTCCGTCGGCGTCGGCGGCGAGCTCGATGTGTTGGATCTGGCCGCGGCCGTGGATGGTGGCGACCGCGTTCTCCGAACGTCCCTCGTTCCAGCGCACCGGCACGCCGTGCTTGCGGGCGAGTGCCACGCACAGCAGTTCCTCGGCGTACACGTTGAGCTTCGCGCCGAAGCCGCCGCCGACTGCGGGCGCCACCACCCGCATCTGGTGTTCGGGGATGCCGAGCGTGATCGCGGTCATCACCTTCAAGATGTGTGGCACCTGGGTGGAGGAGTACAGGGTCATGTCGCCGCCGAACGGCTGGGGCATCGCCACCACCGCCCGGGGCTCCATCGCCATCGGGAGCAGGCGTTGCTGGACGTACCGTTCGCTGACCGAGAACGCGGCGGCGTCGAAGGCCTTCTGGACGTCGCCTTCGTGCTCCTCGACGAGCAGGTTCCAGGTGTAGGACGTGTTGGTGCCGAGCTCGTCGTGCACGATCACCCGGTCGGACAGGGCATCTTCGAGGTCGGTGACCGCTTCGAGCGGTTCGTACTGCACGTCGATCGCCTCGATCGCATCGTGGGCGCCGGCGTCGCTCTCGGCCAGCACGACCGCCACCCCGTCACCGGCGTAGTGCACCGTGTGCACGGCCAGCGGATGATGGGTCGGGTTCTTCATGTCGTCGGTGACCGGCCAGGCGCACGGCATCGGCGCCGCCCAGGTCGATTCCAGATCGGCACCGCTGTACACGGCGCGGACGCCCGGCATCGCGGCTGCGGCCGACGTGTCGACCGACAGGATCCTGGCGTGGGCGTAGGGGCTGCGCAGCACCGCGAGGTGCAGCGCTCCGGGCACCTTCATGTCGTTGGTGAACACGCCCTCGCCGGTGAGCAGCGCGGGGTCTTCCTTGCGGAGCAGGCGTCGACCGAGCACCCGGTTGCCGGTGCCGGCGGTCGTGTCGTCGATGACTGTCATGGCTGGACCCCCATCCAGTTGCCGTGTTCGTGGTCGTTCGTGTGGAGACGCGACCCCGGGACGGTGTCAGCTGCCGGCGGTTGCCGCGGCGAGCACCGACTTCACGATGTTGTGGTAGCCGGTGCAGCGACACAGATTGCCCTCGAGCCCGATCCGCACGTCCTCCTCGGTCGGGGCCGGGTTCTCCTTGAGCAGGCTGCTCGCAGCCATCACCATGCCAGGGGTGCAGTACCCGCACTGCAGGCCGTGGTTCTCCATGAACGCCTGCTGCATCGGGTGCAACGTGCCGTCGGCGTCGGCCATCCCCTCGATCGTGGTGACCTCCTGCCCGTCGGCCTGCACCGCGAGCACGGTGCAGCTCTTGACCGCCTCGCCGTTCAGATGGATCGAGCAGGCACCGCACGACGAGGTGTCGCAGCCGATGTTGGTGCCGGTGAGCCCGACGTGTTCACGGATGTAGTGCACGAGCAACGTGCGCGGCTCGACGTCGTGGTGGTGCGACGTTCCATTGATGCTGATGGTGACTTCCATGGAATCCCCCGATTGCTCGTGAGCGGACTGACGATGCGTCTCATCATGCCTCATCCGAGCGGGTCGGATGTCACGCGAGCGTCAGGAGGTGATGGTGGTCAGGTCCTTGACGGCGAGCACGATCAGGAAACCGATGATGATCGTGCCGAAGATCGTGTAGTGCCAGCGCTTCGAGTGGTTCGCCCGCCAGAAGCGGCGGATGCTGAACGTGATCGACACGATCGCCAGGAGGCCGATGATCAGCCCGATCACGGGGCCGACGCCCTTGGCGACGCCGATCAGCGGCAGGACGAACGGGAAGAACACGTACATCAGCAGGCAGCGGGTCATGCTGATCAACAGCGACTTCTGGAATGCCGAACGCGCCTCGTCGGCCGTGGCGGTCTTCTCCTCGGGGAGGCGCAGCAGCTTGCGCATGAAGCGGTCGGCCGACGAGGTCGACAGCGTGCTGGCGGGCGCGATCTGCCGCGTCGGGTCGGGGACGATCTCGGTGCTCATGGCCGCCCAGGACGGTACGTCGCGGCGACGGCCGGCACAACTTCGGCGGGCACATCGACGACGGTGACCGCACCGGCATCGGTCAGTTCCTCGGTCGAGCCGAACCCCCATCCGACGCCGATGCAGTCGATGGCGTTCAGGTGTGCGCCCTCCACGTCGTGGTCGCGGTCGCCGACCATCACGACGTGCGGTCCGGCGCCGATGCGGAGCTGCTGCATGGCGTAGGTGATGACGTCGGCCTTCGTGCGGCGCACGGAACCGACGGTGGCGGTGGCGCCGGCCTGGATGGCGAACACGTCGGTGAACCCGAAGTGCTCGATGATGCGGATCGCGGTGTGCTGCGGTTTCGCGGTGGCGAGGGCAAGCGTGTAGCCGGCGTCGGCGAGCGAGGTGAGCATGGCTGCCACACCCGGGTAGACCTCGTTCTCGAACAGGCCGACGTCCTCGTAGCGCACGCGATACGCGTCGATGACCCGCTCGACGTCGTCGATCGGTACCCCGAGTGTGGGGAACGTCATCTCGAACGGGGGGCCGATGGCGGAGCGCACCTGGTCGGGGTTCGGTGGTTCGTAGCCACACTCGGTGAACGCGTGCTCCAACGATCGCCCGATGCCGAGCGACGAGTCGGAGATCGTCCCGTCGAGGTCGATCAGGACATGGGTGCGGCCCGCGGATTCCGTCATTCCGCCCCCGGACGATATCTGCTGTTCGTCAGCGGCCGTGCAGCACCTGGCGGATCAGCGGCTCGTAGTGCTCGAGCGGGTTGCTCACGTAGTCGGCGTCGAAGGCGGTCTGGTCGTACTTCGCGCAGAACTCCTCGGTGTGGTCGAAGTACGGCGAGTCGCGGAACTCGTCGCGGGCGTTCTTGTCGCCGCCGATGTAGTGCCAGAAGTAATACCCCTGGAACGCGCCGTGATGCTTGACCATGAAGTGGTTGGCCTCCGACACGAACGGCTTGAGGATGCAGGCCGCGATGTCGGGATGGTTGAACGGGCTGAGCGTGTCGCCGATGTCGTGGAGCAGCGCGCACAGCACGTACTCGTCGTCGCGCCCGTCGCGTTCGGCGCGGGTGGCGGTCTGCAGGCTGTGCTCGAGCCGGTTGACGGGGAAGCCGCCGTGGTCGATCTCGAGGTCGCGCATCAACTGGATGACGCGGTCGGCGACGAACGACTGGGTGACGTTGAGCTGCGGCATGATCATCGCCCAGTCCTCGGCCGTCGATTCCTCGAACGTCTTGAACGTCGCCCGCGGGTGCTCGGTCGTCGCCTGGTCCTCGATGACGTCGGTCATGGCAGCTCCTCCAGTCGTGTCACCTGCAACGTTGGGGTCAGGCACCGAACGTTGCAGGTCCTGTCACGACTGTACTCCCGGCGGCCGTCAGCCGGCGGCCTGGATGGCGCGCCAGACCTTCTCGGCGGTGGCGGGCATGTCGATGTGGCGGACACCGAGGTGGCTCACGGCGTCGACGACGGCCGACTGGACGGCCGGTGTGGAGCCGATCGTGCCGGACTCGCCGATGCCCTTCGCTCCGAGCGGGTTGAGGAACGTCGGGGTCTCCATGTGCACCACCTCGAAGCTCGGCAGCTCGGCGGCCGAGATCATGCCGTAGTCGGCGAGGTTCGACGTGACGGGGTTGCCGTCGTCGTCGTAGCGGACCTCCTCGAGCAGCGCCTGCGCGGTGCCCTGGGCGATGCCACCGTGGATCTGGCCTTCGAGCAGCATCGGGTTGAGGACGCGCCCGGCGTCGTCGCAGGCCACCTGGCGGAGATGCCTCACCCGGCCCGTGACGGTGTCGACCTCGACCACGGCGACGTGGGACCCGAACGGGAACGATGCCCCGCTGCCGGAATAGACGGTGTCGATCGTCAGCGGGTCGTCGGCCGCGGACGCGGCGGCGAGATCGGCCCAGGTCTTCGACACGGCCGGGGTGCCGGTGACGTGGAACGCGCCGGCGTCCTTGTCGAGCACGACGTCGGCCTCGTCGGCCTCGAGCAGCGAGGCGGCCAGCTGCTTTGCCTTCGCGACCAGTTCCTCGGCTGCCTTGTTGACCGCTGAGCCGCCGTGCTGCAGCGATCGCGAACCCATCGTCCCGCCGCCCTCCGGCACGAGGTCGGTGTCACCCCACACCAGTGTGATGCGGTCCATCGGGATGCCGGTCTGCTCGGTGGTGATCATCGACCACGCGGTGTCGTGGCCCTGGCCGTGCGGCGACGTGCCGGTGTACACGGTAGCCGAGCCGTCGTCGTGGACTTCGATCTTGGCGTTGTCGCCTGCCGGTGGCACGCCGCCGGTGATCTCGACGTACACGCTGACGCCGATGCCGAGTTGCTTGTCGGAACCCGATGCGCGGCGAGCGGCCTGCTCGGCGCGCAGGTCGGCGTAGCCGGCGGCGTCGAGCGCCTTGTCGAGCGCCGTCTCGTAGTCGCCGACGTCGTAGGTCTGGCCGATCGTGGTCGTGTGCGGTTCGAGGAACTTCGGGATCAGGTTGATCCGCCGCACCTCGGCGGCGTCCATGCCGAGCTCGGCGGCGAAGAGGTCCATGCCCCGCTCGATCGCCGCGGTCGCTTCGGGCCGGCCTGCGCCGCGATACGCGACGATGGGCGTGGTGTTGGTGACGACCGATGTGGTGCGCACCTCGATGTTCGAGATGTCGTAGACGCCCGACGCCATCGGGCGGGTCATGAACGGGGCGAGGACCGCGCCGACCTCGACGAAGCCACCGCAGTCCTGGATCGCGTGCAGCTGGTAATGGGTGACCTTGCCGTCGCGGGTGCCGCCGAGGGTGACGTACTGGACCTGGGCGCGGCCGTGGCCGAGCGCCATCATCGATTCGCTGCGGGTCTCGCGCCACTTGACGGGTCGGCCGATGCGCTTGGCGATCGGTCCGAGCAGCACCTCTTCGGGGTACGACCCGATCTTCGCCCCGAACCCGCCGCCCACATCGGGCGTGAGGATCCGCACGTCCGCGTCCTCCACGCCGTTGGCGGCCACGAATACCGGCTTGATGCCCTGCGCGTGCTGCGTTGACACCCACTGGTGGAGGCGACCGTCGATCCACGCCGCGGCCGAACCGCGTACCTCGAGTGGGCAGGGCGCCACTCGCTGGTTGAGGAAGCGACCGGTCACGGTGACCTCGCAGCCGGCGAAGTACTCCTCGGCGGGGGAGTTCTCGGGCATGCCGAGCACCGTGGTGTCGAACACGACGTTCGAGCCCGCGCCGTCGTAGATCAGGGTCTCGGAAGTGGCCGCTGAATCGATGTCGACGACGGCCGGCAGGAAGTCGACGTCGACGAAGACCGTGTCGGCCGCGTCGACCGCTTGCCTCGCCGTCTCGGCCACCACTGCGACCACGGGCTCGCCGACGTAGCGCACCTTGTCACTGGCGAGCAACGTGCGGGCGACCATCGGGTTGAACGCCGATGGTGCTGGCTCGAGCTCGAGGTCGGCGGCGGTGAACACGCCGACCACGCCGGGCATCGACCGGGCCTCGTCGGTGTCGATCGACAGGATCGTGCCGTGCGCCGCCGACGACCGGACGTACACGACGTGGGCCGCTCCGGTGAGGCGTTCGTCCTCCATGTCGTCGACGTACACGCCTCCTGTCGTGAGGAACTTCGGGTCCTCCTTGCGCAGGACGCGCTCTCCCAGAATGCTGCCGGCCATGGTTGCTGCTCCTCGACGTGGATGGGTCGAGCGCAACCTAGTCGGCGAGGTCGCCGGCCGGTCCGGTCGGGGTGGGCCCGGCTTGCCGGGCGGCGATGATGCCGGTGACGACGCTGTAGGGCCAGCCGTCGGGGAGGTCGGTCGGCAGCGGTGGCAGGGGCAGGATGGTCGAGCGTTCCTCGCCCGCCTCGACGAACCCGATCTCCTCGCGGGCGGCCTCGCGGATGCCGTCGTCGGTCTGGAGGCGGTCGACCTCGGCGGCGAGCTGGCCGTTGACCTTCTCGAGCTCGTCGAGCTCGGCCTGCCGTTGAGCGAGGTCGACGTCCTGGTCCCGCCACGTGCCGATCGGCAGGATGAAGATCGCCGCTCCGAGCACCGCGATGATCGTGAGCACGGCGAGTCCGGCGAAGAGCGCGACCTTCGGGCGGCTCGACAGGCGCTTGTCGACCGGGATCGGGCGGGTGAAGTCGCCGAGGCGCGACCGACCCTCGTCGGCCGCGGCCTGCGTGGGTGGCCGCTTGATCGACGTGGTTTGCGAACGGCTCACGGGCGCCATCATCGCAGCCCGTCCCAGCGATGCCGCGTCATGCCAGCCCGTAGGCGGCGGACTCGCCGAGGTCGGCTTCGATCCGCAGGAGCTGGTTGAACTTGGCGACGCGGTCGCTGCGGCACGGGGCGCCGGCCTTGATCTGGCCGCAGTTGGTGGCGACGGCGAGGTCGGCGATCGTGGCATCCTCGGTCTCGCCGGAGCGGTGGCTCATCACCGACGTGTAGCCGTGGCGGGTGGCGAGCTCGACGGTGTTCAGCGTCTCGGTGAGCGATCCGATCTGGTTGACCTTGATCAGGATCGAGTTGGCCACGGAACGGTCGATGCCCATCTGGAGGCGCTCGGTGTTGGTGACGAACAGATCGTCGCCGACGAGCTGCACCTTCGAGCCGATCGCCGCGGTGAGGGTGGCCCAACCCTCCCAGTCGTTCTCGTCCATCGCGTCCTCGATCGACACGATCGGGTACGTGTCGACGAGCCGTTCCCAGTAGGCGGCCATCTCCGTGGGCGACAGCACCTTGCCCTCGCCGGCCAGGTGGTACGACCCGTCGCGGAACAGCTCACTCGTGGCAGGGTCCATGGCGATGGCGATCTCGTCGCCGAGCGAGAAGCCGGCCCGTTCGATCGCCTCGACGAGCAGCTGGATCGCCGCCTCGTTGGAGTCGAGGTCGGGTGCGAAGCCGCCTTCGTCGCCGACCGCGGTCGACAGCCCGCGGTCGTGGAGGATGCCCTTCAGTACGTGATACGTCTCGGTGCCCCAGCGCAGGGCCTCGGAGAAGCTCGGCGCGCCGAGCGGCATGATCATGAACTCCTGCATGTCGACGGAGTTGTCGGCGTGCACCCCGCCGTTGATCACGTTCATCATCGGCACCGGCAGCACGTGCGCGTTCGCGCCGCCGACGTACCGGTAGAGCGGCACGTCGAGTTCGACGGCGGCCGCCTTGGCGATGGCGAGGCTGGTGCCGAGGATCGCGTTCGCGCCGAACTTGGCCTTGTTGTCGGTGCCGTCGAGGTCGAGCATCAACTGATCGAGGCCGCGCTGGTCGAGGGCGTCGAGCCCTTCGAGCGCGTCCGCGATCTCGTCGTTGACGTGGCCGACGGCCTGACGGACGCCCTTGCCGCCGTAGCGGTCGTCGCCGTCGCGCAGTTCGACCGCCTCGTACTCCCCGGTCGACGCGCCGGACGGGACGGCCGCCCGCCCGAGGGCACCGGAGTCGAGCAGCACCTCGACCTCGACGGTGGGGTTGCCACGCGAGTCGAGGATCTCGCGTCCGACGATGCTCAAGATTTCGCTCATGGCTGCTCAACGTAGCCGTCGCCACTGGCCGCGTCCTCGGGAGCCGGCCCGCTCAGGTCGGCGCGGTGGGGTGAGTTCCCGGAGGGGGCCAGGTCGGAGCGTCGACGACGATGACGGGCAATTCGGCGGTCGGCTCACCGAGGTGGAGGAGCTCGTCGGGGGCATCGGCGAGCACGTCGTCGATGTAGGAGGCGAGTGCGTCGGCGAGCGGCACCTCGGCGCCAGCGGCTTCCGACAGGAACCAGCGGTGCTCCAGGAGTTGGTGGTAGATCTCGGCTGCTTCGAGCTTGGTGTGCAGCTCGTCGGGCACGCTCGCCATCAACGGCTCGAACCGCTGATCGAGCCAGCGCACGGCCACCACGTTCTCGGGGAGCGGCCGCAGCGGGCGGCCGGTGAGCGCGCTCTCGGCGAGGCGGTGCTGGTTGAGCTCGGCGCTGAACGCCCGGATGTCGCCGAGCATCCGGCGGGCCTGGTTCTCGGTCGTCTCGAGGCCGGTCAGGCTCTTCAGCCGTTCGGAGTGGAACCCGTGCTCGACGACTCGCGGGATGTAGCGGAGCCGGTTGCCGTCGGGCGAGGCGACGATCTCCATCTCCTCCACGTCGTAGCCGAGATCGTGGAGGCGCTGGATGCGCTGCTCGATCTTGAACGTCTCATCGCTGGCGAGCTCGTCGGCCGCGGTCAGCTCGTCCCACAGCGAGCGGTAGCGCTGTTCGATCTGCGTCGACACCTCCCACGGGTCGATGTCGGCGGCGAGGCGGCCCCCCATCTGCAGGTCGAGGAGGCCGCCGGCGGCGTTCTCGGTCGCGATGTTCAAGTCGAGGGTGCGTTGGCCGTCGGTGAGCGACGGGTAGTGCTCGCCGGTCTCCATGTCGATCACGTAGGCGGACAGCGCACCGGCGTCGCGGCGGAACAGTGTGTTCGACAGCGAGCAGTCGCCCCAGAAGTAGCCGGCGAGATGGAGCCGTACGAGGAGGCCGACGAGGGCGTCGAGCATCCGCTCGCCGAGGTAGGGGATCTTGAGGCCGCGGCCGGCCAGCAGCGTGCGGTAGGGCAGCGAATAGTCGATGTGCCGGGTGATCAGCATGCCGTCGGCGCCGTCGGGCTTGCCGGTCAGCGCGGCGACGACCTCGGCGGTCGGAAGACCGTCGTCGGCGAGCGATCGCAACAGGTGGTACTCGCGTTCGACGAGGGGGTCGGGCAGCTCCTTGATCACATAGCTGACATTGTCGAGCTCGATCAGGCGCACGACGTGGCGGTGCAGCCCGAGCACGCCGTGCATGCGGTCGAGGTTCCAGTCCTCCAACCGGTCGAGGAATGGCAGCCCGGCGATGTCGGGGTGGGCCGACGGGTTCGACAGTTGCAGCCGCATCGGTTCCAGTCTTGCCGGTGTGCTGAGACAGCCGTGTCGCCGCGCCCGGTGCGGCCGAGCCTGAACATTTGCTCAAGTCGCTGGCTGCCGGTGCCGATGGTGGCGACATGGAACCCCTGGGTTCGTCGACGACGACCGCGATGCTGCCGCCCCCGGTTGTGTCGGACGCGCCCCTGACCGGGCCGCTGCCCCAGTTCGCGGCGCCGGGCGACGACTCCACACCGGGGCATCGACCCGCGGCGCCTGCGGCCGTCGAGCTCCGAGCGATGTTGCCGTGGCGGGTGCTGGCGATGCTGGCGATCGTGTCGTTCTTCGCCTTGTGCGGGTGGCAGGTGGCCCGGTTGCTCGACGGGCTGACCCGGTCGCCGGCGATCATGCTCGCGTCGATCGGTGCCGGAGTGCTCGCTGCGGTCGCCATCCTCGTGTGGACCTACGTCGCCACCGAGAACGCCCGCCGGCTCGTCGCCCCGGCGCTCACCGTCGACCCGCCCGACCCCTGGCGCGCTGTCGCGACGTGGGCGTTGCCGATGTTGTTCGTCACCTCGGCCGCCGGCGTGGTGGCGGTGCTGTCGAGCTCGCTGAACACGCCGGACGAGAACCCGTCGTCGATCCCCCTCGCGGTGGCCGTGCTGTCGGTACTGCTGTCGGTGCCGTTCGCGTACTGGCCGTTCCAGTACCTGTCGCGCGTGGTTCGTCAGGTCGGCGGGCATGCGGCCGATCTCGGGCGTTGGATGTGGGTGCCGATCGTGCTTGCCGTCGTCGGTGTGGCGACGGTCGCCGGGCTGCACGCGGGCGGCGCGGTGGAATCGACCGACGAGCTGGCGCCGATGTGGGTCGTGGCGGTGGTGGCGATCACCCCGTGTGTGATCGTCGTGTTGCTCGGTTGGCGTGCAGGTGAATCGGTCGAAGAGGCGATCTCGTTCGGGGCCGCCCGCCGGCTCGGGCTCCCGCGGCTGGCGGCCGTACCGACGGGACGACCGGCCGCCGGTCTCGCGGTGCCCGGCGGTCGAGCCTCGAAGCTCGACGTCCGTGCCGAGGTGCGCCAGATTCCGGCGACCGATGCCCTGCGCTTCGGGATCGTCGTCGGGCTCGCCGGGCTCGCCCTGCTGGCGGTCGTCGGCTCTGCGGTGATGGTGATGTTCTGGCTCGAGACGCGCGACGGCATCGTGCTGCCGAGCCAACGCGACCGGGCGTGGGACACGATCGATCAGCTGTACGCCGCCGGCCGTGTGGTCGGGGTGATCGTGACGGCGCTCGTGGCGATCTGGAGCTTCGCCGCCGTGTGCAACATCCGCCTCGCGACCGGCGCCCGCCGCAACCCGTTGTTCGCTGCGGCGGCCTGGCCGGCGGCGCTCGTCGGCGTGCTCGTGCTGGCAGATCGCATCGACGACGAGTCCAGCATCGAGCGGGTCGTGCTCACGTTGGCCGCGCAGGCTGCGATCCTGTATGTGCCGTTCGCGCTGCTCGAACGGGCCGCTGCCGCGGTCGACGCCCGCCGCACGCCGTTGCGCATCACCTACGTGTTCGCCGTGGTGCTCCTCGTGTACGTGCAGGGACTCGTGACCCTGTCGGATTCGACGGAGACGGTCACGAGCTTCGAGTTCGGCCGCTTCGCCGGCTACCTGGGTCTCGGCGCCCTCGTGCTCTTGTTGTCGACGTTGGCCGTGACCGAGGCGTGCCGGTCGATCGGTGTGGCCGCCCGGTACGAGGCCGACACCCACAACGCGCTGGTGGCCCAACGCCGCTCCATCGAAGACCGCGCCGCCGGGCAGGTTCCGGCCCGAGCAGGTTGAGGTGACCAGTGGCGGAGCCGAGCTTGCCCGACGGGATCGGTGAGCGCCCGGCCTCGCTGCCGTTCCCGATCGTCGGGCCCGCGCTGGCCTCCGACGGCGTGACGCCGATCCCGCCGCCGCCCTCACCGATCCCGGCGCCGCCCTCGTCACCGCAGACGTCCGTTCTCGTTGGGGGGTCAGCGCCCGAACGTGACGTGCCGGGGCCGTCCGCGACCAGGCCGTTCGTCCCGCTGCGCAGCGACCCACCGCCGAGGCTGGCGGCCACGTGGTGGTTGCGGTACCTGCTGTTGCTCACGATGTTCGTCTGCATCGCGGTCGTCGTGATGACCGAGTACGCGCTCGACCCGGGCGGCGTCGTCGAGGCTCCGCTCGTGATCGCACCGCATGTGCTCGCCGCCGTGCTGCTGCTCACGTGGAGCGTGCTGGCGATGGTCGACGCCGATCGCCTCGTTCCCGCGAGCCGCTACCAGCGAGGTTCCAGCGCGGTGCTGGCCGCCGTGTTGTGGATCCTCGCGTTCGCCGCTCCGTTCGGTGTGTCGGTGGTCTTCTCGCGTGCCCAGCCGCACTTCTCGAACTCGACGAGTGACGTGCAGGCGGTCGGGCTCAGCGTCATCGCCGCGGTGGTCGGCCTGTTGGTCGTCTGGCTCCCGTTCGGGTATCTCGCCGGTCAGGCGAGACGGATCGGTGCGCCGGGACGTGTGGTGGTGCTCTGGTTCGTGGGATCGCTGTTCGCCGCCGTCGGCTCGCTGGTGATCGTGCTCGTCGGCCTCCACGATCTCCTCGACGACCGCGGGATGACGGCGGCCGAGCGGGCGGTTCAGATGGCGGTGGTGTACGGCGTGCCGGCGACGGTGTTCGCGCTGTCGACATGGCGGGCGACCACCGTGTTCGACGAGGTGATCGACCTGCGCTGGCGCACCTGGCGCCGCGAGTGGGAACTGACCCTGGTCGATCTGGCCCAGCAACCCGCCCCCGGCCCCGAGCTCGCCGACGAGTAGTTCACGCGAACGACTCCTTCACCTCGTTCCAGAGGGCGTCGAGGGTGGCGAGGTCGCTCGCGCTCAGGTCGATGCCGCGTGCGGTGGCGACGCGTTCGACGGCTTCGAAGCGGGCGCGGAACTTGTCGGTCGCGGCGCGCAGCGCCAGCTCCGGATCGATGCGCAGGTGGCGGGCGACGTTGACCACCGCGAACAGCAGGTCGCCGAGCTCGTCGCGTTGGGCATCGAGGTCGGCGTCGGCGATGGTCGTGTGCAGCTCGCCGGTCTCCTCGGCGATCTTGGCGAACGCGCCGGTCACGTCGGGCCAGTCGAAGCCGACCTTCGACGCCTTGGAACCGACCTTGGCCGCGTAGCCGAGTGACGGCATCGACCGGGGAATGCCCTCGAACACGGAGCTGCGTTGCTTCTCCTCGCGCTTGATGTCGTCCCAGTTCGACAGCACGGTGTCGACCGCCTCTGCACCGTCGCCGACCTCGACGGTTCCGAACACGTGGGGGTGGCGGCGCACGAGCTTGTCGTGCACGCCGGCGGCCACGTCGGCGATCGTGAACCGGCCCTCCTGCTCGGCGATGGTGGCGTGGAACTCGATCTGGTACAGAAGGTCGCCGAGCTCCTCGATCAGGTCGTCGTCGGTCGAGGGGTCGTCGGCGTCGAGCGCCTGCAGCGCGTCGACCACCTCGTAGGTCTCCTCCAGCAGGTACGGCACGAGCGACTCGTGGGTCTGCTCGATGTCCCACGGGCACTGCTCGCGCAGCGTGCGGGCGAGCTGATGGAACCGCACGTACTCCGCGCCGACGGGCGCCGCGAGCTGCGGGATCCACAGCGACGTGAGGTGGTCGGCCTCGACGGTGCGGTCGAGCTCGGCCCACGTCGTGGGGACGATGCGTTCCTCGGGGGTGCCGAGCGCCTGCAGGATCGTGACGGGTTCGTCGCCGGTCGCCCCGTCGACGGCCAGTTTGATCTCCGACAGCACCCAGTTGGCGTGGGCGTGGGCGACGAGCAGGGGGCCGCGCTCGCCGGCCGCGGCGACGGCGAAGTCGTGGCCGTCGACCAGGCGAACCCCGGCCTCGACCGGATCGATGCCGAGCCGGGCCCAGGCGACGTCGAGGAACGACAGCGCGGGCAGCACGTCGAGCTCGACATCCGCAGTCCCCGCGGCCTGGCGCTCACGCAGGTAGCGCACCGTGCGTTCCAGCACCAGCGGTGAGCCCGGCACCGCGTACAGGATCTCGCCGTGTTCGGCGGCGGCGGCGAGCAGCCGGTCGGTGATCTCGACGTAGACGTCGTCGAACGTGTCGGCGCGTTCGTAGAGCTCGTCGAACGTCGTCGCGCCGTCGGGCACCACGACCGCCGACGGGTGGCGCGCCGTGCGCAGGTAGCGAATCGGGATCCGTTCGATCGCGTCGAGGGTGGCGGCGGTGACGTCCGCGGACCCACCCGGACCGAGGCCGACGATCACGATGCGGGGTGCCGCGGCCCAGCCCTCGACGGTCGGGCCGGTCATCGCCCGGTCACCTCGACGTCGACCTCGAGCCTCAGCCGGCGGCCATGCCGGCGGTCGAGCCGCCGAGGGGCAGCACGCCCACGACCGGGTCGAAGGTGCCGAGACGCGGATCGATGTGGATGTCCGCCGCGTCGGTGGCGGCGGTGATGAGGCCTTGTGGGTCGGGCTGGGAGTCGATCACGCCGAGCGTGGCCTGCCAGCGCACGAGCTCGTCGGCCGTGGCGGCCGGGAGCTCGGTGAACCCGGCGAGCTGGGCCTCGAGCACGGCCCGGGCTTGGGCGAGCTGATCGTCGGGCACGACGATGCCGGCGTCGTCGAGCCCGGCCGTGGCGACCTCGACCAGCACCCAGATGTTGAGCGTGTTGCGCACGGCGTCGCCGCTCGTGACGTCCTGGCCGAGCGCCTCGACGAAGGCACTGAGCTGGTCGGGGCTGAGCTCGGTGTCGTCGACGCGAGCCGACGCGTTGGCGTCGGAGAATGTCGTGCACCCGGTGGCGGCCGCCGACAGGGCGAACAATCCGACGATGGAGAGCAACAGGCGGCGAAGCACGCGGGTGAGGTTACCGGTCAGTCCTCGACCGGGATCAGTTCGTCGAGGAAGCGCACCAGGTGGGCACAGGGCTCGACGCCGCGGGGCAGTGGCACGATCAGTTGCCCGAGGTCCTCTTTGTAGATCGCCGCCTTGGCGATCCGGCGCAGCCGCATGGTCTCGCTCAACTTGAGCGTGATCGGCGCCAGCTTGGCCGTGTTCGACGACCCCGAGCCGATGTTCATCTGGATGTCGGTGATGCCGAGGCGATGGCACTCGGCGCGCAGGTAGCCGACCTGGAGCAGTGCGGCCGCCGGCTCGGGCAGTGGGCCGTAGCGATCCTCCCACTCGACGCGGATGTCGTCGACCTCGCCGGCGGTGGTGACCGCGGCGAGGCGGCGGTAGGCCTCCAGGCGCAGCTCCTCCTTGGCCACGTAGTCGGCCGGCAGGTACGAGTCGGTCGGCACGTCGAGCTTGATCTCGGTGGCCTTCGGCGGTTGCGGTTCGCCCTTCATCTCGCTCACCGCCTCGGTCACCATCTGGCAGTACAGGTCGTAACCGACCGCCGCGATGTGGCCCGACTGCGACTCACCGAGCAGGTTGCCGGCGCCGCGGATCTCCAGGTCGCGCATCGCGATCTTGAAGCCCGAGCCCAGCTCGGTCGACTCGCCGATCGTGCGCAGCCGTTCGTAGGCCTCTTCGCTCAGCACCCGGTCACGCGGGTGGAACAGGTAGGCGTAGGCCCGCGAGCCCGACCGGCCGACACGCCCGCGGAGTTGGTGCATCTGGCCGAGGCCGAGCAGGTCGGAGCGCTCGACCACCAGCGTGTTGACGGTCGGCATGTCGATGCCGGATTCGATGATCGTGGTGCACACGAGCACGTCGTATTCGCCGTCCCAGAAGTCCTGCACGACCGATTCGAGGGTGCCCTCGTCCATCTGCCCGTGGGCGATGGCGATGCGGGCCTCGGGCACGAGCTCGCGCAGCCGGCGCGCCGCGGTGTCGATCGACTGCACGCGGTTGTGGACCCAGAACACCTGACCCTCGCGGAGCAACTCGCGGCGGATCGCCTCGATCGCCACCCGCTCGTCGTACTCGCCGACGTAGGTGAGGATCGGCTGGCGGTCGGCCGGCGGCGTCTGGAGGAGCGACAGGTCGCGGATGCCCACGAGCGACATCTCCAGGGTGCGCGGGATGGGCGTGGCGGAGAGCGTGAGGACGTCGACGTTCGTCTTCATCTTCTTCATCGTCTCTTTGTGCTGCACACCGAAGCGCTGCTCCTCGTCGACGATCAGCAGGCCGAGGTCCTTGAACTTCACGTCGTTGCCGAGGAGACGATGGGTGCCGATGATGCAGTCGACCTCGCCGGTCTTGACGCCCTCGATCACCTTCTTCGCCTGGCTCGCGGTGAGGAAGCGCGACAGCACCTCGACGCGGATCGGGAACCCGGCGAAGCGGTCGGCGAACGTGTTGCCGTGCTGCGTGGCGAGCAGCGTCGTCGGGGCGAGCACCGCCACCTGCTTGCCGTCCTGGATCGCCTTGAAGGCGGCGCGGATCGCCACCTCGGTCTTGCCGAAACCGACGTCGCCGCACACGAGGCGGTCCATCGGGTGCTCCAGCTCCATGTCGCGCTTGATGTCGTCGATCGCGGTGCGCTGGTCGGGCGTCTCGACGTAGGGGAAGGCCTCTTCCATCTCGGCTTGCCACGGGGTGTCCTGGGCGAACGCGTGGCCGGTGGCGTGGACCCGCTTCTGGTACAGCACCACCAGCTCCTGGGCGATCTCGCGCACCGCCGAGCGCACCCGGCTCTTCGTCTTGGCGAAGTCCGACCCGCCGAGGCGGTGCAGCGCGGGCGCCTCGCCGCCGACGTACTGGCGCAGCGTGTCGATCTGGTCGCTGGGCACGTAGAGCTTGTCGCCGCCCTTGTACGACAGCAGCAGATAGTCGCGCTCGACGCCGCCGATGTCGCGCTTGACCATCCCTTCGTACTTGCCGACGCCGTGCTGGTGGTGCACGACGTAGTTGCCCGCCTTCAGGTCCTGGAACGTGCTGGCGCTGTCGCTGCGCTTCCGCGGACGCGCGGTGCGGTGGGCGCGCCGCCGCCCGGTGAGGTCGCTCTCGGCGACGATCGACACCTTGGCGTTCGGCAGCGTGCAGCCGCGGTGCAGCGGCGCGACGACGATCGACCCGCCCGGCCCCGACTCGCGGGAGCTGGCGGGCAGGACGACCGGGAAGTCGAGGCCGTTGGTGAGCAGCAGGTCGTGGAGCCGGGCGGCCGAGCCGGCGCCATCGGCGGCGACGACGACGCGGAAGCCCCGGCCGATCAGCTCGGTCAGCCGGTCGGTGAGGCCCGTTCCGTCGCCGGCGACCGGGCCCCAGCCCGAGGCTTCGACGACGGGGATGTCGGGTGATTCGGGCGTCGAGTCGATCGACCAGAACGCACCCGATCCGGTGAGCAGCGTGTCGGGCTCGGCGTGGAGGCGGGGGAACGTCCGGTCGGGGTCGCGGGCCCAGGTGGACGCCAGGGTGCGGGCGAGGTCGTCCTCCTCGGCGATCAGGTCGATCGCCCGGTCGCGCATCCGCCGCGGCTCGACGAGCACGAGCTTTGCCCCGTCGGGCAGCACGTCGGTGAGCAGCCGATCGTCGTCGATCAGCCCGTCACCCACCAGCCAGGGCAGCCAGCTCTCCATGCCGTCGAAGTGGGCACCTTCGGCGAGGCGTTCCCACTGCTCGCGCCCCCACGGCTCGGTCTCGACGAGCTTCGCGGCGCGGGTGCGCACGTCGTCGGACGGCATCAGCTCGCGGGCGGGAAAGATGCGTGCTTCGGAGACGTCGCCGATCGAGCGCTGGTCGTTGACGCCGAACGTGGTCAGCCGGTCGACCTCGTCGCCCCACAGGTCGATGCGGATCGGCGCATCGGCCGTCGACGGGTAGACGTCGACGATTGCGCCACGCCGCGCGAACTCTCCACGGTGCTCCACGAGCTCCTCGCGCCGGTACCCGAACTGCACGAGGGTGGCCGACAGCTCGTCCGGGTCGATCGTCGCTCCCGGGCGTACGACCACCGGCTCGATCGTGGTGGCGTCGGGGCCGAGCTTCTGGAGCAGTGCTCGCACACCGGTCACGATGATCGCCGGGGTGCGATCCGGGTCGCGCAGGCGCCACAGGATCTCCAGGCGCTGACCCATCGTTTCCACGCTGGGGCTGACGCGCTCGAACGGGAGCGTCTCCCAGCCGGGGAAGTGCGCCACGTCGTCGGTCGGCAGGAACTGGCGGAGGTCGTCGGCGAGCTGTCCCGCCATCGTGCCGGTCGGGCAGGTGACGACGAGCGGGCGGCTCGAGGAGAGGTACGAGAGCGCGGCGATCGAGATCGGCCGGGCCACCTCGACGACGGCGAGGCGGGCGCTCGGGTCACCGAGCGCGCGGGTGAGCCCGGGTTCGTCGCGGAGGAGCTGGGGGAGCGAGCTCAACGCTCCGGTCGTGTGTTGGCCGCCGGTCATTGCTTGCCATTGAAGCGCTGCATCGCGGCATCGATGCCGTGACCGATGATCGTCTCCACCGCGTCGGCGGCGTCGGCGACGCGCAGGTCGAGCAGCTCGCGTTCGGCCTTGGGGACCTTCGACAGCACGTGGCCCACCCCTGCCTCCTTCGACGACGGCTTGCCGACGCCGATGCGCACGCGCAGGAAGTCGTCGGTCTTGAGGTGCTGCTTGATCGACCGCAGCCCGTTGTGCCCGGCGAGCCCACCGCCGGCCTTGACCTTCAGCTCGCCCGGCGGCAGGTCGAGCTCGTCCTGCACGACGATGATCTGTTCGGGCGTCTCGATGCGGTAGCGGCGCACGAGCGCGGAGACGGCTTGGCCGGAGTCGTTCATGAACGTGATCGGGAACGCCAGGACGACGCGCTCGTCGCCGAACCTGGTCTCCGCGACGAGCGCGTTGTCGCGGCCGCCCTTGAGCGCGGTTCCCCGGCGCTGCGCGAGCAGGGTGACGGTGGCTTCGCCGACGTTGTGGCGGCTGCCCGCGTACTTCGAACCGGGGTTGCCGAGGCCGACCACGAGCCAGTCGAAGGGGGCTCCCTTGCCGACGCGACCGAACAGGCTCATGGCTGGATCGTCACGTTCGTCCGCGGCACGTCGAGGTGCGTGGAGGCGACTTCAGTCGTCGGACGAAGCGCCGTCCGAGGCGGCCTCGCCAGCCTCGCCGTCGGCTGCGCCCTCGCCACCTTCGCCCTCGGCGGCTTCCGCGGCCTCGTCTTCCTCGACCGCGCGCATGACCAGCACGGTGACGACGGGGGTGTCGGGGTCGCCGATCGCCTCGACGCCGGCGGGCAGCGTGAGATCCTCGATGCGGATGACGGTGTCGAGCGTGAAGTCGGTGACGTCGATGACGATCGAGTCGGGGATCTGACGGGGCGTGGTGCGCACCTGCAGCTCCTGGACCGCGAGGTCGACCAGGCCGCGGTGGGCGAGCACCTCGTGGGCCTCGCCCTCGAGGACGAACGGCACGCCGACGGTGATCTGCTCGTTCAGGTTCACCTGGATGAAGTCGATGTGCTGCACGTTGCGCTTGACCGGGTGGCGCTGGATGTCCTTGATCAGCGACGGGTACACGGTGCCGTCGACGGTGAGGTCGATGATCGTGTTCATGCCGGCCGAGCCCGACAGCGCGATGCGCAGGTCGCGGCGGTTGACCGAGAGGCTGATCGGGTCCATGCCGTGGCCGTAGACGACCCCGGGGATCTGATCCTCGGCGCGCAGGCGGCGAGAGTCGGAGCTCCCGGTGCGACGGCCGGTTTCGGCGATGAGAACGGTCTCAGACATGGTGATCGACTTCCATCAACTTCTCGTCAAGCGTCGGACCGGAATCTGGTCGATTCCCGCGCCGCGCAAGGTCAATACAGCAGTCAGCCACGCTACCGGGCGGGCGCGACGTTTCCCCTTGCCGGCGACGCGGCCGTCAATGGCCGAGCAGCGCGAGCGGGATCACGGCGATCCCGTCGTTACGGCGATAGGCATCGGGCCCCGTGGTGATGACCGCGGCATCCACGAGGCGGTCGCCGAGCTGTGTTCGGAGCCACGCCAGATGTCGCACGTCGCGGTCGTCGATCCCGCCCGCCAGCTTGACCTCCAGCGCGAGGATGCCGTTGTCGCCTTCGACGATGAAGTCGACCTCTCGCTCTCCGCCGCTCGTTCGCAAGTGGAAGACGGACGCGCCTGCAGCCTGCGCCGCGGCGCGCACGGTCAGGGCGGCCAACGACTCGAACAGATTGCCGAGTAGTGCGCCGTCGTTGGGGACCTGGATGGCGCCGTCGTCCCCGCTCAGCAGGTGCCGACGGGTGCGTCGCAGCAGGCGGACGGCGAGCGCCGGGTCGGCGAGGTGATGCTTCGGCGCGCCAGTGAGCCGACGGAGACGGTTCAGCGACGGTGACCACGCCTCGATCGGATCGAGGATCCGCAACTGCGTGAGCAGCTCGGTATAGACGATGGTGGTGGTCTTGGCCGGAGTGTTGGTGAGACCACTGGTAGCGGCGGTACGAATTCGCTCCCAGGCCGCTGTGGTCGCGGTGGCCGCCGCGTACGCGCGCAGCCAAGCTCGTACGGCGGCGGGACGGCGTACGGTGAAGCCGGCTTCCGGTAGGTCGTGATCGACGATCCGTTCGAGATAGCCGTCGATCGCCGCGACACGGGTCGATTCGGGCAGACCGCGGATCGCCGGAAAGCCCGATGCCATGATCTCGTCGACGTAGTCGGTGAGCTTCATCTCGGAGCGGCCGCCGATCGCCCCGGCTGATCCGTCGAGGAGGCGGGTCAACGAGACGGTCGGAGCTTCATCGAGCCGTTCGGCCAAGCAGAACGGACGCATCCGAAGTGTCGTGATCCGGCCGGCGCCGGAATGCGTGCCCTTGATCGGCGCCGAACCGGTGAGCAGGAACCTCCCGGGACTGGGGTCGTCGTCGACGATCCGCCGCACCGCGTCCCAGACTTCGCTGATCCGGTGCCACTCGTCGATCAACACCGGCGGCGCGTCGGAGCCGACGATGTACGGGTCGGCACGGACCACGCCAGCGACGCTCGCCTCGTCGAGACGTCTGACCGTCGTCGCGCGTCTCGTCGCAGTCGCCGTCTTGCCGACGCCTTTTGGCCCGTCGAGCAGAATGGCCGGGAGCCCGCTGAGCAGGATGTCGAGTTCATCATCGACAATCCGCCGCACATATCCGTCGTTCCTGGTCATGGGTAGGTCGGCCGTTCAAACGCTACTGTCTGACACCATGTAACACTACCATTTGACGGATTCAAACGCTACCATTTTGACGTCGCCGGGCGTCGCTCGGCACGCAGTTCCGGCGGTTCGCACGACGGATGGCCACACCATGGGTGGCTCAGCGTTCTACGCCAGGTTTTCGCCGTCGAAGATGTCGCTGACGCTGGTGTCGTCGAAGACGGCGCCGAGGGCTTCGGCGATCAGCGGGGCGACCGAGAGCACCTCGATCTTGTCGAGCTGCTTCTCGCTCGGCAGCGGGAGCGTGTTGGTGAGGATGATCCGCTTGAGCGGGCTGTTCTTCAACCGGTCGATCGCCGGGCCCGACAGCACGCCGTGCGTCGCCATCGCCCACACCTCGCTCGCGCCGCGCTCGACCAAGAGCTCGGCCGCCGCGCAGATCGTGCCGGCGGTGTCGATCATGTCGTCGGTGATCACGCACAGCCGGCCCTCGACGTCGCCGAGCACCTCGGTCGCCTCGGCGACGTTCGCGGTGCCCTTCGGACGGCGCTTGTAGATGAACGCCAGATCGGCGCCGCAGTCGCCCAGGTGCTGGGCCATCCGCTCGGCGACCTTGATGCGGCCGGCGTCGGGTGACACGATCACCGGCGCCTTGGCGTGCGTGCGCAGGTATCCCTCGAGCACCGGCATCGCGGTGAGATGGTCGACCGGACCCTCGAAGAACCCCTGGATCTGGCCGGAGTGCAGATCGATCGAGATCATCCGCTTGGCGCCGGCGACCTTGAACATGTCGGCGACGAGGCGGGCGGTGATCGGCTCGCGGCCTTCGGCCTTGCGGTCTTGACGGGCATAGCCGTAGAAGGGGCACACGGCGGTGATGCGCTTGGCCGATGCCCGGTAGGCGGCGTCGATCATGATCAGGTGCTCGAGGATCGAGTCGTTGACCGACCGGCCGTCGACGCCGTAGTGGCTCTGGATGACGAACACGTCGGACCCACGGATCGACTCGCCGAACCGGCAGCGCACCTCGCCGTTGGCGAACTCGACGAGGTTGTCGTGACCGAGCTCGATGCCGAGTGCCGCCGCCACCTCCTGCGCGAGCTCGGGGTGCGTGCGACCGGAGTACAGCGCAAGCCGCTTGGTCGTGACCTTTTCCATGAGTGTGGTTGTCTCCCCTGATCGACGCGCTCGGATCACCCTGCAGGTGCAGTGTAGAACGCCCCGGTCGTCGCGGCCTCGGGGACCGACGAACCCGCAGGGAGATGGGCATACGGACCCACCACCGCGCCCGGCCCGACCTCGGCGTCGGTGCCGGCGGTATGGGTGACGGTGGAATCGTCACCGACGCTGCAGTCGACGAGACGCGTGTCGGGCCCGATCTCGCACCGATCGCCGACGACCGTGGAGCCCTGCAGCATCGTGCCGGGATAGAGCGTGACGTCGCGGCCGATCCGGACGGTGACGTCGATGAAGGTCTGGCGCGGATCGAGCATCGTCACTCCGCTGAGCAGCCAGTGGCGGTTCGTGCGCGAGCGCAGCTCGCGCTCGGCGAGGGCGAGCTGCCAGCGGTCGTTGACGCCCTGGGTCTCGTCGGCCGGGGCCTGGACGCAACCGATCCGGTGGCCCATCTCCGCGAGCACCGAGATCACGTCGGTCAGGTAGTACTCGCCCTGGGCGTTGTCGTTGGTGAGCTTGCGCAGGGCGGGGCCGAGCAGGTCGCGCCGGAACGCATAGATGCTCGTGCAGATCTCCTTCACGTCGAGCTCGTCGGGCGAGGCGTCACGGTGTTCGACGATCCGCTGGGCCTGGCCGTTGTTCTTGCGGATCACCCGGCCGTAGCCGGTGGGGTCCTCGACGATGCTCGTCAGCAGCGTTGCGGCGTTGCGGTTGGCGACGTGGGCCTCGACGAGCTCGGCGAGCGTCTCGGGGCGCAACAGCGGGGTGTCGCCGGGGAGCACGACGATGATCGAGTCGTCGTCGTCGTAGTCGTCGCCCGAGAACGCGGACATCCCGATCGCGGTGGCGTCGCCGGTGCCGTTCTGGTCGACCTGCTCGACGAAGGCCACGTTGGCCCACGCCGGGGCGAGTTGCTGGACCTTCTTGGTGACCTGTTCGGCGCCGTGGCCGACCACGAGCGCGGTCCGCTCGGGCCGCAGCAGCTCGAGGGAGTGGATGACGTGGAGCACCATCGCCCGGCCACAGATCAGGTGCAGCGGCTTCGGCCGGGCCGAACGCATGCGGGTTCCCTCACCAGCGGCGAGGACGATCGCTGAAACACTCATCGCTCCGGGGAGAGGAATCGAACCCCTGTTCTCGGCACCAAAAACCGCTGTCTTACCGTTAGACGACCCCGGATGGTCATCGGTGGCCACCGTATCTGCGGGTGGGGAGCGTTGCCACGACCGATAGCGTGGCGACCCTTATGGGTTCGTTGATCAAGAAGCGTCGGAAGCGCATGCGGAAGAAGAAGCACAAGAAGATGCTCCGCCGCACGCGTCACCAGCGTCGCAAGTAGTTCCGCTCAGTTCGTTCTGTGTCACCGGTCCCGGTCATGTGCCGGGACCGGTGGCGCGTCCGGCGTCGACCGTGCGGGTGACTACGACGGTGGCGCCGCGTGCTTCGAGGTCGGCCAGCGGTTCGCTGTGATCGCCCTGCGCGAACCAGGTGGCGCCGCTCCCCGCGAGAATCGGCGCCACGCCGATCCGATCGGCGATCAGGTCGCGCCACGTCGCCAGCTCGGGTTCGACGATGATCGCCGCCGCTTCGAGATCGTTGCGCGCCTGGCCGTTCGAGCCGGTTGACCGCCGAGGTTCGCCGGCCGCGAGCTCGTCCCAGGCCCGGTAGGCCGCTGGCGTGCTGATCTGGAGCGGCGGGATGACGAGTGTGATGGCGCGCTCGATGTGGGGGAGCGGGTCGACGATCTCACCGATCCCGCGCACCCGCGCCCGACCGCCGGCGAGGCAGAACGGGATGTCGGCGCCGAGCGCGCTCGCCCGCACGAGGCTCGCTTGGTCCGGCTCGGCGCCGAAGCCGGACCAGCGCAGCGCCGTGGCGGCGTCGGTCGATCCGCCGCCGAGGCCGCCGCCGTGCGGGATCCGCTTGTCGATCGTCACGGTCGCCGTCCGCCCCGCGAGATCGAGGGCGCGCGCGACGAGGTTCGAACGGTCGGTGGGGACGCCGTCGGCGAAGGGCCCGACGGTGTCGAGTGTGGTCACAGCGTCGTCACCGCCGGGTCGGGTTCGGAACGTGAGCAGGTCGTGGAGCTCGAGGCTGACCATCTCCGCGTCGATCAGGTGGTAGCCGTCGTCGCGCAAGCCGGTCACGTGCAGCGACAGGGTGAGCTTGGCGTGGGCCCGCCACGTCGTCACGTGGGACGTCATGGCGCAGATTGGACGGCTTCGGCCAACCGGCACCACGCGGCGACGTCGAGCTCCTCGGGTCGTGCGGTCGGCGCGACGTCGGCGGCGGTGAACTGCTCCGGGGTGACGATGCCGTCGAGCGAGCGGCGCAGCATCTTGCGGCGCTGACCGAAACCGGCCCGCACGAGCTCGAACAGCGCACCCGGTTCGGTGGCGGGTGGGCGGCGACGTTCGATCTCGACCAGCGACGACTCCACGTTCGGCCGCGGCACGAACACCGACGCCGGGACGTGCCCGACGATGCGGCCGGTCGCCCAGTACGCGACCTTCACGCTCACCGCCCCGTAGGCCGGCGTCCGGGGTGCGGCGACGAAGCGCTCCGCAGCCTCGCGCTGCACCATCACGATCATGCGGTGGATCTGCGGCACCCCGTCGAGCAGGTCGCAGACCAGCGGCGTGGCCACGTTGTACGGCAGGTTGGCGACGAGGATCCAGCGATCGTGGGTGGGGTCGAGCAGCTCGTCCCAGTCGAGCTCCATCGCATTCGCCTCGATCACCGCCACGTTGGGGCGGTCGGCGACGACCTCGCGCAGCAATGGCACGATCCCGTGGTCGACTTCGACCGCGGTGATCGCCGCGCCGGTGTCGGCGAGGGCGAGGGTGAGCGAGCCGAGCCCGGCACCGATCTCGACGACCCGGTCGTCCGGGCCGATGCGGGCGAGGTCGGCGATGCGCCGCACGGTGTTGGGGTCGGCGACGAAGTTCTGGCCGAGGTCGCGGCGGGGCGCCAGGTGGTGGGATTCGAGGAGCTCGCGGATCGCCGGGCGCGAATGCGTCACGGGGTGATCTCGACCGGGATCGGCGCGTCGGTGAGATCGGCGATCTTGGCGAAGGTATCCGTGGAGAGCACGATGCCCTCGGCGGCCGACGCGTACACGCGGGTCGCCACGCACTCGACCGAGTGCCCGTTGTCGAGGTTCATCACGGTGATGCGAGTGCCGGTGGCGATGTCGCTCACCAGGCAGGTGTCGGCTGGGCTGACCGTGCTCCGGTAGGTCGCGCGGCTCGTGATCGTGGCCACGGCCGGAGCGGGTGTGGTGCCGACGACGGGTGGTCCGACCGCGCCGGCGGTGCTCGGGCCATCGAGGAACACCGGCGGTGCGTTGTCGATCGTCGGCGGGGGCGTGACGGGCGCCGGAGCGACGGTGGTCGCGACGACCGTCGGGGTGGTCACCGGATCGGTGACGGCCGGGTCGAGGGCGACCGGGCTGACGTCGGCGTCGGCGACCTCGATCCCCACCGTCGCGACGTTCGGCGCGCCGGTGTCGGACTGCTTGTTCGCCCACCAGAGAGCGGGGAGCGCAAGGAGGGTCATTGCGCTCGCCAGCAGGAAGCGGCGTCGGTCGGTGTCGTTGGGTGCCACGCTCATCGCTCGATTCGGACCGGCCGCCGGGCGAATTGCCGAGGCCGTCTGATCAGGGTGAAGAGCGTATCTCACGTTCGGCGATGCCGTCATTTCCGAACGCCCGCGCGCCCGAACGCCCACCCGCCGAAGTGCGCCGAGTCAGCGGATGAACAGCGCGGTGGCGTTGGCGGTGGTGTGGCGCGCGATGGCCTCGACGGGGAGTTCGCGCAGGTCGGCGATGAAGCGGCCGACGTGGGGGACCCAGGCCGGCCGGTTCGGCTTGCCGCGGTGCGGGATCGGGGCGAGGTACGGGCTGTCGGTCTCGACGAGCATCCGCTCGAGCGGGCAGTCGCGGGCCGCGGCCTGCACCTCAGGAGCGCCCTTGAACGTGACGATGCCCGAGAACGACAGCGTGGCGCCGAGGTCGAGGCACGTCCGCGCCTCGCCGGGGCCGCCGGTGAAGCAGTGGAAGATGGTGCCGGCGGGCGTGCCTTCGGCGCGGAGGATGTCGAACGTGTCGTCCCAGGCATCGCGGGTGTGGATGACGAGGGGGAGCCGGTGTTCGTGGGCGAGTTGGATCTGTGCGGCGAACGCCTCCCGCTGGACGTCTCGCGGCGAATGGTCGTAGTGGTAGTCGAGCCCGGCCTCGCCGACGGCCACGATCCCCGGCGTGTCGAGCAGGTCGACGATCGTGTCGACGCCGTTCGACGCGTCGTGCGGATGGAGACCGACCGTTGCGTGCACGTGGTCGAATCGGGCGGCGACCTCGATCGCCGCCAGCGACGTCGCCCGGTCGCAACCGACCGACACCATCGTCGTGACGCCCGCATCCCGCGCCGCTTCGACCGCGCCGTCCGCTCCGTCGGGGATCCGCTCGTCGTGCACGTGGCAGTGCGAATCGAACCATTCCATTCGAATCGGCTGTTCCATTCGAGTCGGCCGTTCCGATCGAGTCGGCTGTTCCGATCGAGTCGGCAGTTCCGATCGAGTCGGCCTCATGTCGGTCCTCGTCGTGGCGATCGGGGTCGGCCTCCTGCCGGCTGGTCGCTGGCGTTCCCGGCGCCGGTCTCCAACTGGCTCGGTGGGTTTGTGGCAGTCGATCGGCCGACCCGTGAGCCGAGTGGCTGCCACAAATTCCGCGGCATCGCTTTGGGGCAGTCGAACTGACCGCGGGTCGGCCGATCGGCTGCCACAAACTTCACGCGAAGGACCTCACGGCGCTGGCGGGCCGAGGGCGGGCGGTGGGTGAGAGTCACGCGGTGAGGCGGGGGAAGAGGGCGTCGCCTTTGGTGACGGTCGCACCGCCGGGATACTGGCCCCACGTTGCGGCGGCGGGGAGCCGCTGGTCGACGACCTGACCGCTCATGCCGATGCGTTCCCACACGGCTTGGGCGGTGTCGGGCATCGCCGGCTGGACGAGGATCGCCACGATCCGCAGCGCCTCGAGGGCGTCGCCCATCACCCGGTCGACGTCGGGGCCGGGCTCGGCCTTCCACGGCTCGTTGGCCTCGAGGTGCGCGTTCGTCGCCCGGATCAGCTGCCACGTCGCGTCGAGGGCGCGGCTCGGCTGGACGATGTCCCAGCCGGCGACCGTGTCGGCGTAGGTGGTCGCCGCGACCGCTGCCAGCGGGCTCGCCGGATCGGGTTGCGGCCCGACGCCGTCACACTTCTTGGCGACGACGGTGGCGACGCGCGCCAGCAGGTTGCCGAGGTTGTTGGCGAGGTCGCTGTTGTACCGGGTGACGAGGCCCTCGTAGGTGAAGTCGCCGTCGCTGCCGTACGGGGTGTCGGCGAGCACGTAGTAGCGGAACCCGTCGAGGCCGACGTCGTCGATCAGATCGAGCGGGTTGACCACGTTGCCCGACGTCTTGCTCATCTTCTCGCCGCCGACCAGGAGCCATCCACCGATCGCCCAGCCCTTCGGTGGCTCGAGGCCCGCCGACATCAGCATCGCCGGCCAGTACACGCAGTGCTGGCGGACGATGTCCTTGCCGATCAGGTGGTAGTCGACCGGCCACCAGTCCTCGAAGCGGTCGGTCCCGTCCCCGTAACCGACCGCGGCGAGGTAGTTGGTGAGCGCGTCGAACCACACGTAGGTGACGTGCTTCGGATCCCAGGGCAGCGGGATGCCCCACTGCAGCGATGTCCGGCTGACCGAGAAGTCACGCAGCCCGCCGCGGATCAGGCCGATCGCCTCGTTGCCGCGGTGCTCGGGCTTCATCGCCGTCGGGTGCTTGGCGTACCAGTCGAGGAGGCGGTCCTCGAAGCGCGAGAGCCGGAAGAAGTAGTTCTCCTCCTCGAAGTACTCGACGGGCCGCTGGTGGATCGGGCAGAGGTTGCCCGCCAGCAACTCCTCGTCGGAGTAGTACAGCTCGCACGGCACGCAGTACAGGCCTTTGAACAGGTCGAGCTCGATGTCGCCGGCGTCGTAGCAACGCTGGAGGATCTCGGCGACGGCGGCCTTGTGGCGGGGCTCGGTGGTGCGGATGAAGTCGTCGTTGGCGATGTTGAGCCGCTTCCACGCGTCGACGAACTTCGGCGCGATCGAGTCGGTGAACTCCTGTGGCGTCAGGCCCGCGGTCTCGGCGGCTTGCTGGATCTTGAGGCCGTGTTCGTCGGTGCCGGTGAGGAACTTGACGTCGTCGCCGAGGAGGCGGTGCCAGCGGGTGAGCGCGTCGCCGATGATCGTGGTGTAGGCGTGGCCGAGGTGTGGCTCCGCGTTGACGTAGTAGATCGGCGTCGTCACGTAGAGCCGGTTCACAGCGTCGATCGTCGGGTCAGTCGCCGGGTTGGTCATCGCCGTCAACGCTAGAGGTTCTTCGTTCGCGTCCGATGGTGGATACCGTGCGGGAATGACCGGAGTCTTTGCGGCCGCAACATCAGTGCAGCGGCGATCGGTGGCCGATGGCGGGCTGCTGATCGATGGCGCGGCGAGCGACGACGGTGCGATCGTGTTCGACGCCGAGGTGAAGCCGGGCTGGGACATCGGTGGCAACGCGAACGGCGGCTACCTGATGGCGATCGCCGGCCGGGCGATGAGCGAGGCGGTCGGCCGCCCGCCCCTGACGCTCACGGCGCACTACTTGAAGCCCGCCCCGGCAGGGCACTGCGCGGTCGAGGTCGGTGTCGTGCGCACCGGCCGCCGGTTGGCGACGGCGACCGGCAGCCTGCGGATGGGCGACACCGAGATCATCCGGCTCCTCGGCACGTTCGGCGAGCAGACACCTGGCGGTCCGTCGTACGCGATCGAGACGCCCGTCGACCTGCCGCCCTATGAAGACTGCGCAATCCCGCCCACGCCGGTCGAAGGGCCCGGCCCGGCGATCTTCGAGCGGCTGCGGATCCGCCTGCGCCCGCAGGACGTCGGGTTCCGCACCGGCTCACCCAGCGGCGAAGCCCGCATCGACGGCTGGTTCGCGCTGGCCGACGACGAACCGGTCGACGCGATCGCCCTGCTGTTCGCCGCCGACGCGTTCCCGCCGGCGGTGTTCAACACCGACCTGCCCGTCGCGTGGGTGCCGACCGTCGAGCTGACGGTGCACGTCCGCGGCGTGCCGGCGCCGGGCCCGCTGCGGTGCTCGTTCGTGTCGCGCTTCGTCCACGACGGCCTGCTCGACGAGGAGGCGGCGATCTGGGACTCCACCGGCACCCTCGTCTGCCAGTCCCGCCAACTCGCCCTCGCCCCCCGCCCGTCCTGATCGGCTCAGCGGCGGCGGCGTTTGGATCCTGAGGACTGGCGGGCGCTGGCGACGGCGGTGCCGGCGGCGAAGCTGGCCCCCGCGATGCCGACGGTGGCGACGGAGGCCGCGGTCCGGCGGATGACCGACTTGGTGCGCTGGCTGAAGATCACGATCGGCCAACCGTGGCGCCGGGCGTGGCGTTCGAGCCGGCCGTCGGGATTGACCGCCACCGGGTGACCGACCGCTTCGAGCATCGGCAGGTCGCTCGCCGAGTCGCTGTAGGCGTAGCACTGCGACAGGTCGTAGCCCTGCCAGTCGGCCAGTTCGCGAATGGCGATCACCTTGCCCTCGCCGTAGCAGAACGGCCCGGCGAGCTCGCCGGTGTACACGCCGTCGACGACGACGCTGCGCGTGCCGACGCCCGACGTCATCCCGAGCGAGTGAGCGAGCGGTTCCACGATCTCCTGGGGGGCGGCCGACACGATGTAGGTGTCGCGGCCGGCGTGGCGATGACGGTCGAGGAGGCGGCGCGCCTCGGGACGCAGCCGGGCCAGCAATCGCGGGAGCACCTCGGTGTTGAGCGCTTGGAGGTCGCTCTGACGCATCCCGGTCACCGCCTTCAGGACCCGGTCGCGGACCTCGTCGGTCGTGTTGTCGCTCGCGCCGAGCAGCTTGAACGTCGCCGCCCCGAACGCGTCGCGGACGAACTCGACGTTCGGGATCAGCCCGGCCTTGCGTGCCTGCAGGGCCAAGGTGAACGCCGACGACCCCGAGATCAGGGTGCGGTCGAGGTCGAAGAACGCCGCGCTCGTCCCAGAGCTCGCGACCCCGACGTACTCACTCATCGCCCGACCTCGTGCGTTCGGGGACGGGGCCAGAACGCACGGAGTCCGCGCGGGGCAGAGCCAGGGCGAGGTCGTACACCTCGCGCTTGGGACGGCCGAGGCGGGTGGCGACGGCGGCGGACGCGTCGCGGGTCGAGGCGCCGGCCGCGAACTCGCCGCGCAGGGCGTCACGGATCGTCTCGTCGTCGACCGGTGCGTCGTCGACGGGTACGCCGGCGAGCACGAACACGTACTCACCCCGCGCCTCGCCGATGTCGATCGTGCCCAAGGGGCCGCGCACCACCGTCTCGTACAACTTGGTGAGTTCCCGCGTCACGACGACCATTCGATCATCCCCGCAGGCCTCGCGCAGGTCGCTCAGGGTCCGTTCGGCGCGGTGCGGTGCCTCGTAGATCACGCTCGTTCGTCGCTCGGCGGCGAGCTCGGCCAAGCGCGACGCGCGCTCGCGGCCCTTGCGGGGCAAGAAGCCCTCGAACACGAAGCGGTCGGTGGGCAGCCCGCTGATCGTGATCGCCATGATCGCCGCGCTCGGACCGGGGATCGCGCTGACGGTGTAGCCGGCGTCGATCGCCGCCCGCACGATCCGCTCGCCAGGATCGGAGATGCCAGGGGTGCCGGCGTCGCTGACGATCGCCACGTCGCCGCCCTGGCCGAGCACGTCGAGCACGTCGCCGATCCGGGCGAGCTCGGTGTGGTCGTTGCACACGGCGAGTCGTTCGGCCTTGATGCCGGCGTGCTGCAGGAGCAGCCCGGTACGGCGGGTGTCCTCGCAACAGATGAGGCGGGCGTGGCGGAGGGTGTCGACCGCACGCGGGGCGAGGTCGCCGAGGTTGCCGATCGGGGTGGCGACCAGCCAGAGCGTGCTCACGCGTCCTCGGCGACGTCGTCGCAGCGCACTTCGACGACGTCGCCGACCCGCAGACCCCAGCGGGCGAACGCTCCCGCCTCGGCCTCGATCACACTCCGGGCGCGGTGGACCGGTACGCCCATGCGGTGGCGGCGCATCTGCAGCGTCTTGATCACGACACCGTCAGGATCGAGGTAGGCCACGTCGATCGGGAAGCGCATCCCGATGGTGTGGATCCAGTGGCACGGTTCGATGACGAGCGCGCCGTCGAGGTGGTCGCGTTTGAGCAATCCCCGCCGACGCGCGGAGCGGCTGTCGGCGACCTCTGCCGAGGCCAGGACCCGCGCGTCGCTGACCAACCAAGCCATGTCCGAAGCTTGCCAGATCGTACGATCACGGCGATGTTCCTCGCCTGCGTGATCGTGACCGTCCTGCTCGCCCTCCTGCTGTTCGGATCGTCGATGGGCAAGTTCCAGGGCGTCCCCCAGGTCGAGCAGCTGATCGAGCACGTCGGGATGGGGCGGCACCTGCGGTTGCTCGGTTGGTTGGAGCTCGCCGGCGCGGTCGGCCTGATCGTCGGCTTGTTCGTCGCGCCGATCGGCATCGCCGCGGCGATCGGCGTGGTCCTGTACATGCTCGGCGCGGTGATCGCCCACCTGCGAGTTCGTGATGGCGTCCAACAGGTGCTGGCGCCCGTGGTGCCGCTGCTCTTCGCGGTGGCCGCGCTCGTGCTGCGCCTCGCCACCGCCTGACAGTGCGGCTGGCGGTCAGCCGAGCCCGGGCGCCCCGGCGTAGGCGGGGAGCGCGGGTTGGCCGCCCAGGTGGCAGTACATCACCCGCGACCCGGCCGGGATCTCACCGGAGCGGATCATGCCGATCAGCCCGGCCATCGACTTGCCCTCGTAGACGGGATCGGTGAGCATCCCTTCGGTGCGCGCCGCGAGGTGGATCGCGTCGATGGTCTGCTGGTCCGGGATCCCGTACGCCGGGCCTTCGTAGCCCGCGACCACGACGATCTCGTCGTCGCGCAGTTCGCGCCCGAGGTCGATCGTCGCCGCGGTGTTGCGGGCGATGCGGGTCACCTGATCGACCGTCTTGTCGAGCGTCGCCGACGCGTCGACGCCGATGACGTGGCGGTCGGCGCGGTCCTCGAGCGCGAATCCGGCGATCATGCCGGCGTGGCTCGATCCGGTCACGGTGCACACGACGACGTGGTCGAAGAACGTGTCGAGCTCGGCCTCCTGGGCCGCGAGCTCGACGGCCCAGTTGGCGAACCCGAGCCCGCCGAGCGGGTGGTCCGACGCCCCTGCCGGGATCGGGTACGGCTTGCCGCCAGCGGCCTCGACCGACGCGATGGCGTCCTTCCAACTGTCGCGGATGCCGATGTCGAAGCCGGCCGGGTCGATGCGCATGTCGCCGCCGAGGATCCGGGTGAGCTGGATGTTTCCGACCTTGTCGTAGTTCATGTCCGGCCAGTCGACCCAGCTCTCCTGCACGGTGACGCAGCCGAGGCCGAGGTAGCGGGCGACGCCGGTGACCTGCCGGGTGTGGTTCGACTGGATCCCGCCGATCGACACCAGCGTGTCGCAGCCCTGGGCGAGGGCATCGGCGACGAGGTATTCGAGCTTGCGGACCTTGTTGCCGCCGTACGCGATGCCCGAGTTGCAGTCCTCCCGCTTCGCCCAGATCTCGACGTCGCCGCCGAGCGCCTCGCTGAGGCGGGACAGCGGATGGATCGGTGAGGGCCCGAACAGCAGCGGCACCCGGGAGTGGTCGGCGAGTTTCACATCGAACTGTGTATCACCGGCGGTCGAGCGCGATCTGCAGAGGTGATGGTGACGTTCGAGCGGCGCCGGCGGTGGGCGGCCACCGGTGGGCGGGAATGGCCTCGGTGCGCGGTCGTGGGGGCCGCGCACCGGGCCGATTCACCGTCGACCCGCGCGGTTCAGACGTTGAAGCGGAACTCCATCACGTCGCCGTCCTGGGCGATGTAGTCCTTGCCTTCGACGCGCATCTTGCCGGCGTCCTTGGCGGCGTGCCACGAGCCGAGCCCGAGCAGTTCGTCCCACTGGATCACCTCGGCGCGGATGAAGCCCCGTTGGAAGTCGGAGTGGATGCGGCCGGCGCACTCGGGTGCGGTCGAGCCGTCGTAGAACGTCCACGCCCGCGACTCCTTCTCACCGGTGGTGAGGAACGTGCGCAGCCCGAGCAGGTGGTAGGCGCTGCGGACCATCCGGAACAGGGCGCCCTCGCCGAGGCCGAAGCCCTCGAGGATCTCGGCGCGTTCGTCGGGGTCGGTGATCGCCGCCGCTTCGGCTTCGAGCTGCACGCACATGCCGATCACCTCGACGTTGTCGCCGGCGTTGTTGAACTCGGCGGCGACGAGCGCCTCTTTCTCCGGGATCGATTCGATGTCGTCCTCGCCGACGTTGACGACCACGAGCACGCGGCGGTTGGTGAGCAGGAAGTACGGCGCCAGCGCGTCGCGCACGTCGGCCTTCAGCCCGGCCCGGTACAGCGGCGTGCCCTCGGCGAGGGCCTCGAACGCGACCTGGAGGTTGGCGGCCTCCTCGGCCATCGACCGGTCGAGCTTGGCCTGGCGTTGGGTCTGGTGCAGCCGCTTCTCGACGGTCTCGAGGTCGGCCAGTGCCAGTTCGAGCTCGACGACGCGGAGGTGTTCGAGCGGGTCGGAGGGCCCGGTGATGTCGTCGTTGACGAACGCCCGCAGGACGAACACGATGGCGTCGACCTCACGGATGTTGGCGAGGAACTTGTTGCCGAGGCCCTCGCCCTTGCTGGCGCCCTCGACGAGGCCGCCGATGTCGACGACTTCGACCGCCGCGTGCACGACGTTCTTCGACTTCGACATGGCGGCGAGCCGGTCGAGCCGCTCGTCGGGCACCTTGGCGACGCCGATGTTCGGGTCCTTCGTGGCGAACGGGTACGGCGCGGCGAGTGCGCCCCCGCCGGTGAGGGCGTTGTACAGCGAGCTCTTGCCCGCGTTGGGGAGGCCGACGAGACCGAAACGTTCCATGAGCGGTCCGAGGCTACCGACGCCGGACGACCGCACCCTTGTCGCCGCGCGCCCGCGGACTGGCTACGGTGCCACCGGCCGCGCACAACCGTCCGGCATGGAGGAGACCCTGCAGCGGCTCGCCGCCGCCGCCGAATCTTCCTGAACCCCTCGCCCGTCGCCCGGTCGGCTCAGACGAGTGAGGCGACGAGGCCGGCTTGGCCGAGGTGATAGGTGA
>CAZYWK010000031.1:19617-38432 GCA_964651825.1 uncultured Ilumatobacteraceae bacterium | reverse complement strand
TCGTAGATGGCCGCTTCCACCTCGGAGCAGTACACGTTCTCACCGCCGCGCAGCACCATGTCCTTCGCTCGGTCGACGATGAACACGAAGCCGTCCTCGTCGACGCGGGCGATGTCGCCGGTGTGGAACCAGCCGTTCGGGATCGACTCGGCGGTCGCCTCCGGGCGGTTCAGGTAGCCCTTGATCACGACCGAGCCGCGCACGCACAGTTCGCCGACGCCGTCGGCCGCCACCTCCTCGCCGGCCTCGTCGACCAGCTTCCAGTCGAGCGTCGGCACGACACGACCGCACGATGCCGGCTTCGCGACGTAGAGCGCTCCGGCGCTGGCCGTGACGATTCCATGCGTCTCGGTGAGGCCGTACCCCGTGCTCGGGGCGCCGTCGGCCAGCGACTTGTCGATCTTCTCCACGAGGTCGGGCTGCAACGGCGCTCCACCTCCGCCCATGCCCGCCAACGTCGACGTGTCGCGCTTGGCCCAGTCGGGGTGCATGAGCATCTCGCGGCTCATCGTCGGCACCCCCGAGAAGTTGGTGACGCCCTCACGCTCGATCAGCTCGAGCGCCCGGCCGGCATCCCACTTGTAGGTGAACACGATCCGCGAACCCGAGATGGTGGCCGGGTGGAGGAGGCAGTTGTTGGCCGTCACGTGGAACAGCGGCGTCGGTGCCATGAACACGTTCTGACGGGGGTTGCCGTCGGCATCGACGGCGGGTGCGGGCGCCGGGGTACCGGCCTTGGCCCCGGCGAGCCCGGCCGCGGACGTCATGAAGATGAGGTGCATCAGGTTGTGCACCGATCCCCGGTGGGTGAGCTGGGCGCCCTTCGGGAAGCCGGTCGTGCCCGACGTGTAGAAGATGCAGGCGTCGTCGTCGGGGTCGATCGTGGCGTCGGGGAGCCCGGCCGGCGCGTTCGCCGGATCGATCACGTCGTCCCACCGGGCGGCGTCGGCCGGCAGGTCGCCGTCGTAGCGCACGGTGATCACGTGCATCGGGGTGGAGGTGCGGATCTCGTCGAGCACCGGAAGCATCCGTTCGATCCGTTCCCGGTCCGCGATGACCACCTTCGGGGCCGAGTCGGCGAGGCCGAACTTCATCTCGTCGGTGGTCCACCACGCGTTCATCCCGACGACCGCGGCCCCGAGCGACACGATCGCCCAGTAGCTGAACACCCACTCGGGATAGTTCCGCATGGCGATCGCCACCCGGTCACCGGCGCCGACGCCGTGCACGTCACGCAGATGGTGGGCGAGCGCACGGATGATCGCGTCGGCCTCGGCGTAGGTGTAGCGCTCGTCCTCGTAGACGACGTAGTCGCGGTCGCCGAACCCCGACGCCATCTCCCAGACGAACCGCATCGAGGGCAAGGCGGACTCGAACACCTTGATCGGCACGTCGCGGACGGTGATCTCCTTGATCGCGAACTGCGCCCCCGGCGCCGTCAGCTCGTCCCAGGCCTGCTTGTACTCCTCGATCATCCTGCGATGTTGGCAGCGTGCCCGTCGCCGAGCCGAATCGGTGGCGCTACTCGGCGATGACGTACGCGGCGGCGGTCACGTCGGTGTGGGTCAGCGAGAGGTGCCACGTGGTGACGCCGGCGGCGGCGGCGAGGTCGGCCGCCGCCGCGGTCACGACGAGCCACGGCATGCCGGCCTCGGTCCGCTCGACCCACACGTCGTGGAAGCCGAACGCGCCGAGGCCGACGCCGAGCGCCTTCATCACCGCCTCACGGGCTGCGAAGCGAGCGGCGAGCGACGGGACCGGGTCGGCCTTCGGCGCCACGTAGGCCAGTTCGACCGGCGTGAACAATCGCTGCGTCATCGACGGTGTCCGTTCGAGCGAACGCCGGAACCGTTCGATGTCGACGAGGTCGATGCCGATACCGATCACGGCGCGATCACCGCGATCACGTCACCGGCGCCAGTGGTCGGCGGTCTCGGAGATCGGCTTGATCAGCAGTTCGGCGACCGACACCTCACCGAGGATCGATTCGTCGAACTTGCCCTCGGTCTCCGACACCCAGTCGACGAGGCGGTCGTAGCGCCGGTCGTAGCCCTGGACGACGCCGCGCATCAGGTCGGCCGGCAAGCGGTCGTGGAATGCCACGTGCAGGAGCGTGATCCCGGTCGTGTCGCCGGCCTTGACCTCGGGCACGAAGATCAGCGTGCGGCCGTCGTTGCGACCCTCGGCCACCAGCACTTCCTGCTCCGCCGCGACGCGACGCTTGGTACCGCGCAACTCAGTGTTGCGCTCGACGCGGCTGGGCAGGTCGCGCGAGATGCCGCCGCGGTCGACGATCGAGATGGAGTCGCCGTCGATGCCGTACCGCGTGAAGCCGGTGACCTCGGCGACGGCAGGGTCGAGGTCGGCGAGGACCTTCATCGTGCCGTAGGTGAGCACGTCGCGCCCCGCGCCCGCGGCCAGCACCGCCTGCACCAGCGCCCGGTCGATGACTCCCTCGTCGCTGCGGGAGATCCCGACCGTCACCGTCTTGGCCTGGTGCTTGATCGTGTCGACCGGCCGCGTCAGCTCCTCGATCGCCTTGGTCAAGGCGGCGACGAGGTCGTCGATCAGCGCCAGCGGCGTGCCGACCTTGCCCGACGCCAGCTGGTACTGCTCGACGGGATGATCGGAGAGCACGTCGCGGAGCAAGCCACTGAGCCGCGTCGCCGTGCTGGCCTCGAGGTGGCCGTCGTAGAGCCCGTTGCGCAGACCGTCGTGGAAACGCTCGGCCGGAGCTCGCATCAGCGACGTCAGCCGACCGATGACCTCGTCGCCGCTCAGCCCCTCACCCACCAGCTGTTCGATCGCTTCGCGCCCTTCGCGCAAGGGCAGCGCCGACGCGTCGATCGCCAACGCCGCCTCGTAGCCGAACAGGTGGCCGACCATCGCGGAGAGGATGAAGCCGAGCGCCGGGTCGACGACCGGGACGGTGATGGTGACCTCGGCGGGAAAGCGGGTCTCGCCGTCGCTCGCCACCACGATCGGGGTCGCCTTGTGGGCGCGGAAGATCGCGACCTCCTTGGCCACGTCGTCGGCCGTGGATCCGGTGAGCCCCGCCGCGCACACCAGGATGAGCGGCTCGGAGGACAGGTCGATGTGCTTCTTGTCCTCGGTCGAGTCGCAGGCGATCGACTTGTAGCAGAGCTCGCTGAGCTTGATCCGCACCTCCTCGGCGGCGACCTTGTTCGGCCCGTTGCCGACGATCGCCCAGTACCGATGGAACGGTGCATGGCGCCGCGCCGCGTCCGCGATCGCGGGGCGGCGGGTGAGCACCTCGCGGAGCGCGTCGGGGATCTCGCGCAGCGACCCGAGCAGCCGCGCCCGGCGGGCGGCATCGCCGATGCCGGCGGCCTCGGCCACGGCGCACGACAGCAGCGTGCCGGCCGCCACCTGGGCGTAGAAGGCCTTCGTCGACGCGACGCTCATCTCCACGTCGCGGCCGTCGGAGGTGTACATCACACCCTCGGCCTTGTCGGTCAGGTCGCTGCCACGCCGGTTGACGATGCCGATCACGGCGGCACCGCGGCCGCGCAGCAGGTCGACGGTGCGGTTCGTGTCGGTGGTCGTGCCGGACTGGCTGACCGCGATGGCGAGGGTGTCGGACATGTCGAGCCGCATCCCGAAGCCCGACAGCTCGGTGGCCGTGACCGCGTCGACGTCGAGTTGGCCGAGGGTGAGCTCGTCGAGGATCGCCGCCGTGCTCTGTCCGGCGACCGCTGCCGTTCCCTGACCGATGACCCGGATGCGGGTGATGCTGCCGTCGGCGAGCCGAGCGGCGATCGCCGGGGGCAGCGCCACATCGCCGACCGCGGCGCTGAGCCGGCCGTCGCGTTCGACGATCTTGCCGCGGAGCGTCTTGGCGAAGCTCTGCGGCGCCTCGCTGATCTCCTTCAGCAGGAAGTGCGCCGCGTCGCCGCGGTTGATGTCGCGGGTGGTGACCTCCGCGGTCACGATGTCGTCGCCGGTGAGCGGCAGGTCGGAGCCGTCGTAGGCGAGGCGGCGGAGCCCGTCGAGGGTGCCGGCGCCGCGGCTCGTCGCGACCACGATCTCGCCGCCGCGCTCGCCGTCGAGGCGGACGTACCGGCTCGTCTCCTCGACCACCCCGTAGGGCTCGCTGGCCACGATCGAGCAGTCGTCGGCCAGTCCCACATACAGGCCTTGGCCGCTGCCGCGCAGGGCGAGGAACAGGGTGCCGGGCTCGGCGGCGCTGGCCATCCCGATGGCGACCGACCCCTCGAACGCGCTGACCGTTCTGCGGAACGCCTCGAGCTGGTCGACCCCACCGCCGAGGTGACGAGCCACCAGCGTCGGGATCACCTTCGCGTCGGTGGTGATCGGCGCGGCGATGCGCAGGTTGTGCTCGACGCGCAGGTCGGCGTGGTTGTCGACGTCGCCGTTGAGTGCGGCCACCACGTAGGGCGGCACGACCCCGCCGGGCTGCTCGAGCTCGATCGAGTTCAGCGGGTGGGTGTTCGGTTCGCTGATGATGCCGACGCTTGCCCACCGGGTGTGGCCGAGCACCGCGAGCCTGCTGCCCGGCGACCCGATCGCGCGGCGCAGCAGCACGTCGTCGACAATCGCCGCCCGCAGCGCGGCGGTGTTGTCGCCGAGCTCGCCGATCTCGGCCGCCGCCTTGTAGACGAACGACAGGACCTGGCCGGAGGAGACGACGGCGCGCGACTGGAACAGCGGGTCGACCCCGCGTTCGCCGACCATCGTGGCCAGTGCCCGTTCCTCGATGTCGTGGTTCCAGACGAAGACGTGGAGGCCCGCCGAATCGCGGCCGCGCACCTCGAGCCGGTCGATCGACGACAGCGCCTGCTGGATCGACAGGTACCCGTGGACCGCGGAGTCGATGGCGTCGCGGCCGGCGAGCTCGCCGACCAGCCGGGCGGTGCGGAGCCGGTCGTGGCGGACAGCCCACAGGACGTCCTTGAGGGCGATCAGCTCGGCGTTCGCACGTTCGAGCTCCACGGCGTCGAGGCCGTCGTCGTTGGCGTCGAGCGAGCGCTCCTCCTGCGCGGCGAACGCGTCGAGCTCGTCGAGCCGGGACGTGACCCCGGCGGCGAGGTCGAGCTGCCTGGTGAGCGCGAGCACGCCGGGGAGCCCGCGGAGCAAGGCGTCGACGACACCGAGGCGCTCGGCGGCGGCGAGCACGTTCGGCCGGCGTGCCAGCGCTTCGTCGAGACCATCGAGGATCAGGGCTGCATCAGGCGTGGGCCTCGTCGGCGCACAGGTGACCACTCCGACGATTCCGCACATGGCGTTCCAGGCTAACGCCCGCCTCCAACCCCCGCCGCTCAGCCACCCCGTTCATCCGGCCCCGTCCCCGATGAACGAGGTGGGGTCAGGTGAAGCGGGCGCGGACAGCGGCGGCGAGGGTGGCGGCGACGCGGTCGGCCTCGGCGGTGGTCGGCGCCTCGACCATCACGCGCACGAGGGGCTCGGTGCCGCTCGGGCGCAGCAGGATGCGCCCCTGACCGGCGAGCTCGGCGTCGAGCCGGGCCACGTCGTCGGCCAGTAGCTCGGCCACATCGGGCACCCGCTGGGCCACGGCCACGTTGACCAACACCTGCGGCAGGGATGTCATCGCCGATGTGGCCAGCTCGGCGAGTGGGCGCCCGGTGCGGCCGATGATGTCGAGCAGGGCGACCGCGGTCAGCATCCCGTCGCCGGTCGTGGCCCGGTCGGCGAAGATCACATGCCCGCTCTGTTCGCCGCCGAGCACGTACCCACCCTGGGCCAGCGCCTCGAGCACGTACCGGTCGCCGACATCGGTGGTGACCACCCGGATCCCGGCGTCGCGCATGGCGTGGTGGAAGCCGAGGTTGGTCATCGTGGTGACCACGACGGTGTCGTCCGCGAGCGCACCCCGGGAGGCGAGATCGCGGGCGGCGATGGCGATGATGTGATCGCCGTCGACGATGCTGCCGGCGTGGTCGACCGCGATCAGGCGGTCGGCGTCGCCGTCGAGCGCGATGCCGACATCGGCGCCGTGTTCGAGCACGGCTGCGGCCACCGTCGCCGGGTGGGTGGCGCCGAACGAGTCGTTGATGTTCGTGCCGTCCGGCTCGTCGCCGATCACGACGAGCGAGACGCCGAGCCGCTCGAAGATCGTTCGGACGAGGCCCGCCGCCGCACCGTTCGCCGCGTCGACGACGACCTTCAGACCGCCGAGCGAGCGACCCTCGGCGCCGCGTGCGACATGGTCGACATAATCGTCGATGCCACCCGCCAACCCGTGCGAGGTCCGGATGCCGGCCGGAGTCGCGGTCGGCGGCTGGAGTGCGTCGAGCTCGGTCTCGATCAATGCTTCGACGTCGTCGGCGAGCTTCGTGCCCCCGGCCGCGAAGAGCTTGATGCCGTTGTCCCGGTAGGGGTTGTGCGAAGCCGACACCATCGCGCCCATCGCGCCGTGTTGCTGGGCGACGAAGGCCACCGCCGGGGTCGGCACGACCCCGAGTGAGTGCACGTCGACGCCTTCCGATGCGAAGCCGGCCGACAGCGCCGCTTCGAGCATCGGGGTGGACAGGCGGGTGTCGCCGCCGATCACGACGTCGGTCACCGCAGGACCGGCCGATGTCGCCGTTCCGAGCACTCGGGCCGCGGCACGGCCGAGACGAAGTGCGAACTCGGCGGTCAGCTCGAGGTTGGCGACGCCGCGGACCCCGTCGGTACCGAACTTCATCGCCGGGCCGTCACGGGTCGAGCGTCGATCGATCGAGCGCGAGCCGGTGAACCAAGGCCGAGCGAGCCGGAGCCGGATCAGCGCTTGGTGAACTGAGGCGCCTTGCGGGCCTTCTTGAGGCCGTACTTCTTGCTCTCCTTCTTACGCGGGTCACGCGTGAGGAGGCCGGCCTTCTTCAGCACCGGGCGGCTCTCGGGGTCGATCTCGAGCAACGAGCGGGCGATCGCCATGCGCAGGGCACCGGCTTGGCCGCTGATGCCGCCACCGTGGATCGACGCCGTGATGTCGTAGGCCTCGCGGGTGTCGGTGACGGTGAGCGCCTCGGACACGACCATGCGCGACACGGCGGTCGGGAAGTACACCTCGAGGCTCTTGCCGTTGATCGTGAACTGGCCGGTGCCCGGACGCAGCTGGGCGCGGGCGACGGCTTCCTTGCGGCGGCCTGTGGTCTGGGTGAGCGGTGCAGTTGCCATGTCGTTCGATCTCCTCGTACTCAGCGAGCCTTGGCGCCGGCCACGACGAGCGGCTTGGGCTGCTGGGCGGCGTGGGGGTGGGTCGGGCCGGCGTAGACCTGCAGCTTGTTCATCTGCTGGCGGCCGAGGGGGCCCTTGGGGAGCATGCCGCGAACCGACTTGCGGACGGCCTCGGCGGGCTTGCGGGCGTGCAGTTGGGCGTACGACTCGGACCTGATGCCACCCGGGTAGCCGCTGTGGCGGTAGATCATCGTGCGCTCGGCCTTGTTGGACGTCATCACGATCTTGTCGGCGTTGACGATGATCACGTGGTCGCCGGTGTCGATGTGGGGAGCGAAGGTCGGCTTGTGCTTGCCGCGCAGGATGCGGGCGACCTCGGTGCACAGACGGCCGAGGACCATGCCGTCGGCGTCGACAACGTGCCACTCACGGTGGATCTCACTTGCTTTGGGTGTGTACGTAGCCATGCCGCAATCTGTTTCGCTGTGATGTTCGTTCGGTCGGTTTCGAATCTCGGCCCGGTGCAGGATGGACGACCCATCTGCTCCAGGGAACCGTGCAATGATACGGGCCGCGACCGTCTCCCCCAACGTCGCGGCCAACTCCCAGCGAGGGGTACGGTGCAGGGTGTTCGTACGGTCCCTGCGGACCGTCAACTCCTGATCAACACGCTCAAGTTCTGAACCCGAGAGGCCGATAGCGCATCGTGGACTCCGTCGAGACGACTTCGGTCGATCGTCGCGTGCCGTCGCTCGACGGCTTGGGTGACCCGGTTCTCGCGCTCTCGAACGAGGGCATCCTCCTCTACGCGAACGCGGTGGCTGGCGAGGTGCTCGGCTGGGAACCCACCGAGATGGTCGGCTCGTCCGTGCTCGACCTCGTGCATCCGGCTGATCTGTCGCTCGCGGCGGGAGCGTTGCAGACCATCGGCTCGAAGCGGTTCGGCGAGCTGATCACGATCCGTGCCCGCACCGGCCGCGGCAGCTGGATGTACCTCGAGATCCGCGGCGCCCAGGCCCACGACCGCGGTGACGACGCGCCGATCATGATCGTGGCCCGCGACGTCACCGAGCGTCACCGCCTCGACTTCGACCAGGGCGACACGGGTGTGCTGCGAGCGGTGATGGCCAACATGCACGGCATGGTCGTGCTCGTCGACCGCGACGGATTGATCCGCTCGATCAACGGCGCGGTCACGCGCCTGCTTGGCTACGACCCGGAGCTGATCCGGGGTCGGGCGATCTTCGACTACCTCCATCCGGAGGATCGCGACCACGTGCTCGACGCGGTCAGCACGATCCCGCCGCTCGGATCGGTCACGCTCGACGCCCGGCTGCTGGCGGCCGACGACAACGGGCCCGACGAGGAGATCACGTGTGAGTTCACCGTGAACAACCTGCTCGACGACCCGGTGGTGCACAGCTACGTGGTCAGCGCGCAGATCGCCACCGCGCTCGCCGATGCCCGCAACCGCATGAACTTCCTCGCCGAGCACGACAGCCGCACCGGCCTGCTCAACCGTGACGGGTTCATGCGCCGCGCCGAGGCGCTCGTCACGCAGGGCGGCGGCCTCGGGATCCTCGTCGTCGACATCGTCCACTTCCGCTCGATCAACGAGCTCTACGGCGAACCGACCGGCGACGCCGTGCTCAGTGCCGTCGCCGACCGCATCGACAAGATCCGCTGGCCCGACCTGATCACCGCCCGCTTCGGCGGGGACGAGTTCGTGCTCGCCGTGCGGGCGTCGAACCAGTCCGCCGTCGAGGTGCTGCGCGACCGCGTCCGGCGCGAGGTCTCCGAGCCGTTCGTCGTCGGCGACCACGAGGTCAACTTCCGCATCCGTACCGCCTCTGCGTTCGATGCCCAACCGGAGGTGCTCGATTCGCTGCTCATCAGCGCGAGCAACGAGCTGATGGCTGCCAAGCGGTTCTCCGAGGCCGAGACGACCGGCATCTCGGTCGACGCGATCAACGAGCGGCGGCGGCAGCTCGACCAGTTGCGGGCGGCCCTGGCCAACGGCGAGATCCGGCCGTTCTACCAGCCGATCGTCGACCCGAGCGGCAAGATCATCGCCGTCGAGGCCTTGGTTCGCTGGGTCCATCCCGTCCGTGGCGTGCTCGGGGTCAGCGAGATCCTGCCGCTCGCGCAGATGGCAGGGTTGGCCGAGGCCGTCGACGACTGCGTGCTCGACCTCGCCCTCGACTTCGCCGTGCAGCTCACCGAGGCCGGCCACGCCGACACCGAGGTGCACATCAACATCGACCCCAAGGTGATCGCCCAGCCGTCGTTCGGGGTCTCGTTCCTCGAGCGGTGCCGGCGGGCCGGGGCCAACCCACGCCAGCTCGTCGTGGAGATCACCGAGACCGACCTGCTGGCACCTGGCGCTTCGTCGCTGGCCAACATGCAGAAGCTGCGCTTCGCCGGGATCCACGTGTCGATCGATGACTTCGGCACGGGGTACTCGAGCCTCGCCCATCTGCTCGAACTGCCCGTCGACGGTGTGAAGATCGACCGCCGGTTCGTGGCGGGCATCGACGTCGACCCGGCGGCCACCAACCTCACCACGGCGATCATCGGGCTGAGCGAAAGCCTCCGGCTCGGGTGTGTCGCCGAAGGCGTGGAGCAGCCGTACCAGCGCGACCGCCTCGTCGAGCTCGGCTGCACCGCGTTCCAGGGCTGGTTGTATTCACCGGCCGTGGCGGCCGAGGAGATGCTGGCGATGATGCCGCGCATCGAGCTCGTCGACCACGTTCAGACGTTCCAGCGCGTGCCCCGGTAGTCGACCTCCCAGAGCACGAGCCCGTGCGGCGGCGCCACCGGGCCCGCCGTGGAACGGTCGAGGGCGGACAGCGTCTCTGCCATTCCCGTGGTCGACCGGCAGCCGCGTCCGACGTCGACGAGCGTGCCGACGATGCTGCGCACCATCTGGTGACAGAACGACGTCGCCGTGATCTCGAAGCGGGTGACCGGGCCGAGGTGGGTGTCGACGAGGGTCCACTCGGTGGCCGTCAGGCGGCGCACCAGGCTGGGCTCGGGTACTCCCGGCTTGACCTTCGGTCGGCGGCAGAACGAGGAGAAGTCGTGCTCGCCGACGAGCGGCCCCGCGGCGGTGTTCATCGCCATCAGGTCGAGCGGGTCGGCGACATGCCATGACGTACGCGCCAGCAGCGGGTTGGGCGACGGATGGTTCCAGACGTCGTAGTGGTACGTCCGCGCGGTTGCGGAGAACCGGGCGGAGAAGTCGGGTTCGGCCCATTCGGCGGAGCGGATCGCGATCTCGGGGCCGCACAGCCCGTTGACGCTGCGCTGGAGCCGGCCGAGGTCGGTGGTGTCCGGGAGCAGGCCGGAGATCACCTGTCCCCAGCCGTGCACGCCGGCGTCGGTGCGCCCGGCCCCGGTCAGTTCGACGGGCACGCGCACGACACGTGAGATCGCCGCGGTGAGCTCGCCCATCACGGTGCGCTGGCCGGCGCTGACGGCGAAGCCGTGGAAGTCGGTCCCGTCGTAGGCGACCGTCAACCGCACGTTGCGCATGGCTGGCTCGGTCACGCCAACCGCCGCAGCCGAGGGAAGCGCCAGCGACAAGGCTGACGCTCGGCCGACGTCGACCGCGGCGACGAGACTCGCCGTGAGGCCGAACTGATCGTCACGGCTGACGCTCGGCCGACCTCACGTGCCGCGACGAGACGTGACGTGAGGCCGAGCCAATCGTTTCAGACGAGTTCGATGCGGGCCATCTGGGCGTTGTCGCCGTGGCGCGGGCCCATCTTCAGGATCCGTGTGTAGCCACCGTTGCGCTCGACGTAGCGGGGGGCGACCTCGTGCACGAGCTTGTAGGTCATCTCCTGGTCGCCGAGGAAGCCCTGGATCTGGCGGATCCGGTGGACCTGCATCGGGCCGGGCTCTTGAGCCTTCTTGGCCTTGGTGATCAGCTTCTCGGCGATCGGGCGCAGGTGCTTGGCCTTGGCTTCGGTGGTGGTGATGGCCTCGGCGGCGAACAGCGAGGCCGCGAGGTTGGCCATCATCAGGCGCTGGTGCGCGGCGGAGTGGCCGAATCGGTTGGAGCGGCGTGGCGTGGGCATGGTTCAGTCGTCTTTCGTGTTCAGCCGCGGCGAATCAGCCGCGAAGGGACAGGCCGCGCTCGTCGAGCTTGGCCTTGACCTCGTCGAGGCTCTTCTGGCCGAAGTTCGTGATGTTCAACAGGTCGTCTTCGGTCTTGGTCAGCAGTTCGCCCACCGTGTTGACCTGCGCCCGCTTGAGGCAGTTGTTCGGGCGCTCCGACAGGTCGAGCTCCTCGATCGGGAGGTCGAGGTCGGGGGAGCTGACCGTGGCGTCGACGATGTCGCCGAGCTCGAGGCCCTTGGGCTCGTCGGACATCGTGGCGACGAGGTCGACGAGCGAGCGCAGCGTGGCGCCCGCCGAGGCCAGGGCGTCGCTGGGGCTGATCGAACCGTCGGTCTCGATCTCGAGCACGAGACGGTCGTAGTTCGTGGCCTGCTCGACCCGGGTCGGCTCGACCTGGAACGACACCCGGCGCACCGGGCTGAAGATCGCGTCGACCGGGATGACGCCGATGGTGCGGTTGTCGTCGTCACGGTTGCTCGACAGGTAGCCACGGCCCTGCTCGACGGTGAGGTCGATGGCGAGGCGGCCCTTGGCGTTGACGGTGGCGATGTGGAGACCCTGGTTGAGGATCTCGACGTCGGCCGGGCACTCGATGTCGGCGGCGGTGATGTCGGCCGGGCCGCGCACGTCGAGGCGCAGCGTGACGGCCTCCTCGGACAGCGAGGTGAGCACGATGTCCTTGAGGTTCAAGATGACGTCGGTGACGTCTTCGGCCACGCCGTTGATCGTGTCGAACTCGTGGAGCGAGTCGTCGAAACGGACCATCGTGATCGCCGCGCCGGGGATCGACGACAGCAGCGTGCGGCGCAGCGAGTTGCCGAGCGTGTGACCGAAGCCGGGCTCGAGCGGGCCGACGGCGAAGCGCTGACGGTTGTCGGTTTCCTCACCGATCGCTTCGATGGAGGGGCGCTGCATGACGAGCATTGGTGCCGTGACCTTTCAGACTTGCGAGAATTCAGAGGGTGTTGCGGATTACTTCGAGTACAGCTCGACGATGAGCGACTCGCGAACGGGCACGTCGATGTGCTCACGCTCGGGAAGGCTGCGCACCGTGACCTGCTTGCCACCGTCGCCGGCCTCGAGCCAGCCGACGAGCGAGCGGTCCTGCGTGTCGATGTTGTGCTGGACGACGATCATCTTCTGAGCCTTCGGGGACAGGGAGATGACCTGGCCCTTCTTGCAGCGGAAGCTCGGGATGTCGACGCGCTTGCCGTCGACCGAGATGAGGCCGTGGTTGACGAACTGACGGGCCTGCGGACGGCTGGACGCCCAACCGGCGCGGTACACCACGTTGTCGAGGCGCTGCTCGAGGAGGCGGAGCAGGATCTCACCCGTGGGACCCGGGAGGCGGATGGCCTCCTCGTAGGTCTTGTGGAACTGCTTTTCGAGGACGCCGTAGATGTACTTCGCCTTCTGCTTCTCCTGCATCTGGGCGAGGTACTCGCTGCCGGCGTTGCGGCGACGGGTGCGGCCGTGCTGGCCGGGAGGGAACGGGCGACGATCGAGCGCCTTGCGGCCCTTCTCGTTCTCGAAGATGTTGGTGCCGAGGCGGCGCGAGATGCGCACCTTGGGGCCGGTGTAGCGAGCCATGGTTCAGTTACTCCTCAGCCGCGCCGACGCTTGGGTTGGCGGCAGCCGTTGTGCGGTACGGGGGTGACGTCTTTGATCGAGGTGACCTCGATGCCCGTCTGTTGGATCGAGCGCACGGCGGTGTCACGGCCCGAACCCGGGCCCTTGACCTGGACCTCGGCGCGCTTGAGGCCATGCTCCATGGCGGCGCGGCCGGCCTTCTCAGCGGCGAGCTGGGCGGCGAACGGCGTGCTCTTGCGGCTGCCCTTGTAGCCGACGGCACCCGAGCTTGCCCACGCGATGACGTTGCCCTCGGTGTCGGTGATCGAGACGATCGTGTTGTTGAACGAGCTCTTGATGTGCACCACACCCGTGGTCACGTTCTTGCGGTCGCGCTTGCGCGGCCGGCGCGCGGCGGTTGGCTTGGCCATTACTTTCTCACTGCCTTCTTCTTGTTGGCCACGGTGCGCTTCGGACCCTTGCGGGTGCGAGCGTTGGTGTGGGTGCGCTGGCCACGAACGGGCAGCCCCTTGCGATGACGGACGCCTTGCAGGCAACCGATCTCGATCTTGCGCTTGATGTCGGCTTGGACGTCGCGGCGCAGGTCACCTTCGATCTTCAGGTGCTGATCGATGTAGGAACGGATCCGGTTGACCTCGTCCTCGGTCAGGTTCGAGACCTTGGTGTTCGGGTCGAGGTCGAGCTCGGCGCAGACCTTCTGCGACGTGGGCAGACCGATGCCGAAGATGTAGGTGAGCGAGATCTCCAGCCGCTTCTCGCGGGGGATGTCGACGCCAGCAATACGTGCCATGTGGGGTGCTCCTCAGCCCTGCCGCTGCTTGTGGCGGGGGTTCGTGCAGATGACCATGATCCGACGGTGACGACGGATCACTTTGCAGTTGTCGCACATCGGCTTGACGCTCGGGCGTACTTTCATGGTTGCTCTCTACTGTTCGTTCTGAATCGGGATCGCTGGATCGGATCGGCTACTTGTACCGGTACGTGATACGGCCGCGGGTGAGGTCGTAGGGGGTGAGTTCCACCTGCACCTTGTCGCCGGGGAGGATGCGGATGTAGTGCATGCGCATCTTGCCGGAGATGTGCGCCAGGACTGCATGGCCGTTTTCGAGTTCGACCTTGAACATGGCGTTCGGAAGCGACTCGCGGATCGTGCCCTCGAGCACGATGGCGTCTTCCTTTGGCTTGGGCAGGGGCTTCTCCTCTTGTTCCGTACGTGGTGTTCGATTGCGCGTTCGGTGCTCGGGTGACGGTGCCCGGGCACGACGACTGACCTGGAGGGCAGGACCCTTCGGGACGGGCACGACGGAGCGGGCGTTGACTGACAGGCCTGAGAACAGACCGGCAAGCAATGCTAGCGGTGGGTTTTCCCACTTCCAATGGCGTGGTCCGCCCGATTTCGCGACCCGTGTGCTATGGCGAAACGACGGTCGCCGGGGGTGCTCGGCGGGCCCGGAACCGGGTCAGTTCCCGAGCCCGCCGAGCGATCGTTCCCGGCTCGCCGTACCTGCCGGTCAACGAGGCGCCGGTCGACGACGGACGAGCAGGAGAAGCCCACCGACCATGAGGGCAGTGGCGGCGATCGCCAGGAGTTCACCCAGGTTCGACCCTGTCTGTGGCAGCTGCGGGCCGGGCGGTACCGCGCCGACCGTGCTCCCCGGTGGGACGGTGCCTCCGCCGGGCACCGTCCCACCCGGAATGATCGAGCCGGGGATCGTCGTCGGGCCCGGCCCGGCAGTCGTGGTCGGGGTGTTCGGATCCACCTGGTTCACGGTGATCGTGAAGGTGCCCGTGGCCGTCAATGCGGCGAGCACTTGCACCGAGTCGTCACGGAGGTTCGAGAACATCGGCTGGTCCGGAGCGCTGTCGACCGCCGTGCACGTCACGGTGGTCACGCCGATCGGGTAGAACGCCCCGGAGGCGTGCGAGCACGTGATGTTGATCGGGGCGGTGCCGCCGGTGGTCGTCGGCGCCGGGTAGGTCACCACCGCCCCGTTCTGGTTCGGGTCCGCGTCCTTCACGATGTTCCCCGGCACCTGGATCGCGAGTGCGAGTGGCTGGACCACGGGCACCACGAATGTGACCGTGTTGTCCGTCGAGGTCGACGCCGCACTCAGGTTCCCCGCCGCATCCTCCCCCGCTCCCGCGGCCACATCGGCGATCACCAGCCCGTCCTGGCTCATCCCCGACACCGCGACGGTGTACGTCGCGCCATTGCCCTCGACCACGGCCGTCGTCGCTCCCGCCGTCCCCGAGAGCACCACGCCCGCGTTCGTGAAACCGGTGACCGGCTCGCTGAACACGACGTCGAACATGATCGGCGACACCGAGGTGGGATCCGTCTGTGGCGGCGGGGCCTGGTTGATCGTCACCGTCGGCGGAGTGACGTCGAGGTCGTAGTCGACCGTGTTGTCGATCGATTGGGACGCCTCGTTGAGGTGGTTCGCCGCGTCGATCGCCACTCCTGCCGGCACGCTCGCGATCACCGTGCCCGACACCGTCATGCCGCTCACCGCGACCGTGTACGTCGTGCCGTTGCCCGAGACCACTGCCGTCGTCGCTCCCGCTGTCCCCGAGAGCACCACACCCGCGTTCGTGAACCCGGTCACGGGCTCGGAGAACACCACGTCGAACATGATCGGCGACACCGAGGTGGGATCCGTCTGTGGCGGCGGGGCCTGGTTGATCGTCACCGTCGGCGGAGTGACATCACCTTCGTCGAAGTCGAACGTCACCTCGTTGTCGATCGAGGTCGACGCCGCACTCAGGTTGCCCACCGCGTCCTCCCCGGCGGCGGCGGCGACCTCGGCGATCACCAGCCCGTCCTGGCTCATTCCCGACACCGCGACGGTGTACGACGTGCCGTTGCCGGCCACGACGGCGGTCGTCGGCATCGCACTGCCGGACAGCACCACGCTCGCGTTCGTGAAACCGGTGACCGGCTCGCTGAACACGACGTCGAACATGATCGGCGAGATCGTCGTGGGATCGGTCTGGGGCGGTGGCGCTTGGTCGATCGTGACCGTCGGGCCGGTGTTGTCCCAGTCGACGACAGCGTCGGTGGGCGATGGGGTGTTCGGGCGGGCTCCGGGGATGTCGACCGCGGCGGCCGCCGGAACGCTCGCGGTGATCGTCCCGTCCGACGTCATGCCCGTCACCTCGACGGTGTAGACGGACGAGTCGACCGGCGTGATCGTCGGCACGAGCGTCTCACCGTCGCTGCCCGTCCAGCCGAGATCGACATCGTCCAGGTCGTCGAAGTCGGTGACCGCACGGTCGAAGGTGACGGTGAACTCGACCGGATCGTCGTTGGTGGGAGTCTCCTGAGCCGCGGCGGGCGTGATCGTCACGCTTGGCGCGGTGTCGTCGTTCACGATCGTTCCGATGGCCGAAGGCGTCCCGGTCATGTTGACGCCCACAGGGTTGCTCAGCGTGAGGGTCACCAGGTCGTCGGGTTCGATGTCGTAGTCACCGTTGACGACCACGTTCACCGTCGCCGTCATGTCTCCGGGGGCGAACGTCACGACCTCGTCGGTGAGCGCGACGTAGTCGACGCCCGCGACGGAGGGTGCGACACTGCTGGTGTCGACCTCGACGGCCTCGATTCCGTCGGCCGGCCCGTCGAGCGTGATCGTGAACGGAAGGTTCGCCGTTCCGGTGTCTCCTTCCGTCACGGCCCCGCCGGTGACGTTCAGGATCGACCGCTGCGGCCCGGTGCCCGGGATCACCACGTTCTTGATCGGGCTGTCGCTCGTGATCACGTAGCCCGGCGGGATCGAACCTCCGGACGGGTGGATCTGGAACGTGAAGTTCTCGTTGGGTTCGTCACCGTCACCCCCTTTGACGAACTGGAGGAGCACTCGTTCCTCGGTGATGTTCGGGTCGTCGTTGGACGACACGGAGACGGTGGCCTCCTGTCGGAGGAAGTCGTCCGGATCCGTCGCCGACCCGTCCTCGGTCGACCAGGCGAACTCGAACGCGGGATGGACGACCGGCGTGATCCGCACGATCGCTTCGGCGGTCCCGAACTCGTTGACGATCAACGGCGTGGCGGGGTCGAGGAAGCTGACGTCGATCGGTGTGGCATCACCCGTGGTCACGGTGAACTCGTCCCAGTCGACTCCGAAGAATGGGAGCTCGACGCCGTACTGACGGAAGTCGGGATCACTGAAGTACTGGAGCGGCAGCCCGTTGTTCCCGAGGTCGGAGACGATCACGAGCACGTCGCAACTGTCGTTCGGCGCACTGTGTTTGAAGTAGATGTTCTCGAGGGCGTCCTCGATGTCGTCGAACTCGCCGATGCCGGCGAAGAACGTTCCGTAGTCGAGCGTCGGCCCCGTCTGCAGCGTCGTGTCCGAGATGCCAGTCTGGTCGAGCGCCATCATGAACGCGTCGCGCACCAGCACCTTGTTGTCGTACTCGTCGAGGGCCGCCTGCTGTTCGGCCTGCTGTTCGGGTGTCGCCGCCGGATCCGGGTCGGGCGGTGGTGCTCCACCGATGCCCAGCACGAAGTTCATCGTCGAGATGATCGTGGTGCCGACCGGAGCGAACGACGACGAGGAGAAGTGGAAGCCGTAGCCGGGCAGTGGATCGACACCGCAATCGAGCGAGCCGATCAGCATCATGTCGTCGCCCGCTCCGTCCGTGCCGTCCGGGTCGTCGACATCGTCGGCGTTCCCGGGGATCCCGTCGGGACCGGCATGATCGACCACGTCGTCGTTGTCGACGTCGGTGAGGTCGTAGGTACCCGGGATGACGAGCTCGGCACCGGGATCGACACCGGTCTGGTCGGCGGGTCCGTCGCCGGCGCCATCGCCGAGCTCCCAGGCCCCGTCGAGATCGGGCCAGTCGTTGACGTCGAGCACGCGGATGTCGACGTCCCACTCGAACAGTCCCTCGCCTTGCGTGCTGAGGTCGATCCGCAGTGTCTCGGGGTTGGTGCCCTCGTACTTGTAGAAGTCGTTCTCGGCCACGTCGCCGTCGTCGTCGAGATCCGGGTCAGGCGTGTACTCGAGCAGCTTCAGCGCGTCGTTGATCTGCTGCTTGGTCCCGTTGATGTTCAGGTTGGAAACGCCCTTGTTGTCCTCGTAGTCATCGCCGGCATCGAAGGTCGGGGTGTCGGAGATGTCGACGCGCGCCCCGGACTGCGTCAGGTAGACGGCATAGGCGGGCTCGCTGCTGTTCGGCGTCCCGTCCGGATTGTCCTGGTAGAACTTGTCCAACGGGCCGACCCTCAGGGTGCCGTGCGTGACCTGCATCTGGATGCGCGTGCAGTTCCCGACGTAGTAGTCCGAGTTGAAACCGACCGCTCCCGGCTCGTCCTTGATGTCGCACGCCGGGGGGTTCTGGGGGAGGTTCTGGGTGTCGGTGAACTCGACGACGATGTCACGATCGTCGCCGGAGATCAGATCGCCCGCGGGCACGCTGAGGAACTTCATCGTTCCCACCGGCACGGCCAGCGCCACGATCTCGGCCGGGATCGGCGCCAGCGGGTTCTTCGGCATCATGTACAGCCGCTCCGGTGGCTGCACGAGGAATCCCGGAGGGATCGCCGCGGCGGGCCGCGCCCCTGCGAACACCAGTCCCGCGACGATCAGACCGATCGCCATCCCCAAGCGCCCGGCGCTCCGCAACATGTCCTTGACCATCATCGGTTGACCCACTTCCGCTGATCGTGTTTCGGCCGGGGTCGGACCCGGCCACGTCAAGCGAACCAACAACCGCTGACGGTGTCAGTACCGATCCAGTCCCACGACCGTCCCACGCCGTCCCATCCCCGGCCACTTGAGGGATGACTCGAGGTTTGTGGCAGCCGATCGGCCAACCCGTCGGCCGAATGTCTGCCTCAAATCGACGGGCACAGGTTTGTGGCAGCCGATCGGCCAACCCGCAGGCAGAGTGTCTGCCGCAAACCTGGGGTGGGCGGGGGCCCTCAGGCGGGG
>CAZYWK010000031.1:0-19517 GCA_964651825.1 uncultured Ilumatobacteraceae bacterium | reverse complement strand
GGGGGGCCTCAGGCGGGGCGGGGGCCGCGGGCGGCGAGCTCGCTGCCGACGCGGGCGGTGGCCGATTGCAACCGGCGGAAGTAGGCGGAGCGGCTGAGGTGGAAGCGGCGGGCGATGGCCTCGTGCGAGGCCCCGTCGCCGAGGTAGGCGGCCTCGATGATGTCGCGGGCCAGCACGTCGTCGCGGCTCTCGCCGAACACGGCGAGCGCGTTGCGCACGGTCGAGCGAAGGTTCTCGAGCCGTTGCGACGGCGTGCGGCCGAGCCAGTCGGGGCCGTGGGCGAGGCCGTTCGGGTCGCGCAGCAGCCGGATGAGCCGGCCCGGGTCGGCGTCGCCGGAGTCAGTCGGCGGCACGGCGCCGGACTCGCGGTAGATCCAGTCGCGCTGGAACCCGAGCAGCCCGCGGGCGCCGAAGTCGACGACATGACACTCCAGCGACATCCCGTAGGCGAACAGATCGAGCTCGGGAACGTGCTCGGCGCTCAGCGCCTCGCTGAACGCCCGCGCCATCGGCACCTCGGGGGCGATCGGCAGCAGGCCGTAGCGCGGGTTGACCACACCGGTGCCGAGGATGCCGGCGGCACCGAGCAGCGCCGTGACCTGACCGTGCTCGCCGGTCAGGTCGACCGCCTCGCGCCACAACACTGCGTTGTCGGACTTCAACGTCTCACGGACATACCTCAGCCAAGGGCCGAGCAGCACGTCGGTCTCCGCGGCGGCGGGGGCGTTGCCCGGCGACACGGCGACGTAGTAGCCGCCGACACCGCCGTGGCCGTCACGGGCGATCCCGACGAACTCGGGGTGCTCGCGGAAGAACACCGACGTGATGTCCCACCACTCGTCGAGCCCGACGGCATGGAGCATCGCGCCGATCGCTTCGGTGTCACCGTCACGCAGTTCGTCGATGCGGTACCGGCTGCCGATGTCGGCGGAGAAACCCCAACGCACGTCAGGATCCACGACGAGGTGTTGCAGGTCGGCCGACAGGGAGAACTGGCCCGCCAGCGCCCGCTCGTACACGAAGTCGGCGATCGCGCGCCGCAGCGCGCCTTCGCCCGTCGGATCGCGCTCACGAACGACCGCGCGCACCGCGTCGGCGACGAGCGTGTGCAGGGCGACCCCGTCGGCGAGTGGCTCACTGAAGGACCGATCGGCCAACCACTTGTACGCCTCGTGGCCATCGGTGCCCGGCTGGACCGCCTCCAACAGCTCGGGCGTGGTGACCCGGGCGATGGCTGCGACGCTCAGCGTGCGGTACCGATCGGAGTCGACCTCGGTGCCCAACAACCGGTCGGCGAGGTCGGTGACCGAACCGCCGACGCCAGCCTGGGCGCCGACCGTGACCGCGAGCGGTGAGCCGTGGGCCTGGCGGACGAGCGAATCGACGACCGAGCCCGAAGCCCCGTTGGCCTGTGCGATCTCGCGCAGCTGTCCGGTCGACAGCCCGTCGAGGGGCAGCGACTCGAACACCGCGTCCCAGCCTCCGGCGAACCATCCCGGCGAGGGACGCTGACGTGACGCGAACACCACCACGGTCGTGTCGGGCAGGTCGGGGATCACGACCTCGCGCAGCCAGCCGTCGAGTGAGCTGATCATCTCGTAGGAATCGAACACGACGAGCGCCCGGTCGTGGTCGGCGACCGGGGCCAGCGACTCGTTCAGCACCGTCGGGAACGGCGGCAGGTCGCGGCCGTCGAGCACGACGACGCCGTACCCCTCGCCGGCAGCCCGGCGCGCCATCGCCCGCACGAGCGTGCTCTTGCCGATACCTCCGGCGCCCGACACGTAGAGCAACCGCACGCGGTCACCGGCGAGGATCTGGTCGAAGCGCGCGAGCTCATGCGTTCGCCCCACGAAGAGTTCCTGATCCCGCCGGTTGACGCGATCGCCGAGCGTCGCCATTCGGCGTGATGGTACTTCGCGCAGCGCGCTGGCGCCGACGGTGATCGAACGGTCACTCCGCGGGGATCGGCCGGAGCAGGCGGCCCCGGAGAACGGCCTCGACGCCGTCGACCGCGCGTCGGTGCCGGGCGGGGTCGGACGTTCCGGCGTCGGTGAGGCCGACGAGGACGAGTCGGACGAACTCCATCGCCGCCGCGCGATCACACAGGGCGATCTCGCCGGTCTCCACACCGACGTCGACGAGGTCGACGAAGTACTGCTCGCTCTGGGAGACGTCACGAGCGAGCCGCTCGGCGAGTTCGGGGAAACGACCCATGTCGATGCGGGCGGTGCCGATGAACTGGGCGAGCGACGGGTCGGCGGCGTTGATGGCGCTCGACTCCTCGAGCATCGCCTCGAACCTGCCGAGGAACGTGTCGGCCCCCGCGCTGGCGCGGTTGAACCGGAGGTACAGGCGTCGCAGCACGTCGCGATGCACGGCGACGTAGAGATCGAGCTTCGACTCGACGTAGTGATACAGCGCGCTCGTCGTGATCCCGGCCGCGGCGGCGATCTCCTTGTTCGTGACCGCGCTGTAGCCGCGTGGGGCGAACAGATGCCGTGACACGTCGAGGATCGTGCACCACGTCTCGGTCGAGTCCGTCGCGGGAGGGCGGCCACGCCGCTTCACCGTGTCGTCGGGCACCGCCATCGCGCGAGTATCGCGACGCCGCCCCGGCGGAACGTCACCGGAGCACCGGGAGATGCATGAGGGACGCGCCAGCGACGAGGCGGAGCGAGGCCGACCTCGATCGTCACGAGGAGGCTCGCGGTGAGGCCGAGCCAATCAGCACGGCCGAGCAAGTCGGTTCAGTTGCGGTTGGCCTCGACGGCCTTGACCAGCCGGTCGAACACGTCATCGGGATGCCCGATCCCGTTCACCACGACGAGGCGCCGTTGGTCGTTGTAGTGCTTGATCAGCGGGAACGTCTGCTCCTCGTACAGATCGAGGCGACGGTTCACCGACTCGGGCGTGTCGTCGGCGCGCTGTTTCACGTCGCCACCGCACACGTCGCAGATCCACGGCGACGGCTCGACGCCCGACGCGGTGTAGTTGGTACCGCAATCGCGGCACACCCGCCGCGCCGAGATCCGCTCGAGCACGATCTCGCGCGGCACGTTCAAGTCGAGCACGACGTCGATCGGTCGTTCGCCGGCGATGCGGTCGAGGGCGTCGGCCTGCTCGATCGTGCGCGGGAAGCCGTCGAGGATGTAGCCGCGCGTGCTCGCGTCGAGCGCCGACAGGCGTTGATCGACGAGCCCGATCATGATCTCATCGCCGACCAGCCCACCCGCGTCCATGACCTGCTTGGCCATCGCTCCGAGCTCGGTCCCCTCGCGCACGGCCGTGCGCAGCATGTCGCCGGTGGAGATGTGCGGGACGACGAAGTGCCGTGACAACCGCACGCACTGCGTGCCCTTGCCGGCACCCTGTCGCCCGAGGATGATGAGTCGGGCGCCGGGGATCACGGCGGCCCTACTTCAGGAATCCCTCGTAGTTGCGCAGCGTGAGCTGGCTGTCGATCTGGCGCATCAGCTCGAGCGCCACGCCGACGGAGATCAGCACCGCGGTGCCGGCAAAGGCGAACGTGTTGACCCCGGCCATGATCAGCAGGATGTAGGGCAAGATGGCCACGATCGCCACGAACACCGCACCCGGCAGCGTGATCCGGTTGACGGCCTTGCCGAGGTAGCGCTCGGTCTGCGGGCCGGGCCGGACGCCCGGGATGAAGCCACCCTGGCGGCGCAGCTGATCGGCTTGGCGCACCGGATCGAACGCGATCGAGTTGTAGAAGTAGGCGAACGCGATGATCAGCAACGCGAAGATCGTGATGTACACGAAGTTCTGCGGGTTGACGATGTAGGTGTTGACGAAATCGACGATCTCGCCGCGCCATCCCTCGCCCGATCCGAGGAACTGGACGAGGATCACCGGCAGCAACAGGATCGAGCTGGCAAAGATGATCGGGATCACACCCGACTGGTTCACCTTCAACGGGATGTACGTGTTCTGCCCGCCCATCATCCGGCGGCCGACCACACGCTTCGCGAACTGCACGGGAATCTTCCGTTGACCCAGTTCGACGTAGACCACCGCGATGATGATGCCGATCGTGAGCACGACGATCGCGACGAACCAGAACACCTTGTTGAGCGCCAGGATGCTGTAGTAGCCCTGCGGCAGCGACGACACGACCGAGGCGAAGATGATCATCGACATGCCGTTGCCGATGCCGCGCTGGGAGATCAGCTCGGCGATCCACATGAGCACGGCGGTGCCGGCCACGAGCGTGGGGATGATCAGGTAGCCCCGGGGCCAGACACCGTCGGGCAGCAGCGGCACGGTCGGAGCGTTGGCGCCGGCGCCGAAGTAGGCGGTGCCCCGGCCGGTGCCGAAGATGAACACGAGGCCCGTCGCCTGGAGGGTGGCGAGGCCGATCGTGACGTAGCGGGTGTACTGGGTGATCTTGCGTTGACCGACCGCGCCCTCCTGCTGGAGCTCTTCCAGCTTCGGGATCACCACGCCGAGCACCTGCATGATGATGCTCGCCGTGATGTACGGCATGATCCCGAGCGCGAAGATCGAGAAGCTCTCGAACGCGCCGCCCGAGAACAGGTTCATGAAGCCGAGCGCTCCCTGCTGGTTCGCCGACTCACGGAGCTGTTCGATGGCGATCGCATCGACGCCGGGCACGCGGATGAACACGCCGCACCGGTAGACGGCGAGCATGGCAACGACGAACAGGAGCTTGTTCCGAAGGTCCTCGACCTTGAACATGTTCGCCAGGCTTTTGATCACGCGGATGGCCCCTTTGTCGATCGCGTCGTTGTGTCGGTGAAGTGATGACGTCGAAACGGTGACGTCAACGGTTGGCGAACTGGTTGCCCTTCACCGCCGGGCGCCCCGCGCGGCCTTCGGCCTTGAACGGGAGCTCGACGAGGGTGACAGTACCGCCGGCATCGACGATCGCCTGTTCAGCGGACTTCGAAACGGCATGGGCGTGCACGTTGACCTTGGTGGAGATCTCGCCACGGGCGAGCACCTTCACGTAGGCGCCCTTGCGGACGATGCCGTTGTCGACGAGGACGTCGATGGTCACCTCGGCATCACCGAGCTTGTCGACGAGATCGCCGAGCGTGTGCAGGTTGACCGCCTGGTACTCGACGCGGAACGGGTTGTTGAACCCCTTCAACTTCGGCACGCGCTGCTTGAGCGGCATCTGGCCGCCCTCGAAGCCGCGGGCGACCGTGTTGCGGGCGCGCTGGCCCTTGGTGCCGCGGCCGGCCGTCTTACCGCCCTTGCCGCCGGTACCGCGACCGACGCGCTTGGCGTTCTTGGTGGAGCCCGGGGCGGGCGCCAAGTCATGGACCTGCATGGTCAGTTCGCTTTCTCGGTGGAATCGCTCACGCTGATCAGGTGCGGGACCCGGGCGATCATGCCGCGGATCTCCGGCCGGTCAGGCAGGGTGTTGGTCTGGCCGATCCGGCCCAGACCGAGGGCGCGCAGGGTACCGCGATGCTTCGGCTTGGTGCCGATCGAGGACTTGACCTGCGTGACGGTGAGCGTAGGTGTGACAGTTGCTTCAGCCATGAGATGCTCCCGTGGTGGCAGCGGCCTTGGCCCGCTCGTTGTAGGCGTTGAGCAGACCCTTGGGCACGAACTCGGCCGGGTCGAGACCGCGGCGCTTGGCGACGTCGTCGGGGCGCTGCAACGACTTGAGGCCGGCGATGGTGGCGCGGGCGACGTTGATGTGGTTGGCGGAGCCGAGCGACTTGCAGAGCACGTCGTGGACGCCGGCCTCTTCGAGGATGACGCGGGCGGCGCCACCGGCGATCACGCCGGTACCGGGGGCGGCGGGCTTCATCATCACCTTGCCGCCGCCGGTGGTGCCGAGGACGGGGTGGATGATGGTGCTGCCGGCCATCGGCACGTCGAACAGGTTGCGCTTGGCTTCCTCGGTGCCCTTCTGGATCGCCAGCGGCACCTCCTTGGCCTTGCCGTAGCCGAGCCCGACGCGGCCGTTGCCGTCGCCGACGACGACGAGCGCCGTGAACGAGAAGCGACGGCCACCCTTGACGACCTTGGCAACACGGTTGATCGTGATGACGCGGGACTCGCGCAGGCCACCTTCGTTGTCGTCGCGGCGGTCACGGCCACCGTCGCGGCCGTCACGACCACCGCGGTTGTCGCGGGAGTCGCGGTTGCCGCCGGGACCGTCGGTGCGGGGCGCGTTGGGGTTGGTGTTTTCGAATGCCATCAGAACTCCAGTCCGGCTTCACGGGCGGCCGTCGCAACTGCTGCGATGCGACCGTGGTAGGCGAATCCGCCGCGGTCGAACACGACCTTGTCGATACCGGCGGCCTTGGCCCGCTCGCCGATCAACGTGCCGACCCGCGTGGCGGCTTCGACACTCGCGCCCGATCCGGCGGAGCGCAGGTCGGCCTCGTTGGTCGACGCGGCGGCCAGCGTGACGCCACCGTCGTCGTCGATCAACTGCACCGACAGGTGCTTGTTGCTGCGGAACACGGCGAGGCGCGGACGCAGGGCGGTGCCGTGGATCTTCTTGCGGACACGGCGGTGACGACGGATGCGACCGGTGCGTCGTGCTTGGGCGATCTTGCTCATCAGAGACTCCGATACTCCTGCGATTACTTCTTGCCGGCTTTACCGGCCTTGCGCAGCACTCGCTCGCCCGCGTAGCGGACGCCCTTGCCCTTGTACGGCTCGGGCTTGCGGATGCTGCGGATGTCGGCCGCGACCTGGCCGACGACTTCTTTGTCGATGCCGCTGACGATCACCTGGGTCTGCACCGGCACTTCGAAGGTGATGCCCTCGGGCGCCTTCACGTCGACCGGATGGCTGAAGCCGAGGTTCAGACGGAGGGCGTTGGGCCCCTGCGCCTCGGCGCGGTAGCCGACGCCGACGATCTCGAGGTTCTTCTTGAAGCCCTCGGTGACGCCGATGACCATGTTGTTGACGAGGCTGCGGGTCAGGCCGTGCATGGCCTTCACCTTGTTCTCGTCGTTCGGGCGCTCGACGGTGAGGACGTCGCCCTCCTGACTCACGGTGATGGTTCCCGGGATCTCACGCTCGAGGGTGCCCTTGGGCCCCTTGACCGAGATCGTGCGGCCGTCGACCTTGACGTCGACCCCCGCCGGGATGGTGATCGGTGCTTTGCCGATTCGAGACATTACGAGTTCTCCTTGACCTGCGCCCGGCTCACCAGACGTAACAGAGGACCTCGCCGCCGACGTTGCGCTTGCGCGCCTCGCGGTCGGTCATGAGGCCGTGTGAGGTGGACAGGACGGCGACTCCGAGGCCACCGAGCACGCGGGGCACGGTGTTGGCATTGCGGTAGACCCGCAGGCCGGGAGTCGAGATGCGGCGCAGGCCCGAGATCGTGCGGTCACGATCGGAGCTGTACTTGAGTTGGATCGTCAGCACTTCACCGACGCCGCGGGGCGACGGGCTGGTCTCGAAGCTGCCGATGTAGCCCTCCTTCTGGAGGACCTCGGCGAGCGCGACCTTCTGCTTCGACGAGGGCATGCGCACCTCGTCGTGCTTGGCGGTGTTGGCGTTGCGGACACGGGTGAGCATGTCGGCGATGGGATCGGTCATCATGATGTTGTCTCCTCAGCGGCCCGTCGTCACCAGGACGACTTCGTCAGACCGGGGATCTCGCCGGCGTGTGCGAGCTCGCGCAGGCACACACGGCAGAGACCGAACTTGCGGTACACGGAACGGGCGCGGCCACAACGGCGGCAGCGGGTGTAGCCACGAACCTTGAACTTCGGCTTCGCGTTGGCCTTGTTGATGAGTGCTTTCTTTGCCATGCCTCAGCTCACTTCTTCCGCTTGCCGCCGTATTGCGGCCCCCGACGCTTCTTCTTCCTTGGCTCGTTGTCGGCGTCGGCGCCCTTCTTAAAGGGGAAGCCGTACGCGTCGAGCAGGGCCTTGCCGGACTCGTTGTCCGTGGCCGTGGTGACGATCGTGATGTCCATGCCGCGGGCCTGGTCGGCCTTGTCGGGATCGATCTCGGCGAACATCGTCTGCTCGTTGAGGCCGAACGTGTAGTTGCCACGGCCGTCCCACGAGTGGGCCGGCAGCCCGCGGAAGTCGCGGATGCGGGGGATGGCGACCGACACGAGCCGGTCGAGGAACTCCCACATGCGGTCGCCGCGCAGCGTGACCTTGACGCCGATCGCCTGGCCCTCGCGGAGCTTGAAGTTGGCGATCGAGTTCTTGGCCTTCGTGACGACCGGCTTCTGACCGGCGATCACGGTGAGGTCGGCGACGGCAGCTTCGATCAGCGACGGCTGGGCGGCGGCCCGGCCGACACCCATGTTGATCACGATCTTCTCGAGCGTCGGTACCTGCATGACGTTCTGGATCCCGAGCTGCTCCTGCAGCTGGCCCTTGATCTCGTCCTGGTAGCGCGCCTTGAGACGGGGAACCGTGGTGCGCTCTTCGGTGCCAGGTGCTTCTGTGACGGTCATTTGATGACCTCGCCGCTCGGCCGGGCGACGCGCACCTTGGTGCCGTCGTCGTTGATCTTGTAGCCGACGCGGACCGTCTTGCCCTTGTGCACCAGCATCACGTTGCTGGCGTGGATCGGCAGATCCTTGTCGATGATGCCGCCCTGCTCGTTGGCACGGCGCGCCTTCTGGTGCTTCGCGGCGGTGTTGACACCGTTCACGATCACCTTGTCGGTCTTCGGGAAGACGAAGGCGATCTCGCCCCGCTTGCCCTTGTCCTTGCCGGTGATCACCTCGACGGTGTCACCCTTCTTCAGTTTCATCACAACACCTCCGGGGCGAGTGAGACGATGCGCATGAACTTGCGGTCGCGCAGCTCACGGCCCACCGGGCCGAAGATGCGGGTGCCGCGAGGCGTCAGATCGTCCTTGATCAGCACCGCCGCGTTCTCGTCGAAGCGGATGTAGCTGCCATCCGGACGGCGCTTTTCCTTCTTGGTACGGACGACGACGCACTTGACGACGTCACCCTTCTTCACACCGGCGCCGGGCATCGCGTCCTTGACCGTGGCGACGAACACGTCGCCGATCGAGGCATAGCGACGGCGGGTGCCGCCGAGCACCTTGATGCACAGCACTTCCTTGGCGCCACTGTTGTCGGCGACGCGCAGGCGCGATTCCTGCTGGATCATTTGGCACGCTCCAGCACTTCGGTGACGCGCCAGCGCTTGTTCTTGCTGAGCGGGCGGGTCTCCATGACGCGGACGCGGTCGCCGATGTTGACGTCGTTGGCCTCGTCGTGGGCGTACAGCTTCTTGGTCCGCAGAACGAACTTGTTGTACTTGGCGTGGCGAACGCGATCGATGACGGCCACGACGGCGGTCTTGTCCATCTTGTTCGACACGACCACGCCCTCGCGGGTCTTGCGAGCGGCTCTGGTGGCGGGCTCCGTGTTGGCGGCGGGCTCGGCGGCCGGCTCGACGCTGGCGATCGTCTCGCCGGTGGTCACTTCATCTGTCATCTCGTTCACCGTCACTGTCCGGCCTCGGCCGCAACGATCTCTCGTTGACGGATGAGGGTGTTGATGCGGGCGATCTGCTTGCGAACCTTGCCGATCTCCGCGGTGTTCTCGAGTTGGCCGGTGGCGTTGCGGAAGCGCAGGTTGAGCGCCTCCTGCTTCGTCGCCCGGAGCTCGTCGATCAGTTCACCGAGGCTCAGCTCGGCGAGGTCGTTCTTCTTCCCGGCCATGTCAGATCGCCTCCTCACGGGTGATGATGCGGGCCTTGATCGGCAGCTTCTGGATCGCCTTGTCGAGGGCGACCCTGGCCTGCGCCTCGTCGGGGAACGAGAGCTCGAACAGGGTGCGGCCCGGCTTGACGACGGCCACCCAGAACTCGGGGTTGCCCTTGCCGGAGCCCATGCGGGTCTCGGCCGGCTTCTTCGTGACCGGCTTGTCCGGGAACACGTTGATCCACACCTTGCCACCGCGCTTGATGGAGCGGGTCATGGCGATACGGGCAGCCTCGATCTGGCGGGCGGTCAGCCAACCCGGCTCGAGGGCCTGGATGCCGTACTCGCCGTAGCTGAGGCCGGAGCCGCCCTTGGTCGTTCCCTTGGTGCGGCCGCGGTGGTGCTTGCGATGGGCGACCTTGCGTGGCATGAGCATGGTTCGGTCCCCTTTCAGTCCTCGCCGCGGAAGTGCGGCGTCTCGTGGCCCTCGCCCTGCGCGGTGCGCCGGGCGATTGCCTCTTCTTCGTCGAGCAGCTTCTCCAGCTCGGGATCGGCTTCCTTGATGAGCGGCTGCGTCTCGGGCTCGATGGCGCGCGGCCCACCGGACGACACGACCTTGCGCGGGCCGGCTCCCTGACCGGACGTCTCGCCGACGGCCATGGCGGCCTCGCGAGCGATCTTGTCCTCGTTGAGCTTCTTGTAGGGCAGGATGTCGCCCTTGTAGATCCAGACCTTCACGCCGACGCGGCCGCTCGTGGTCTTCGCTTCGCGCATGCCGTAGTCGATGTCGGCGCGCAGCGTGTGCAATGGCACCCGGCCTTCCCGATACCACTCGGTGCGGCTCATCTCGGCGCCGCCGAGGCGACCCGAGCACTGCACGCGGATGCCGAGGGCGCCGGCGCGCTGGGCGTTCTGCACGGCGCGCTTCATGGCCCGGCGGAAGGCGATGCGGTTCACGAGCTGGTCGGCCACACCTTGCGCGATGAGGGCGGCGTCGAGCTCGGGGTTCTTGATCTCGACGATGTTGAGCTGGACCTTCGGGTTGCCGGTGATCTTGGTGATCATCTGGCGCAGCTCGTCGGCCTGCATGCCACGACGACCGATCACGATGCCCGGGCGGGCCGTGTGGATGTCGACGCGGAGCTTGTCACGGGTGCGTTCGACCTCGATGCGGCTGATCGCCGCCGACTCGAGCTTCGTCATGATCTCGCGACGGATCGTCCAGTCCTCGGTGAGGTACTGCTTGTACTCACGCTCGGAGAACCAACGCGACTTCCAGTCGGTGGTGACTCCCAGTCGGAAGCCGTACGGATTGATCTTCTGACCCATTACTTTTCCTCGGCCTCTGTGCTGGTCTCAGCACCGCTATCGGGGTCGGCCTCGTCCAGCTCGTCGCTGGCGCTTCCCTCGCTGGCTGTGCTTGCGTCTTCGTCGTCGGGGTCGGCCTCGTCCAGCTCGTCGCTGGCGCTTCCCTCGCTGGCTGACTTCACGTCTTCAACTTCCTCGGTCGCCTCGGCCGCTTCGGTCTCCACGACCTCGGCCTCAGTCGTTTCCACTTCGTCGGTCAAGCTCTCGTCGATCGCGGTCTCGTCGGCGGCCGCAGCTTCGCTCGCCGGGGCGGCCTGCTTGCGGCTGCGCTCGACGCGGGCACGGCGGCTGGCGGCGCTCGACTGCGGTCGGCCACGGCCGGCCGTTCCACCGGCACGCTCCTGGCGGGCCTGGATCACGGCGATGCGGTCGTCGCTCATGCGGGCGACGATCACGGTGATGTGGCACGACCGCTTGTTGATCCGGGTCGCTCGGCCGCGGGCACGGGGCCGGAAGCGTCGCAGCGTCGGGCCCTCGTCGGCGAAACAGGCCACGACGTAGAGCTCTTCGGCGTCCTGGCCGTCGTTGTTGACGGCGTTGGCGACGGCGCTGGCGAGCACCTTGCGGACGTCACGGGCGATGTGGCGATCGGTGAACTGGAGCACCTGATCGGCCGACACCACGTCGAGGCCGCGGATGAGGTCGAGCACGACGCGGGCCTTCGAGGCCGAGGCCCGCACGTACTTGGCGGTGGCCTTCGTGCCCGAACGCTCGCCGACGACGAACGACTTCTCGTTGAGCTTTGGTCCGGTCATCAGCGGCGACCCTTCGAGTTGCGTTCCTGACCCGCGTGGAACTTGAACGTGCGGGTCGGGCTGAACTCCCCGAGCTTGTGGCCGACCATCGACTCGGTCACATAGACCGGGACGTGCTTGCGTCCGTCGTGGACGGCGATGGTGTGGCCGACCATGTCGGGGATGATGGTGGAGCGGCGCGACCAGGTCTTGACGACCTTGCGCTCGCCGGCGGCGTTCTGGGTGTCGATCTTCTTGAGCAGATGATCGTCGACGAACGGGCCCTTTTTGAGGCTGCGAGTCATGTGTTCGTACCTTTACTTCCGGCCGCGATCAGCGGCGGCCCTTGCTCGTGCGACGGCGGCGGATGATGAGCTGCTGGCTGGCCTTCTTCTTGTTGCGGGTGCGGCCTTCCGGCTTGCCCCACGGCGACACGGCGGGACGACCACCGGAGGTCTTGCCCTCGCCACCACCGAGCGGGTGGTCGACGGGGTTCATGGCGACACCACGGGTCTGGGGCTTCTTGCCCTTCCAGCGGTTGCGGCCGGCCTTGCCGATCTTGATCAGCTCGTGCTGGCTGTTGCCGACCTCGCCGACCGTGGCCCGGCAGTCGATGAGCACGCGGCGCATCTCGGTGGAGGGCATGCGGAGCGTGGCGTAGTCGCCGTCCTTGGCGACGAGCTGAACGGCGATGCCGGCCGAACGGCCGATCTTGCCGCCCTGGCCGGGGCGCAGCTCGACGTTGTGGAGCGTGGTGCCGACCGGGATGTAGCGCATCGGCAGGGCGTTGCCCGGCTTGATGTCGGCGCCCTGACCGCTTTCGACGCGGTCGCCGACGCTCAGCCCGCGGGGAGCGAGGATGTAGGCCTTCTCGCCGTCGGCGTAGTGGAGCAGCGCGATGCGGCAGGTGCGGTTGGGGTCGTACTCGATGGAAGCGACCTTGGCCGGCACGCCGTCCTTGACGCGCTTGAAGTCGATGATGCGGTACTGCTGCTTGTGGCCGCCGCCGCGGTGACGCGACGTCTTGCGGCCGTAGCTGTTGCGGCCGCCAGTCTTCGACTTCTTGACGAGCAGGCTCTTCTCCGGCGTGGTCTTGGTGATCTCGCTGAAGTCGGAGCTCGTCTGGAAGCGACGGCCGGGGCTGGTGGGCTTGCGTGAACGAATGGCCATGATGCGCTCAGTTCTCGAACAGCGGGATCTCGCCCGATGCCAGGGTGACGATGGCCCGCTTGGTGTCGGGCTTCTGACCGATGCGGTTGGTGCCACGGGTGCGCTTGCGCTTGCCGTTGCGGTTCAGGGTGTTGACCTTCAGCACCTCGACGCCCCAGATCGACTCGACGGCGTCACGGATCTCGGGCTTGGAGGCCGACGGGCGGACCTTGAACGTGTAGACGCCCTGCTCGATGAGGGCGTAGCTCTTCTCCGACACGACCGGAGCGAGGATGATGTCGCGGGGATCCTTCATCAGGCGGAAGCTTTCTCGGTCGACACGGGCGTGCCGGCGGGCAGCACGTCCTGGGTGAACACGACCCACTCGTTGCAGAGAACGTCGTAGGCGTTGAGCTCGCCCGGGCCGATGATCTGCACGTTCGGCAGGTTGCGGAAGCTCAGTGCAGCAGCGGCGTCGTCACGGCCGATGACCACGAGGGCCGTGCCGGTGATGCCGAGCGCGTCGAGTGCGTCCTTGGCGGTCTTGGTCTTCGGGGTATCGATGCCCCAGCTCTCGACCACGACGATCTTGCCCTCGTTGGCGCGGTCGGACAGGGCCGACTTGAGTGCCAGGCGGACCATCTTCTTCGGGGTCTTCTGGTCGTACTTGCGGGGCTTGGGGCCGAGGGCGACGCCACCACCACTGAAGTGCGGTCCGCGGATCGAGCCCTGACGGGCATTGCCGGTGCCCTTCTGGGAGAACGGCTTGCGTCCACCACCGCGGACCTCGGCGCGAGTCTTGGTGCTCTGCGTCCCCGAGCGGCGGGCGGCGAGCTGGGCCGTGACGACCTGGTGCATCACCGGGACGTTGGGCTGGACGGCGAAGATCTCGTCGTCGAGCTCGACGGTGCCGGCGTCATTGCCGGCGGCGTTCTTGAGCGTGAGCGTTGCCATGGTCAGCTTCCCTTTCCGTGCAGCGGCCCGGCCATCTTCACGGCGTTGCGGACGATGACGACACCGCCGGCCGGGCCGGGGACCGAGCCCTTGATCAGCAACAGGTTGCGCTCGGGGTCGGACTGGACGACTTCGAGGTTCTGCGTGGTGACCTGCTCGTGGCCCATGTGGCCGGGCATGCGCTGGCCCTTGAACACGCGGCCCGGGAACGAGCACGAGCCGATGGCGCCGGGGACGCGATGGCTCTTGTGGTTACCGTGCGAGGCGCCCTGGCCCTTGAAGTTGTGGCGCTTCATGACACCGGCGAAGCCCTTGCCGCGGCTGGTGCCCGTGACGTCGACGTACGAGCCGGCGGCGATCTGCTCGACGGTGATCTCCTGGCCGACCTCGAAGCCGTCGACCGAGTCGAGGCGGAGCTCGACGAGGCGCTTGCCAGGGGCCACGCCGGTCTTGGTGAAGTGCCCGGCGTCAGGACGGTTCAGCTTCTTCACGTCCTTGTGGCCGTACGTGACCTGGAGGGCGGTGTAGCCGTTGCGTTCGGTGGTCATGATCTGCACGATGCGCATCGGCTCGACCCGCAGGACGGTGACCGGTACGACCTTGTCGTCCACCCACGTCTGAGTCATGCCGACCTTTTCGCCGACGATCGATTGTTGTGCCATGGCGGCGTTTCCTTGAGTCGTTTGAGTTGATCGAGCCGCACACCAGGTGGTGGACGGCTATCCACGCAAATGCTCCGCCGTCCTTCGGCGAACGACGAGCGTTCGACGAACATGGACGTGCGGAGCACGATGTCATGTTGTCGCCGTACGGTTCCGGACCCAACGATGCGGGCGGCCTTCACGGACATCGGTTGCAAGATGTTCTGGCGCTCGGGATGCCTCCCGAACACGACCATGCAATGCTATGGCAGCCCCTGCGCCCTTCCAACCCCCATGTCAGCCCGACTGGACGAGTTCGCGGTCGCCGTTCGGGCTGAGCGCCGCGATCGGCAGCACCTCACGGGCGGTGACGATCTCGTCGACCACCCCATAGGCGATGGCCGCGTCGCCGCGCAGGATGAAGTCGCGGTCGAGGTCGGTGCGGATCCGCTCGGCCGGTTGCCCGGTCGCCGTCACGAGGATGTCGACCATCCGCTCGCGCATCTCGACCGTCTCGCGCACCTGGATCTCCATGTCGACCGACTGGCCCTGCATCCCTCCGTGCGGTTGGTGGAGCAGCACCCTGGCGTTGGGAAGTGCGGTGCGCATGCCCGGCGTCCCGGCGGCGAGGAGGACCCCGGCGGCCGAGGCGGCCTGTCCGACACAGGTCGTGGCGACGGGCGGGCGCATGAACGCCATCGTGTCGTGGATGGCGAACATCCCGATCATGTCGCCGCCGGGCGAGTTGATGTAGAGGTTGACCGGCTTGTCCGGATCCTCCGCTTCGAGGAACAGGAGTTGGGCCACGACGAGGTTCGCCACCTGGTCGTCGATCGCCGTGCCGAGGAACACGATGCGTTCGCGCAGCAGGCGGGAGTAGATGTCGTACGCCCGCTCACCTCGGGGTGAGCTCTCGATGACGGTCGGGATCAGCATGGGTGTCCTCCGGTTCGTTTTGCGCAACTGACAGGTTGCGCGTTGACTGTACGGGCTGCCGAATGGACGCGCAACTGCTAGGTTGCGTTCATGACCGACGCAACGAACGACTCGACCCGGTTCGAACAGATCGTCGACTTCGAGGCGTCGATCGAATCGGTGTGGGCGGCGCTGAGCGATCCCGGTGAGCTCGGCCACTGGCTCGGCTCGGCTGTCGATCTCGACGTCCGGCCGGGTGGCCGCGGCCGAGTGATCGATGACGACGGCACCAGCCGCGAGGTCCTCGTCACCGACGTGCGCGAGCACGAGACGATCTCGTGGCACTGGTGGAGCGACCGCGACGAGCTGTCCACGGTCGAACTCCGCCTCGACGAACACCACGGGCGAACACGTCTGCACATCATCGAGAGCGTCGTGCCGTCGACCACCGCCGCCGCGACCACGTCCGACCCGATCGAGCGGTGCGCCCGCCGGTGGTCGGCGGCCACCAGCCGGCTCTGGTGCCGAGTCAGCACGGCGACGTTCGCGTGATCCGTCGCCTCACGGCATGACACTGCCGACCGCCGGACGTCCCACCGACGCGACGGTCGACGCGTCCGCGGACGCGGTGCTCGCCGCGCTCGCCGATCCCATGCGCCGCCGGGTGCTCGCCGCCGTCGCCGCCCGTGACGGCGACGCCACGGCCACCGACATCGCCACCGAGCTGCCGATCACGCGTCAGGCCGTCGCCAAGCATCTCGTCGTGCTCACCGACGCCGGGCTCGTCGCGGCGACGAGACGCGGCCGCGAGCTGCGGTACCGAGTCGTCACCGGGTCGCTCCGCCCCGCCGCCGACTGGATCCAGCGCACTGAGGCGAGCTGGGATCGCCGTGTCCAGCGCCTCCAGCAGCACCTGGAGCGTACTGACCACCTTGAACCAGGGCGATGAGCGACGGCACGACATGACGCGTGTTCGCTCATCGCGCTCGGTCAGGGGTAGCGCTGGCGCAGCCAGTCGGCGACGATCGCCATCGCCTCGGGGCGGTGCCCTTCGAGGTAATGGGGCGCACCCTTCATCTCGACGTAGGTGACGTCCTCGGCGCCAGCGGCGTCGACGATCTCCTTGGCCTGCCACACCCGGATCTCGGTGTCGGCGGTCGGATGCACCAGCAGGGTCGGCACGGTCACCTGGGGCATCGTGTCGGCGAGCTTGGCGTGGCTCGACAGCCCCGACCATGTGCTCAACCAGCCGCGGGCGGTCATCGTCCGGGCCAACCCGCCGCGCCCGTAGTTGGCGTCGAACGGGTCGGGGAAGGCGAAGAGCGAGCCCATCGGGCGTTCGTCCGGGTCGATCGACAGGTCGAGGTATGCCGGGTCGGCCAGCGTGCGGTAGATCGTGAGGTACTTGGTGAACACTGCCCGGCGGCGCTGCTCGCGCCAGCCGACCGGGTCGGCGCCGCGGTCGGTCGCCGCGAGCACGGGCAGTGCAGCCTGCGAGTCCGCGATCGACGCCTTGGCGATCGCGTCGATGCGCGCCACGCGCGCCACCTGCGCGGCCCGGTACGACTCGACCCAGTCAGGGTCGTACGAGCACGGCTCGGGCCAGGGCCGCCAGCCATTGTCCGGGTGGTACATGTCGAGCTCGGGCACGGTGGAGAACGGGTCGTTCTCGTCGGCGACCGAGGGATCGATCACCTGCAGCATGAACACGCCCTCACCCGGGTGTGCCGCCATGCCGACCCATCCGTCGCCGATGCCGAGCTCGGCGCTCGCCATCGCCATCAACGAGCCGCCGCCGGAGTTCCCGAGCAGCACGACCGCCTCGGCACCGCGCCGGACCATCTCGTCGTAGGCGGTGTTGACGTCGACGATGCACGATTCGTGCAGGCAGTCGGTGTCGTTGTTCATGTACCGCGTGCCGAAGCCGAGCACGGCGTAGCCGGCCGCGGCGAGCAGCGGGCACGCGTAGTGGACGCTGAAGTCGCCGCGCGGGTGCGACAGGATCACCGCCGTCTTCCACGGCGTGCCCGCCGGCGGTGTCCACAGCACCCCACGGACCAGCCCACCGTCGGGCGACACCAGCCGGACGGGCTCGCGCTGCACCGCCGCACCCGGGTCGTCCTCCGGCAGCGGCCAGTACCCGAGCCCGATCGGTCGCTTCCCACCCAGCAGCACGTCGTCCGTCATCATCGACGTCACCGTAGGACCCCGCCGGCCAATCGCTCGGGTCGGCCCGAAACCGCCCTCATTCCACGTTTGCGTCGGGATCTGACCACGCCTGTCCGTGCCGAATCCCGACGCAAACGACAGTCTTCGACAGATCGATCGGGTCAGTCCTCGGGGCGGGTGGTGAGGGTGACGTCGAAGGTCTGCTGGACACCATCGCGGACCACGATGATCTGCGCGGCGTCGCCCGGCTCGAGGTCGCGGATCGCGGCGATCAGGCCGGTCGAACCGTCGATCGTGTCGCCGTCGACGGCGACCACGAGATCACCCTCCTCGATACCGGCCTCGGCGGCGGGCGTGCCGGGGGTGACGTTCGTCACGACCGCGCCTTGGCCACCATCGGTCCGGTCGGCGAGTCCGACGCCGAGGAAGGCCTCGGCGCGGGCGGTGCCGTTGGCCTGCTCGCGGAGCGCCTCGATCACCGGCAGCGCTTCCTTGACCGAGATGGCGAAGCCGACGTTCGTCGCCGCGGTGGTCGTGCTGCTGCGGGCGACGGCGGTGTTGATGCCGACCACCTCACCCGCCGCATTGACGAGCGCGCCGCCGGAGTTGCCGGAGGAGATCGCGGCGTCGGTCTGGATGAGCCCATCGAGGAAGGCACCGTCGGTGCCGATCGTGCGATCGAGCGCGGAGACGATCCCGAGCGTGACCGACGGATCACCGTCGAGGCCGAGCGCGAACCCGATCGCTACAACGTCGTCGCCGAGGTGGACGCTGTCGGGGTCGGCGAACGTGACCGGCTGGAACCCGTCGCCCGACATCCTGAGGAGGGCGAGATCGTTGCCGGCGTCTTCGGCGAGCAGGTTGACCTCGCGGGGCTCCGTCTCGCCGGCGAGGCGGACACGGATCGACGTGGCACCGCTCACGACGTGGGCGTTGGTGAGGATCTCGCCGTCTTCCGAGATGATGACGCCGGTGCCGAGCGCGTGGCCGCCGTCGACGTCGGTGCTGATCGTGACGACCGACGGCGCCACGTGGTCGACGACGGCACCGACGTCGATGCGGCGCTCGGTCGCGTCGCGCGGCGGGGCGACGTCGAGTGCGGCGTCGGATGCCCGTGTCGGCGGCTCGTCCATCCAGTCCGCGATGCGATCGCCGAGCACCGCGCCGACCGCACTGGCCACGAGCGCCACACAGGCGACGACGCCGACGAGCACCCAGGTGCGCGGGCGCGACGACTTGCGACCAGGATCGACACCGTCCGGGGCCGAACCACCGATCCCCGGATCACCAGACCCGACCGGTTCGCCCCACCACACCGGTGCGGCCGCCGGCTGGCCACCCCGGTCGACCATCGGCGGCGACAGCGGCGCCGGGGCCGACCACGGCGAAGGATCATGTGCGGCAGACATGCCCGTCTGTCTATCGACTCCGAACCGGTGCGCCCGATCGGGCTGCCACACCTCACACCCGGTTCACAACCGGAAAACGGCGAACGCGGCGGGCCTGAACCCGCCGCGTTCGGTCGTGGTCCGATCGGGACTACGCGTTCTGGATCTTGATCTCGATGTCGACACCGGCCGGCAGCTCGATGCGCTGGAGACTGTCGATCGTCTTGCCGTTGGGGTTGACGATGTCGATCAGGCGCTTGTGCACCCGCATCTCGAAGTGCTCGCGCGAGTCCTTGTCGATGTGCGGGCCACGGATGACCGTGTAGCGGTGCTTGTCGGTCGGCAGCGGGATCGGCCCGCGGACGGTGGCGTCGGTACGGGTGACCGTCTCGACGATCTTCTTCGTCGACTGGTCGATGATCTCGTGATCGAACGCCTTCAGTCGGATGCGGATGCTCTGTGCCATGTCGGTCTCTGTCTCTTCAGTCGTTCCGTCAGGTCACTTCAGGATCTTGGTGACACGGCCAGCACCCACCGTGCGCCCACCCTCACGA
>CAZYWK010000030.1:0-40212 GCA_964651825.1 uncultured Ilumatobacteraceae bacterium | reverse complement strand
CCAGCCATCATGTGACCACCGTCGAGACGCTGGTCGGCGCCTCAGGTTGGCGGGCCGAGCCGATCGGCGAGGCGGCGGAGCCATTCGGCGACTGCCGCGGTGTCACGTAGCCGGTGCGACGCGACGGTTTCGGCCGGGCCGACCTTGATCGACATGTCGGTCGAGGAAAGCGCGGCGAACGCGTCCTCGTCGGTGACGTCGTCGCCGACGAACACGGTGGTGGCACTCGACATGTCGGCCGCCAGCCGCATGATCGCGTCGCCCTTGCTCGCGCCACGCGTGAACAGTTCGAGAACGGCGCTGCCGTCTTTGACCATCGCGCCGTCGACCTCGCTCGCCGCGGCCCGGAGCTGGTCGATCGCCGCGGCCGCCCGCTCGGGCGGCGCCTCGCGGACGTGGAGCGTCACGCTTGCCGGCTTGTGCTCGACCCAGGCGCCGTCACCGGCCGCCTCGGCGGCCACGAGGCTCAACGCACGGAGGGTCTCGAGCCGCTGACGTTCGTGCTCGTCGAGCGGTCGGAGCTCGCGCTCGTTCGTCTCGATGCCATGGCTTCCCACGACGTCGACGCTGTCGGGAAAGTCGAAACGAGCGAGATCGGCCATCGAACGACCCGAGATGACGGTGACGTTGACGCCGTCGACCGCCGCGATCTTCGCCATCGAGCCGAGGACGCCCGTGGTGAGCGCGGCGTAGTCGGCGTGGCTCACGATCGGGGCGAGCACGCCGTCGACATCGAGCCCGATCAACACCGGTCGGGCCGCCGTGGCGACGGCCTCGGCGAGCGCCGTCGGGTCGTCGTACCGGTTCATCCCTCCGCTCGAGTCGACGATGGGGGCCTGCGCGCTCGACGACCGGCGGAGCTCGTCGAGGAAGTCGCCGGCCCAGCCCCGCACGTCACGCTTGCGGATCTGCGCGCGCAACCCGGCCATCCGTTCCCTGCGCTCGTGGCGGTGCATCTCGACCGCGTCGCGGATCGCCCGCTGGAGGGCACGATCGTCGTGCGGGTTGACGAGCACCGCGTCGGTCAGCTCCTCGGCCGCGCCGGCGAACTCCGACAGCACCAGCACGCCGTCGCCGTCGATGTGGGCCGCCGCGTACTCCTTGGCCACGAGGTTCATCCCGTCGCGGAACGGAGTCACGAGCATGACGTCACCGGCGCGGTACAGCGCGATCAACTCCTCGTACGAGAGCGTCTGGTACAGGTAGTGGATCACGGGCAGGCCGATCCGGCTGAAGCGACCGTTGATCTCACCGACGAGCCGCTCGATCTCGTAGCGCTCGTCCTGGTAGTGCTCGACGCCCTCGCGGGTCGGGGTCGCGACCTGCACGAGGATGTGTTGTTCAGGATCGAGCGCGCCGGATTCGAGCAGCGCACCGAACGCCCGGAGGCGCAGGCCGATGCCCTTGGTGTAGTCGAGCCGGTCGACGCCGAGCAGGATCACCTCGGGGTCGCCCAGGCGGGCGCGGATCTGGCTCATCCGCTGGCGGGTGGCACGGCCTGCGGCGATCTCCTCCACCTCGTCGACGTCGATCGAGATGGGGAACACCCCAAGTCGCGTGGCTCGGCCGTTGAACACGAGCGTGTCGTCGGCCTCCTCTTCGGTCACGTCGAGGAGTTGGCTGGCGGATGCAGCGAAGTTCGCCACGCCGCTCGAGGTCTGGAAGCCGATCAGATCACAGCCGAGCAGTCCCTGGATGATCTCGGATCGCCACGGCAGCCGCGAGAACAGCTCGAACGGCGGGAACGGGATGTGCAAGAAGAAACCGATGGTCAGGTCGGGACGTTGGCGACGCAGCATCGCCGGCACGAGTTGCAGCTGGTAGTCGTGCACCCACACGGTTGCGTCGGGCGGCACGACATTGGCCAGTTGCACGGCGAAGCGCTCGTTGACCGCCACGTAGGCATCCCACTGGGCGCCGTCGTAGGTCGACTCGCGCAGCGCGTCGTGGTACAGCGGCCACAACCCGTCGTTGGAGAATCCCTCGTAGTACCGCTCGACCTCGTCCTCGCTGATGCGCACCGGGTAGAGGTCGACACCGTCGACCTGGAACGGGTCCGGAGCATCGTCGGGGTCGCCGGTCCAGCCCAGCCACATCCCGCCGGTGTCACGCAACATCGGCAGCAGGGCGCGCACGAGCCCGCCGGGGCTGGGCGACCACCCGTCGTCGGTGCGCATCACGGGCAGGCGATTGGCGGCGATGACGATCGGCGGGCGACGGCCCGGGTACACACTCATCACAGCGTCCCGAGCGCGTGGTCGAGGTCGGCGACGAGATCGGCCGAGTCTTCGATGCCCACCGACAGGCGGACGAGGTTGTCGGGCACTTCGAGCGGTGAGCCGGCGGCCGACGCATGCGTCATGGCGCCCGGGTGCTCGATGAGGCTCTCGACCGCGCCGAGCGACTCGGCGAGCGTGAAGATCGCCGTCGACGCCGCCACCTTCATCGCGGCATCCTTCCCGCCCGCGAGCGTGAACGAGACCATGCCGCCGAAGTCGCGCATCTGCTTTGCCGCGGCTGCATGACCGGGATGGTCGGGGAGCTGTGGATACAGGACGCGCTCCACCGCCGGATGACCGACGAGCAGATCGACGATGGCCCGCGCGTTGTGACAGTGGCGGTCCATCCGCAGCGCCAGCGTCTTCACACCGCGGAGCACCAGATAGCAGTCGAACGGCGACGGGATGGCGCCGGCCGCGTTCTGGGTGAAGCGGAGCCGCTCGGCCAGCTCGTCGTCGTCGACCGCGACGAAACCCCCGACCACGTCGCTGTGGCCGCCGAGGTACTTGGTCGCCGAGTGGACGACGATGTCGGCGCCCAGCGTGAGGGGCTGCTGGAGGTACGGGGTGGCGAACGTGTTGTCGACGACGACGATCGCGCCGTGCGCGTGGGCGACCGCAGCGATGGCCTCGATGTCGAAGCACGTGAGGAGCGGGTTCGTCGGGGTCTCGAGCCAGACCATGCCGACGTCGGCGGGCCAGTCGGCGTCGAGCCGGTCGACGTCGGTGAGATCGACTGCCGACCACGGGAACCCCAGCGGGCCCCACACCTTCGAGATCAGCCGGAACGTGCCCCCGTAGGCATCGTTGCCGAGCAGCGTGCGCTGGCCCTGCCGGAGCAGCCGCAACACGTTGTCCTCGGCGGCGAGACCACTGGCGAAGGCGAGCCCGTGGCGGGCGACTTCGAGCGACGCCACCTGTGCTTCGAGCGCCGACCGGGTGGGATTGCCCGAACGGGAGTACTCGAAGCCCTTGTGCACACCGACGCCGTCCTGGGCGAACGTCGTCGACAACGACACCGCTGGCACGACCGCACCGGTCGCGGCGTCGGGCTCCTGGCCGGAGTGGATCGCTCTGGTGGAAAAACCCCACGCGGAGTCGCCACGGTTCGCATCACGATCGAGCTCACCCATCGGTCGGCTCCGCAACGAGCCCGGCGCGGGCGCCGAAGTAGGCGAGGACGTCGGTGCGGGTGAGGATGCTGAGCGGCCGGCCACCCGACAGCACGAGCAGTGCCGGTGCCGTGTCCAGCATCGCGACGGCGAGTTCGACCTTCTGACCGACGCCGATCGTGGGGAGCTTGGAGCTCATCACGTGCTCGACCGGCGTCGACAGCACCGACGGATCACGCTGGATGGCATGCATCAGGTCGAGCTCGTCGACCGCCCCCGACACCTCGGCAGCGGCGAATGGCGGCGTGTTCTTGCACACCGGGAGCTGGCTGACCCCGTTCGTGCGCATCAGCTCGATCGCCTCCGACACCAACTGGTGCGGGTTCACGTAGAGCAGTGTCTCGATCGACGGGTTGCGGGTGTCGAGTACCGCGCCGACGCACTCGTCGCACTCGCGCAGGAAGCCGAAGTTCGCCATCCACGCGTCGTCGAACACCCGCGAGAGGTAACCGCGTCCGGAGTCGGGGTTCAAGACGACGACGATCGCGTCCGGTCCGGCCGACTTGGCCACCTTGATCGCGGCGGCGGCCGCCATCCCGCCGGACCCACCGATCAGGATGCCCTCGGTCTCGCTGACGTAGCGGGCGGTGAGGAAGCTCTCCTCGTCGCTGATCGGGATGATCTCGTCGAGCAGCTCAGGCTGCCAGGCGGCAGGGAAGAAGTCCTCGCCGACACCTTCGACCAGGTAGGGCCGGCCCGACCCGCCGGAGAACACCGATCCCTCCGGGTCGGCGGCGACGATGCGGATCGCCGGGTTCATCGCTTTGAGATACCGGGCGACGCCGGTGATGGTGCCGCATGTGCCGGCGCCGGCAACGAAGTGCGTGATCCGCCCGGCGGTCTGACGCCACAGTTCGGGGCCGGTGGACAGCTCGTGCGCTTCGGGGTTGTGCACGTTGTCGTACTGGTTGGGGCGGAAGGCGCCGAGCTCGTTGGTGAGACGTTCGGCGACCGAGTAGTAGCTGGCCGGATCCGACGGTTCCACGGCGACCGGACAGACCACGACTTCGGCGCCGTAGGCCTTGAGCAGCGAGATCTTCTCGGGCGCGACCTTGTCGGTCATGACGAAGACGCAGCGGTACCCGCGCTGGGCGGCGACGATGGCGAGGCCGACGCCGGTGTTGCCGCTCGTCGGTTCGACGATCGTGCCGCCTGGTCGCAACAGCCCGTTGCGTTCGGCGGCGAGGATCATCTGCAACGCCGGCCGGTCCTTCGACGAGCCGCCGGGGTTGGTGGTCTCGGCCTTCATCGCCAGTACACACTCGATGCCCTGGTCGTCGCTCACCCGCTTGAGGCGAACGAGCGGCGTGTTGCCGATCAGGTCGAGCACCGAATCGGCGATCTCGGTCCCGTCGAGACGCGGATCACTCATGGGCCCGAGGGTAGTGGCGAGACGGCGAGCCCGGGTCAGGGCATCAGGCGGACCACGGTCACCAGCAGCGTGCTCCAGGCAGCGGCGAACGTGATCATCCACTTGATCAGGCGGTTGGTCGAGTCCGCGATCTCGGCGCGGAGCTCGGCGGTGCCGACCCGCATCTCCGCGCGCAGTTCGGTGGCGAGGCCTTGTAGGTCGTCCTTGGTGGCGACGTGGTTCCAGGTGACCGGTGGCAGGTGGGACATCAGGGCGTCGGCATCCTCGGTTCCGAGCACGGCTTCGAGCTTGCGATACAGGTTGAATCGGGTGCGGTCGTCGACCGTCATGCTGGTTCTCCTCGAATGGATCGCTCCGTGAGGGGAAGTCGGCACGGCCCAGATTATCAAACGGAATGCACCGACGGCCCAAGGTGCCGTCGGATCGGGGCCGAGCGGGTGCCCTCAGTCGCCGAGGATCGCCGGTCGGTGCGGTCGCGTCGTCGTTGCCTTCGCCTGATGCCGACCCGTCACCCATCGGGACGACGAGACCGTCCATGTCGCCCGGCGAACCCGTCAGGATCAGATGGGTGCGCGTGCCCGGGCCGCCACCGCGTGTTGGACATCCCTGCTGTCGAGGAGATCGTCGACCGGGTGCTCGACGGGGTGCGACCCCGAGACGTGCCGGTCAGTCGGCGGCCGGCAGCAGGTGCGGCGCCCGGTCGGCGAGCAGGTCGAGCAGCTCGCGGGGCGACGGGTTGACGAGTCCGACACCGTCGACCACCACCGTCGGCACCGTCTCGTTGCCGTTCGCGTATTGACGCACGATCGCCGCGTCGGCCGGGTCGTCCCAGATGTTGTGCTCCACGCGCTCGACGCCGAGTTGGTCGAGCCCACGCATCAGGCTCATGCAGAACCCGCAGCCCGGCCGCCAGTAGAGGTCGATCTGGGCAGGTGCGATGTCGGTCATGCCCGCTCCAACGACCTGACACGGCAGGTATTCCCCAGCTGGCCGATCCCGCCGGCTGCCGTGTTCCGGGAACCGGAGGACCGTCACGTAACGTCCAACGAGCAACGGTCGATCGGACGGCGATGGGCACGCGTGCGAGAAGGGGACGACATGAGTCGCGAGATGGAGATGCGGCCGATCGACGAGCGACCGGCCGACGCCGGGTCTCGTCGTCGGCGAGTGATGGTCGGCGTGGCCGCGGCGATGCTCGTCGCGGGCGCGGGTGGGGCCGGCTACGGCCTCGGCCGCAGTGTGGGCGATGATGCCCCGAGCGCGGCGCCCGAAACCACGGCTGCGGTATCGACGACCCCGCCCGAGGACGAGGGCTCGGCCACCGACCGAGGGTCGGAGCCCACTGACACCTTTGCCCCGGCAGCCACCGCGGTCGAGGAGTCGGCGGCCGCTGGCAGCGAGAGTTTCACGTCGGCCGACGACGCGATCTCGTCGGGTGGCTGGGGATGGTCGATGTACGGCGCCGAGCCGATGACGACGCTCTTCGAACGCACGACCGACGCCGGGCTCACGGTGCGGGCCCAGCAGGGGCAGCTCTGGAACGACCCGTACGTGGAGTCGCCGGTCGGCGCGGGTGAGTGGACACCGGCGCCCTGGTGCTACGAGAGCGGCCAGCTCCGGATCGCCGTCGCCGGCAACGGGCTGATCGACGTCGCGGGTGCGGGTTGGTGGCGCGAGCCGTTCAAGGGTCGCGCCGTCTCGTGGCTGGCGGTCGGCGGGCCCGACGCGCAGCCGCACTGGGTGGTGGTCGTACAGGCGCCGGCCGATACCACGCTGGTCTCGGTCGCGTTCGCCGACGGTGGCACCGACAGCGTCGCGCCCCAGAACGGTGTGGCGGTGCTCGTGGTGCCGGCCGGCGAGTCCGGTCTGCCTGGCCCCGAGGCCGGATATGAGGCGCCGGAGTTCACCGTGGCCTTCGAGGGTGGTGCCGAACCGATCGAGCTGTCGTCGGACGCGGTCAACACCTGGGACGACCCGGAGTTCCAGGAATCCTGCACGCCACCCCCGCCGGCGCTGCCCGAGCCCGGCGAGCAGCCGGCAGACCCCGCGACCGCCGAGGCCCAGATCACCGACGTGATGGCCCGGATCTACGACGCCGCCAACGACGACGAGGGCCTCGTCACCGACGACACCGGTCTCGCCGAGGCCCGCGAACAGGTCGCCGAGGGCGGCTTCGCCGGCGAGGCCGACAGCGCGCAGGCCACGATCGAGGAACTGGTGTTCACGTCGCCCACCGAAGCCTGGTTCCGCTACCGGATCGACACCAACGGCGTGGGCCTGCGCGATCGATACGGCATCGCCCAGTTCGTCGACGGTTCGTGGAAGGTCACCCGCGACACCGTCTGCCAGGACCTGTCGATGGCCGGCGGGGACTGTGGCGGTGGTTGGCAGCAGATCTTCCCGCCCAGTGCCGAGCCCATGTACATCGACTGAGCGCTGGCAGACTGGCGGGCGTGAGCGCTCCTGCCGTCGACACCGCCGTGTACCTTGACCGCCTCGACCGGGTGCGGGGCGCGATGGCGGATCAGCGCGTCGACACGCTGCTGCTTTCGGTCGGTCACGATCTGCCGTACCTCACGGGCTACACGGCGATGCCCCTGGAACGGCTCACGATGCTCGTCGTGCCTCGCGAGGGCGACGCCACGATGATCATCCCGCGCCTCGAAGCGCCTCGGGTCGTCGAGCAACCGGGTGTGTTCACCCTGTTGCCATGGGGTGAGACCGAAGACCCGACAGCCATCGCCGGCCGGCTGGCGGCGGGATCCGAGCGGATCGCCGTGGGGGATCAGATGTGGGCCCGATTCCTGGTCGAGCTCCTCCCGCACGTGCCGAACGCGGCGTTCTCCCGGGCCGTCGACATCGTCGGGGTCCAGCGGATGACCAAGGACGAGGCCGAGATCGACGCCCTCGCCGCGGCTGGCGCGGCGGTCGACAAGATCGCCGGAGAGCTCCAGCGCGGCGAGATCGAGCTGGTCGGCCGTACCGAGGCCCAAGTGTCGGCGGAGCTGAGCCGTCGCATCGTCGAGGAGGGCCACGACAAGGTCAACTTCGCCATCGTCGCCGCCGGCGAGAACGCGGCCAGCCCGCACCACCACGCGAGCGACCGGGTGATCGGCCGGAACGAGCTCGTGCTGTGCGATTTCGGCGGCACGATGGCGGGCTACTGCTCCGACACGACACGATGCGTGGTGACCGGCGAGATTCCCGCCGACATCGCCGAGGCGTACGCCGTGCTGCTCGAGGCTCAGCGGATCGGCGTCGAGGCCGGGACCGTCGGCACGCCGTGCGAGGACGTCGACCGGGCGACCCGGGCCGTGATCGACCAAGCCGGCTACGGCGAGTTCTTCATCCATCGCACCGGTCATGGCATCGGCATGGAGGAACACGAGGATCCCTACATCGTCGAGGGCAACGCACTGCCCCTCGCCGCCGGCCACGCCTACAGCGTCGAGCCCGGCATCTACCTGCCGGGCAAGTGGGGGATGCGGCTGGAGGACATCGTCGTCGCCACCGGTGCCGGGCCTCGTCCCTTGAACAACTCCGACCACGCTCTCGTCAGCGTCTGACGATCAACCGTCGGCGGTGGTCGCGGGGGCCGACGACTCGTAGGCCGTTTCGTCGGGGATCGGGCTGAACGTCGTCATCTCGATGAACAGGTCGGCGCCGTCGTAGCGGGCCAGCGCGCCGTTGTCGAGCGCGCAGTAGGTGACCGTGCCACCGGTCACGGGGACGTCGACGCACAGCGCCTGCTGGCCGGCCTGGGTGATCGTGTAGCCGCTCGGCTCGCCGACACGACGGTTGGCGTCGACGCGCAGGCGCTGGGCGAAGCTCGGCGCGTAGAACTCGTGGGTGAGCGAGACGTCGCTGACCCGGGCGTCGTTGATCGTCGCCTCGCATTCGGCGGTGACGAGGTTGCACGTCGCGACGGCTGCGTCGTCGTAGAGGAAGCGCACGTCGTTGATGGTGATCGACCGGTGGTCGGGGCGCGACTGCACCACGTGGGCCGTCGACGCGACGTTGCCGAGCTTGGTGAGGATCGCGTAGTCGGCGGTGAACACGGCGCTGCTCACCGAGTCGAGCCGGTCGAGTACGGCGTCGATCTCGGCGTTGCCGCTCGTGCCGATGACCTGTTGGGTGTCGTCGAAGCTCGGACGCTGCCCGGTGAAGCATCCGGCGAGCAGGAGCGATGCTGCGACGATCGTGGCGAGCGGCGCCAGGCGGCCCCACGCGCTGGTTCCGTGCGGGTTCGAGACGGGGCGGCGGGCCATGGCGGCGTCAGGCTACGGCGTTACCCTGCTCGAACGTGATCCGCCTCGACGCCGCCACGGTGCTGCTGCAATGGGCGACCGGCGGGATGCTCTTCTGCTGGTTCACCACCCGGCGGCGCATCATCGGCCTCGGCTACGGGTGGCTCCTGCGTGGCGTGTACCTCTGCTTCGCACTCGGCGCCCTGGCCGCCGGCATGAAGTTCGACACGCTCCCGGTACGCGAAGCGGCCTCGGTCGGCGTCGTGCTCGCGTGCCTCCTCGCGCTCGCCGTGTCGGTGCAGCGAAGGGCGGCCGGCGTCAGCGGTCAGCAGGCCGAGTTCGACCGCCGGTCAGCGCGTGTCGCGGCGATGACCGGGATCGACCGCCAGGTCGACGACCCGTCCGACCCGACGGCGACCGACGCCGGCACTTCGAGCGACGGGGGACCGGAGTTCCCGCCGGTGCTCGATCTCGTGCCGGTCGCCATCGGCACGATCGGTCTCCTCGCAGCGGCGCTCGACGCCGGCGGCAACTCGTTCACGGCGATCGTGCGCACCCTCGTCGGGGCGGCCTTCATCGGCGCCATCAGCGACGCGATGCTGCTCGGCCACTGGTACCTCGTCCAGCCGGGGCTGCCACGCAAGCTCCTCAACGAGATGGTGACCGCGCTCCAGGTGCTCTGGCCGATGGAGCTCATCGCGCTGCTGCTCCCCACCGGGATGATCGCGGTGCTCACCGGCCAGGTCGACGACGGCTGGGGCGGCATGCTCGGCTGGATGTGGCTCGGCTGCGCGATCACCACGATCGTGCTGATCTACGTCACCAAGGCGGCCCTCCGCGAGCGGTACTACTCGGCGGTCATGGCGGCGACCGGACTGCTGTACCTGGCGATCCTCACCGGCTTCGGCATGGACATCATCGCCCGTGCCGTCCTCGCCCCCGGCTGATCCTGTGATTGACTTGGCGCATGGCACGTCCGGTGTGGAGTGGCACGATCTCGTTCGGGCTCATCGCGATCCCGGTGAAGCTGTTCAACGCGGTGCGCCGTCAGAGCGTCAGCTTCAACCAGCTCGACGAGCGCAACATGGCGCGCATCCGCTACCGCAAGGTCAACGCGGAGACCGGCGAGGAGGTCAGCGACGAGCACATCGTGAAGGGCTACGAGGTGTCGAAGGGCCGCTACGTGGTGGTCGACCCCGACGAGCTCGAACCGTTCATGCCCGTCGCCACCAGGTCGATCGACCTCGAGGAGTTCGTCGACCTGGGCGAGATCGACCCGGTGTACTTCGACACGGCGTTCCACCTCGCTCCCGATGGGCCACCCAAGCCGTACGTGCTGCTGGCACGGGCCATGGAGCAGAGCGGCAAGGTTGCGATCGGCCGGTTCGTGATGCGCAACAAGCAGTACACCGCGGCGATCCGCGCCGAGGAGGGTCGGCTCGTGATGTCGTCGCTCTCCTATGCCGATGAGGTCGTCGACCCCGCCGAGATCAGCGAGCTGCAGGGCCTCGACGACGTCGATGTCAGCCCGAAGGAGGTGGCGATGGCCGAGTCGCTCGTCGATTCCCTGACGGCCGACTTCGAACCCGAGAAGTACCACGACGAGTACCGCGAGCAGGTCATGGCGCTGATCCAGATGAAGGCCGAGGGCGAGGAGTTCGAGGTGCCCGAGGTGGCCGCGGAGAAGCCGAAGGTGATCGACATCATGGCGGCGCTCGAAGCGAGCGTGAAGGCCGCCAAGGATGCCCGGTCGCGACACCCGTCGAAGCCCGCCAAGTCCGCGGCCAAGCCGCGGGCCAAGAAGGCGGCGGCGAAATCCGCCTGAGCGGACTCGTCGGGAAGGTCGGCTGATCGGTGGCGGCGCCGGTGGTCGTGGAGATCGACGGGCGCACCGTCAGCCTCAGCAACCTCGACAAGGTGCTCTACCCGTCCGGGTTCACCAAGGCCGAGGTGATCGACTACCACGCCCGCATCGCGCCGACGGCGGTTCCGCACCTCGCGGGGCGCTGCCTGACGTTCCGGCGCTTCCCGGAGGGCACCGACCAGCAGGGGTTCTTCGAGAAGCGTTGCCCGTCGCACCGTCCGGAGTGGGTGCCGGTGGCCCTCGGCCCCGGTGACCGGGTGGGGGGCATCGACTACTGCCGCATCGAGGAGCCGGCGGCGATGGTGTGGGCGGCCAACATGGCCGCCATCGAGCTGCACGCGCCGATGGCGCTCGCCGCCGACCTGGACACACCGCGGGCGCTCGTGTTCGACTTCGACCCAGGTCCGCGCACCTCGATCGTCGAGTGCTGCACCGTTGCGCTCGGTGTGCGTGAGGTGCTCGACGCGGTCGGCCTGAAGGGGTGGTGCAAGACGTCGGGGTCGAAGGGGCTGCAGCTGTATGTGCCGTTGAACGTCGCAGGCCCGACGCACGAGGCGGCGGCCGACTTCGCTCTCGCCGTCGGCCAGGTGATGGAACGCCAGCTTCCCGGCAAGGTCACCACGGTGATGGCCAAGGCGGCGCGACCCGGCAGGGTGTTCGTCGATTGGAGCCAGAACGCGCACCACAAGACCACCATCGCCCCGTATTCGCTCCGGGCACGCCCCGAGCCGACCGTGTCGACGCCGGTGTCGTGGGACGAGGTCGAAGCCTGTTCGGCCGACGGTGCGGAGCTGCGGTTCGAGGCAGCCGACGTGCTGGCCCGTGTGGACGAGCTGGGCGACCTGTTCGCTCCGGTGTTGACCATCGAGCAGGAGCTGCCGAAGCCCCGCTGAGTGTGCCGCCGAATCGCGAGGTGTGGCGGTCATCATGGTGACGTGACCGCCCGACGAAGCAGCGCAGGTGTGGCGACCGCGCTGGTCGCAACTCTGCTCACGCTGGCCGCTGCCGGCTGCACCGCGGGCGGCGGCGAGCAGGCCGCGTCAGGCGATCTGATCGCGTCGCCCGCGGGCGGGGCGGCGACGACCGAACCGCGCTCGCCCGTCGAACAGGAGGCGGCCCAGGCCCAGGCCGCGGCGCCCGCGACGACGATCGAACGAGCGCTCGAGGAGGGCGCGGCGACGACGACCTCGGCGCCCCTGACCGGCTGGGCGGCGACCGACGCCTACCTGCTGCGACGCATCATCGGTGGTGGCTCGTCGGCGGCGTCGTTCGCGATCAGCATTGACGGTGATCTGGTCCACACCGCGGCGATGGGTGTGCGGACGCTCGGCGTCTCCGAGCCGGCCGCCACGACCGACCGCTTCCGCATCGCCAGCATCAGCAAGGTGATCACCGCGATCACGGTGTTGCGTCTCGTCGAGCAGGGTCTCGTCGGCATCGACGAGCCGGTCGGCGCCTCGATCGCCGCCGAGCTCGGGGTCGATCCGCCTGGGCTGGCGACCGACATCACCGTCCGTCAGTTGCTCAGCCACACGTCGGGGTTCGGACAGTACGAGAACGTCTTCTTCGGCGCCCAGGTCGCGTCGTGCCGCGAGGCCGCCGCGGTCGGTTTCAGCCGGGGCCTCGCCGGCACTCCCGGCGCCGGCTTCCGCTACAGCAACATGAACTTCTGCGTCCTCGGCCTGCTCGTCGAGCAGCTCACCGGTCAGTCGTACGAGCGGGTCGTCTACGACGAGCTCCTCACGCCGCTCGGCATCTCGGGCATGCGACTGGCTCCGACGTTCGACCCGGGGCCCGACGAGATCGAGCACCGCACGTCGGTCGGGCGCAACTACATGGACGTGCTGGGGGCGGCCGGCGCGTGGGTGGCCACACCGTCCGACCTGGTGACGATCGTCGATTCGCTCGACCTCTCGACGCCGGGTTGGAAGCCGCTCAACGTGTTCACGCTGATGACGATGCGCACGAGTGTGATCGATCCGCTCGTGCCCGACCGCGGGTACGGGCTCGGGTTGATGTTGTTCGGAGGGGGAGCGTTCGGGCACACGGGCACCGTGGAGAGCACGCACGCGATGGTGCTCGACCGGGGCGACGGCGTCACGTGGGCGGTCACGGTGAGCGGGGAGAACCCGAGCGAGAGCTCCGCCCTCGCCGGCATCGTCGATCGGGCACTCGAGGCCGGCGGGTTCGTGGCGACCTCCCCACCACAGGTCGACTGAGCGCTCGATGGACGAGACGTCGCGCCGGACAGGTCGGGTGCCGTTGACGGTGGTCGGTGGCTATCTGGGCGCCGGCAAGACGACACTGCTGAACCGGCTGCTCGCCGCACCCGGCGGGCGACGGATCGGCGTGATCGTCAACGACTTCGGTGACATCGGCATCGACATCGACCGGATGCTCGAGTCCGGCGTCACCGCCGACGACGTCGTCAGCCTTCCGAACGGATGCGCCTGCTGCATGGTCGGGTCCGACCTCTACGCGGCGTTGGAGCGGTTGACGGCAGGCCGGGATCTCCTGGATCACGTCGTGATCGAGGCCAGCGGTGTCGCCGACCCGGCGGCCGCGGCAGCGTGGGCGCGCGTCGACCCGTTCGAGCCGGCCGGCATCGTCGTGCTCGCTGCGGCAGATCGCGTTCGTGAGCTGGCATCGGATCGATACGTCGGCGCCGAGGTGCTTCGCCAACTCGCGGGCGCCGACCTGATCGTGGTGACCAAGGCGGACCTCGTCGACCCTGCGACCCTCGCCGCGGTTGGCGACTGGCTCGATCGAGCCGCACCAGGCATCGCCCGCGTCACGGCGCAACGAGGCGGCATTCCCGTCGAGGTCGTGCTCGGCTGTTCCGCCGACCGCGTGCTGTCGATCCCCGCCGTCGATCACGATCACGATCACGACCACGACCACGACGAGTTGTACGTCACCGGGTCGTGGACCAGTGCCGTTCCGGTCGGTCGCTCCCAGCTGGACGAGTTCCTCGCCGAGCTGCCGCCAGGCCTGCTCCGCTTGAAGGGCGTCGTCGAACTCAGCGACGACACCGCGGTGAACGTCGACGTCGTCGGCCGGAGCGTCGAAGTCACCACGGCCACACCCGGCACGCCGCGCACCACCCGCCTCGTCGCCATCGGCCTGCGCCACATCTTCGACCCTCATTTGTCGTTTGCGTCGGGATTCGGCACCGACAGGGGGTGAACAATCCCGACGCAAACGTCTATTCGGAGGGGTGGGCGGCTTCGAAGGGACGACCGGCGACCACGGTGCCCCACACCCCGACGTCGCGGATCGCCATCGGGTCGACCGTCAGCGGATCGTCATCGAGCACCGTGAAGTCGGCGGCCTTGCCACATTCGATCGTGCCGAACTCGTGGTCGAGGTGGAGCTGGTACGCCGCTCCGAGCGTCACCGACCGCAGGGCCGATTCGGCCGAGATCCGCTCGTGCTCACCGAGCACCCGACCTGACGGCGTGATCCGATTGACGGCGCACCACATCGAGTGCAACTGCCCGAGCGGGGTGACGTTGGCGTCGCTGTGCAGCGAGAACGACACGCCCTCGCGCTCGGCGGTGGCCGCGGCCTCCATCCGCCGTGCCCGCTCCGGGCCGACGGTGAGGTCGTGGTGCTCGTCGCCCCAGAACCAGAGATGGTTGGCGAAGATGTTGGCGCACATGCCGAGCCGGGCCATCCGCCGGAACTGCGCCGCGGTCGTGAGCTGGCAGTGCTGCACCGTGTGGCGGTGGTCGAGCCACGGCGACTCGAGCACGAGCTGTTCGACCGTGTCGGTCCAGAGATCGATCGTGAGACCGCCGTTGCAGTGGGCGTGGATGTTGATCCGCCGTTCGTGGAACGGGCGGCACATGTCGAGGAGCTGATCGGGTGGCACCATCCACTGGCCGTGGTCGGCGCCCGTGTAGTAGCCGGGCCAGGCCATCTTGGCGGTGAAGCCCTGGATCGATCCGTCGAGCACCACCTTCAACCCCGCCGTGCGCAGCTTCGGGGTATCACCGCGGCGGAGCTCGAGCATCGTCTCGGCCGCCTCCGTCCAGTCGGTGCTGCCGGGAAGGAGCCCGGCGACGTGTCGTTGGAGGAGGCGCGCCGGGAACTCGTCGCGGTCGACCAGGCCGTGCCAGTGCTGCTGGCCGGCCGGGTTCGTGAGCCCGGACGCGGCCAGGTCGCACAGCATCGTGACGCCCTGGTTGGCGCAGATCTGCCCCAGCGCCTCGACCGCCGCCGGATCGTTGAGCGCCCGGAAGATCACGGCGACGCCAGACGCCGCGAGCACCATCGCCGGCATCTCCTGCAGTTCGCCGTTCGGTTCGCCGTTCGCGTCGCGCGCGACGCCGGGCGTGGCGGTGTCGCGCGTGATGCCGTGCCGCTCCAGCATCGCCGTGTTGACCGTGGCCAGATGGGCGCTGGCGTGGAACAGCAGGATCGGCCGCTCGGTCGACGCCCGGTCGAGATGTTCGCGGGTGAGCCGGGGCTCGTCACGGAAGTAGATGGGATCGAAGCCGCCGACGACGATCGGCTCGTCCGATCCCGCGGTCGCCGCGTCGAGCGCCCGAAGCCGGTCGAGCAGGTCCGAGTAGGTGCGGATGCCGGGTGACACGCCGCCGTCGGCGCGGTGGCGGTCGAACCATCCGACGTAGGGCAGGAGGGCGAACGCGCCCTCCAACGTGTGGGCGTGGGCCTCGATCATGCCCGGCACGATCACGTGATCGGCGAAGCGCCGATCGAGCGTGTGGGCGCCCCAGCTCGCGCACTCCTCCAGCGAGCCGGCCGCGAGGATCCGGCCGTCACGGACGGCGACCGCCTCGACGACCGGTTGGCTCGGGTCGAGCGTGATGATCCGGCGGGCGGGGAAGACGACGGTCTCGCCCACGTGGTCGTCGCCGGCGATCACGACCCGACCGCGGCCGCGATGAGATCGAGATGGTCGAGATCGGCGAGGTCGAGTACCTGCAGGTAGACCCGCTCGGCGCCGGCCTCGTGCCAGCGTCCGATGGTGTCGGCGACTTCGGCCGGCGTGCCGGCCACGCCGTTCTCCCGGAGCTCGGCCGGCTCGCGTCCGATCGCCGCGGCCCGCCGGGCGAACTCGGCCTCGTCGGCACCGACGCACACGACGAGCGCGGCGGAGGACGTCATCGTCGCGGGGTCGCGATCGATGGCCTCGCACGCGGCGCGCACCCTGGCGCACTGCGCGGTGAAGACGTCGAGCCCAACGAACGGGGTGTTGAACTCGGCGGCGTAGCGAGCGGCGAGCGCCGGCGTGCGCTTCGGGCCGCCACCACCGATCACGATCGGCAACGGCGACTGGGCAGGCTTGGTCAGCGCCGGCGAATCGGTGACGGGGTAGTGGCCGCCCGGCGACTGGAACTGCTCGCCGATCGGAGTGGCCCACATCCCGGTGATGATCTCGAGCTGTTCCTCAAGCCGGTCGAAACGTTCGCCGAGGTCGGGGAACGCGATGCCGTAGGCGCGGTGTTCGGCGTCGAACCATCCGGCCCCGAGACCGAGCTCGACCCGGCCGCCCGACATCTGGTCGACCTGGGCCACGCTCACCGCGAGCGGTCCGGGCAGCCGGAACGTGGCCGAGGTGACGAGCGTGCCGAGCCGGATCGTCTCGGTGTCGCGGGCCAGCCCGGCGAGGGTGATCCAGGCATCGGTCGGCCCGGGCATCCCGTCGCCGGACATGTGGAGGAAGTGATCGCTGCGGAAGAACGCTCCGAATCCGAGTGCCTCGGCACGGCGGGCAACCGCGAGGAGGTCGTCGTAGGTCGCGCCCTGTTGGGGCTCGGTGAAGATGCGGAGGTCGGAGATCTGCATCCCACCGAGGGTAGGCGACCCCCATTCCCCACGTTTGCGTCGGGATTTCATCACACCTGTGGGTGCAGAATCCCGACGCAAACGTGGATTGGAGGCACACTGGGGGGATGGGGACCTCGGTGAGTCAGCGCGGGTTGTCGACGTCGGGTCGAGCGGTCGACGAGGTGATCGACGAGCTGTCGGCGCTGCGGGAGCACGACGTGAAGTGGCGCGACGGGCGGACGTTCGGCATGGTCTACGACGGCGGGCCGTCGGTCCACGAGGTGGCCGAGCAGGCCGCCCGGATGTTCCTCCACGAGAACGCGCTCAACACCCAGGCGTTCCCGTCGCTGCGCCGGATCCAGTCCGACACCGTCGGCTGGACTGCCGCACTGCTGCATGGCGACGACGACGTGGCCGGCTTCCTCACGAGCGGCGGCACCGAGTCGATCCTGTGCGCCGTGCTCGCCGCCCGCAACCGGGCCGAGGAGGAGCGTGGTGTCACCGAACCGGAGATCGTGCTGGCCGAGTCGGCCCACGCCGCGTTCCACAAGGCGGCGCACAACTTCGGACTGATCGTGCGCAAGGCTCCCGTGCGTGCCGACTGGACCGCCGACGTCGAGGCGATGAGCCGCCTCGTCGGGCCGAACACGGCGCTCGTGGTCGGCTCGGCGCCGCAGTATCCGCAAGGTGTGCAGGACGACATCCCGGCCATCGCCGAGCTTGCCGCATCGGTCGGGGCGAGCTGTCACGTCGACGCCTGCATGGGCGGGTTCGTGCTCCCGTTCGCCGAGCTCCTCGGTCGCGAGGTCGCGCCGTGGGACTTCCGGGTCGCCGGCGTCACCACCGTCTCGGCCGACATCCACAAGCTCGGCTATGCCCCCAAGGGTGTGTCGGTCATCCTCCACCGCACCAAGGAGCTACGTCGCCACCAGACGTTCGTGTTCGACGACTGGCTCGGCGGCTTCTACGCCTCACCGAACATGCAAGGCACGCGCTCTGGCCTCCCGATGGCCTGCGCATGGGCGGTGATGTCACATCTCGGCATCGACGGGTACGTCGAGCTCACCCGCCAGACGCTCGACAACGCCGACCGGCTCCGGGCCGGCATTGCCGGGATCGACGGGATCCGGGTGCTCGGCGACGGCCGGTTCCACCTCGTCGCGATGGCTGCCGATCCCGCTTCGTCCCGCCTGATCGATGTGTTCGCCCTCGGTGACGCGCTGCTGGCGAGAGGCTGGTACCACGATCGCCAGAGCCCGCCCGACAACCTGCACTCGACGGTCAGCAACACCAACACCGGCGTGATCGACGACTATCTCAGCGATCTTGCGGCATGTGTCGATGCGATCGGGGGAGCGCGGGCCGACGACCGATCGACCACCTACGCCACCCTCGAATGAGGCGTGCTGAGCGGCTGGCCGGCCGGGACGGATTCGGGACGGTCGACGATCGATGGATTCCGTCATTCCCGGGACATGTCGAGTACTGTGCCCGCTCATGATTCAACGACTCGGGCATCGTTCTCTCGCGCTCGCCGCGCTCGCCGCGCTGGGCCTTGCCGCATGTGGTGGAGGAGGATCCTCCGACGACGACTCGAGTGACGCGACCACACCGCCGGACACCGAGGTCGAAGAGACGGTCCCCGACACCGAGCCGGCCGACACCGCACCCGTCGACACCGCGGCGACCACCGGCGGCATCGACGAGATCCAAGGTTCGGTCATCCAGATCGAGGCGATCGGCACCATCCGTGACCCCGAAGTGGGCTTCACCGACGGCAGCGGCCGCGGGTCGGGCTTCATCATCAGCGACGACGGCATCGCTGTCACCAACAACCACGTGGTCACCGGCGCCGCGACGCTCGAAGTGTTCATCGGTGGCGACACCACCAAGAGCTACAACGCCACGGTGCTCGGTGTGTCGGAATGCAACGACCTCGCGGTGATCGACATCAACGAGAACGATCCGCTGACCCCGCTCCAGTGGTACGACGGCGAGATCCGCACCGGCACCGACGTGTACGCGGCCGGCTTCCCGCTCGGCGACCCGGAGTTCACCTTGACGCGAGGCATCGTGTCCAAGCTCGAAGCCAACGGCGACACGAGTTGGGCGTCGCTCGACTCGGTGCTCGAACATGACGCCGCGATCCAGCCCGGTAACTCCGGTGGGCCGCTGGTCACGACCGATGGAGCCGTCATCGGCGTCAACTACGCCGGTGGGAGCCGCACCAACACCGAACAGTTCTTCGCCATCGACAAGAATCGGGCCCAGAAGGTCGTCGACAAGCTGATGGACGGCGACTTCGAGGCGCTGGGTGTCAACGGTCAGGTCGTGTACGACGAGGAGTCCGGCATCGTGGGTGTCTGGGTGGCGGGCGTGGCTCCCGGCTCCCCGGCCGACGACGTCGAGCTCCTTCCCGGCGACATCATCCAGACCATGAACGGCATCCCGATCGGCACCGACGGCACGATGTCGGACTACTGCGACGTGATCCGGACCTCGGGCGAGCGGCCGATCAAGATCGAGGTCCTGCGCTTCGACACGTCCGAGATCCTCACCGGCGAGATCAACGGCGACAAGCCGCTCGAGCAGACGTTCTCGTTCGCCCAGGCGGTCGAGGAGGAGGTCGATGTCGAGCAGGCGACCGAGGCGCAGACCTACACCAGCTACCAGACGATCGTCGACGACACCGGCACCCTGACCGTCGACGTTCCCTCCGTGTGGACGTCGATCGACACCGCGCCGATCGTGCTCGATGACGGTTCGCAGCTCGGCCAGATCACCGCTTCGCCCGACATCGAGGCGTACAGCACCACCTGGGACACGCCGGGACTGTTCTACTCGTCGGTGCGCAACGCCGACATCCTGACCGCACTGGCCACGTTCGCTCCGGGAAGCGCCTGCACCGACGCCGGCCAGACCGAGTACCAGGACGCCGTGTTCCTCGGCACCTACCAGGTGTGGACGAACTGTGGCGGCACCAACACGCTCTACGTCGTGCTCGCTGCTGCACAGGTGAACGGCTCGGGCAACGTGTCGGTGCTGGCGATGCAGGTCGTCACCGACGCCGACCTCGACGCCCTCGACCAGGCGTTCGCCACGTTCAACACGACCGGCTGATCTCGACCGGCATCGACCGCTGAAGCGCCCGGGGTCTGACCCCGGGCGCTTCACGTTGTCAGTTCACCTGGCGGTCGAGGCGCTCCCAGTACGGCTGGCGGAGCTTGAACTTCTGCAGCTTGCCCGTTGCGGTGCGGGCGAGCTCGTCGCGGAACTCGACCTTCTTCGGGCACTTGTAGCCCGCCACCCGGGTGCGGGAGAAGGCGATGACCTCGTCCTCGGTCAGCGTGCTTCCGGGCGTCGTGACGACGAGAGCGGTCACGAGCTCGCCCCACTTGTCGTCAGGGATGCCGATCACGGCGACCTCGGCCACGTCGGGATGCTGGAAGATCGCGTCTTCGACCTCGATCGACGAGACGTTCTCACCACCCGAGATGATCACGTCCTTCTTGCGGTCGGAGATCGTGACGTAGTTGTCGTCGTCGATCGTGCCGCCGTCGCCGGTGTGGAAGAACCCGTCGTGGATCGCGGCCGCGGTGGCATCGGGCTGTTCCCAGTAGCCCTCCATGATCATGTTGCCGCGGGCCAGGATCTCGCCTTCGGGGTCGACGGCCATGGTCGAGCTGATCACCGGTGCTCCCGCGCGGTTGAGCTTCTGCGCCCGCTCGGCCGGGGTGAGGTCGTCGAACTCGGCGCGGGTGCGGTTCATCGTGATGAGCGGGGCGGTCTCGGTGAGCCCGTAGATCTGGACGAACTCCCAGCCGAGCTCGGTCTCGGTCCGCTCGATCGTGCGCGTCGGTGGGGGCGCACCGGCGACGACGATGCGCACACGGCCGCTCCCCGGAATGGGCCGGCCCGTCGTGGCGGTCCACTCGGCGGCGGCGTCGAGCACCATGTTGAGCACCGCTGGAGCGCCGCACATCAGCGTGACGCCGTGCTCTTCGACCCGCCGCAGGATCTCCATTCCGTCGACCTTGCGCAGGATCACGTGCGTGCCGCCCATGCCGGTGACCGCGTAGAGCATCCCCCACCCGTTGCAGTGGAACTGCGGGAGCGTGTGGAGGTACACGTCGCGGTCGTCGACACCCATGTGCCACCCGAAGAGGGCGGCGTTGAGCCACACGTTGCGATGGGTGAGCTGCACACCCTTCGGTCGTGCCGTCGTGCCGGACGTGTAGTTGATGGTGGCGGTGGCGTCCTCGTCGGGTTCCCACGCGATCGGTTCGACACCGACCCGCGTGAGGGCGACGTCGGTCTCGGCGCCGATGACGAACTTGTGCTCGCATTCGATGTCGGCGAGCGCGTCGGCGATCTCGGGGTCGACGATCAAGACCCGCGCGCCGGAGTGCTCGACGATGTAGCGCACCTCCTCCGCGGCAAGCCGGAAGTTGACCGGTACCAACACACGGCCGGAGCCGGAGACGCCGAACAACGCGGTGAGCAGCCGCGCCGAGTTCTGGCTGACCATGGCGACCCGTTCGCCGGTGCCGACGCCGAGGGCGTCGAGCCCGGCGGCCATCGCCCGCGCGCGTTGTGCCATCTCCCGGTAGGTGATCGATCCCCACGGCTCCGCGGGCTGGTCGGGTTCGTCGACGATCGCCACCCGGTCCGGGTAGACCAGCTCGGCCCGGCGGAGGAAGTCGTTGACCGTCAGCGCAACTTTCATGACCGCGAAGCTACTTCGCGTACGATCCCCGTCGTCATGGACTCGCGCACGTTCCTCGGCCTCGAGCCCACGCACAACCCGTTCCGGTGGAAGCTGCCCGTGACGTCGGGCATCTCGACACCGGGGGATTTCATGTTCGGCGGTGCAGGCCTCGCTGCGGCGATCGCCGCGTTGGAGGCGACGGCTGAGCGTCCGTGCGTGTGGGCCACGGCGCAGTACCTGTCGTACGCGCGGCCGGGCGAGGTCGTCGACATCGACGTGACCATCGCGGTGGCCGGCCATCAGATCACCCAAGCCCGCGCTGTCTGTCACGTGGCCGACCGGGAGATCCTCACCGTGAACGCTGCGCTGGGCGACCGGCCGCTGGAAGCCACTGGGCAGTGGGAGACGATGCCGTCGGACGTCCCCGCCCCCGAGGACTGTCCCGTCCGCACGCACATGAGTGAGTTCGAGGGATCGATCAGCTCGCGTCTGGAGGAGCGGCTGGTCAAGATCCGGCCGTACGACTCGATGGACGGCACTCCCGGCGACGGTCAGGCGGTCCTCTGGGCGCGTATCCCCGACGTGATCACCGGCACCGACGCGCCGACCCTGGCGGTGCTCGGCGACTTCGTGCCGATGGGCATCAGCCAGAGCCTCGGAATGTTCGCCGGCGGCAACAGCCTCGACAACACGCTGCGCATGGTGCAGCTCGTGCCGACCGAATGGGTGCTGATGGACATCCGCGTGCACGCGGTCAGCCGTGGGTTCGGCCACGGACTCGTGCACATGTTCGCCCAGGACGGCACGCTGCTCGCCACCGCCAGCCAGAGCGTCATCGTCCGCTTCTGGAAGAATCGCTGACACTCGTCGAGCGGGGTGCCGGCTGCGTAGTGTCGGCGGCATGGCGCTCCCAGTTCGTCCTGGCATGACCGTTCCCCTCCCCGGGCCGTTGCACAGCCACCAACGCAAGCTCGCCGAGCTCGCAGATCTCGGCTACACCGACATCTGGTCGGCCGAGTCCGACGGCGCCGACGCGTTCACGCCGCTCGCGCTGGCCGCGGCGTGGGAGCCGCGGCTGCGGCTCGGCACGGCGATCGTGCCGGCATACACCCGCGCCCCCGCCTGTTTCGCGCAGAGCGTGGCCTCGATGGCCGACGCCGCACCGGGGCGGTTCGCGATCGGCATCGGGTCGTCGAGCAACGTGATCGTTGAACGTTGGAACGGCTTGAAGTTCGACGAGCCGTACAAGAAGGTGCGCGACATCGTCCGCTTCCTGAACGATGCGCTCGACGGGGACAAGGTGACCAAGGCCTACGACACGTTCGAGATCAGCGGGTTCCGGCTCGGCGTGCGACCGGAACAGCGCCCGACGATCCTGGTCGCCGCGCTGCGCGAGGGAATGCTGCGGCTCGCCGGGCGCGAGGCCGACGGAGCGATCATCAACTGGCTGTCGCCCGACGACGTCAGCCAGGTGGTGCCGGTGGTCCGTGACGCGGCGGGTGGGGACGATCGGGAGATCGTCGCCCGCATCTTCTGCTGCCCGAGCGAGAACGCCGAGGTCGTCCGCGGTGCTGCACGCTTCGCGATCGCCGCCTACCTCAACGTGCCGGTGTACGCCCAGTTCCACGAGTGGCTCGGCCGCGGGCCGCAACTCCAGGGCATGTGGGACGCGTGGAAGGCCGGTGACCGCAAGGCAGCTCTCGCCGAGATCCCTGACGAAGTGGTCGACGCCCTGGTGGTGCACGGTTCGCACGAAGTGTGCCGGGCCAAGATCCAGGCGTACTTCGACAACGGGGTGACGACGACCTCGCTGGCGATCCTGCCCCTCGATCCCGAGCTCGACTACTGGGAGGCTGTCCGCGGCCTCGCGCCCACCGCCGGGTGAGGCACTGATCCGTCGCGAGTCACGCGGCCTGCGGGCCGTCGTGCCGAGCGGCGAGCATCTCGCGGATCTCGGCGATGTGACGAAGGCCACGCTCGCGAGTGTCCTTGGAGAGCTGGAAACGGGCCTTGACGGTGGGCGAAGCGAGCAGCGTGAGCTGCTCCGGGCGGCTCGAGACCTCCCTGACCTGGGGTGATGTGCGTGCTGTGCTCATACCTCCATCATGACGAGGGGGTGCTACACCGCGCGTCGACTGCCGACATCGACGTCAACGCGTCGGTTCGGCCCGACGCGGCGCAGGTCGCGTTGCCGTTCGTCTCCGTCGCCCAGGTCGGAGCAGTCGTGGCAGACCTCGTGGGCGAGCACCCGAGAGTCGAACGCCTCCGATCGATCGACGCCTGAGGACCGCTCGACCCAGCCGGCCGGCCGGTCACCGACGAATCGGTCGCCGAGGTCCGTGCCTACGACGCCGACGGCCAACTCCTCACGACGCAGTCCCCGACCTGAGGTGGCGAGACCCTCGGTACGTCGGCGGCGGGTCTGCTACGGAGTTCCGGGTCGATCGACATGTCGCCCACGTTGGGGTGTGACCGTGCCGCCAGACCTACCCAGCGTGCTACATTGTGTGACAAATGGAAGTCGATGATCTCGGCTGGCTGCCTCCGGCCGGGATTCGACTCGATCGCGATGAACTGGTGGTGGTCATGACCTGTCTGCGAGCGCTCATCGATGGCACTGCACCCGATGAGCCAAATCGTGCGCACGCCGTCACGATCGCCTACGTGGTTGCCGACGCGATCGAGCGACTGGGAGGGACGTCATGAGCCGCCCACAGTTGATCGAGTGGTTGGAGAGCGAAACCGGCCAGGTACTGGACCGGCCTGCCGAATCCGTGCCCAAGTCGCGGCATGTCTCCATTCGGGTACCCGAAGTTCTGTTCGCTCAACTCGAGATCGCTGCCGCCCAACGCGATGAGACCGTGTCGCAAGCGGCGCGACGGATCCTGTTGGCCGGGTTGGCTGCACCCGGCGAGCCACTGGATGCGATCGACGCCGCGATCGACTCGCTCGTGAAGGTTCGGGGTCGTCTCTCGAGCCGATGACGCACGATCCCGTCGGGCCAACCGTCGCAGCGAGCTGAGCGGCCCGTTCGAAGTCAATTTCTGGATCGCGGCCGTCGTCGGGCCCGACCCTCCGAGGGGCCCGGTTGTGTCGACGGCGGACGTTCTAGGCTCGCGGTGATGACCTCGTTCGTGTCCGCCCCGTCCCCGAACGAACCGGGCGGCGCGGCGGTGGTGTACGAGCCGGCGGGGATCACGGCCGCGGAGTCGGCGTTTCTCGCCGATCATCCGGGCTTCGATCCGGACGGGGCGTTCGCCGAGCTGCGGCGCCAGGAGTACTCGCGGCTCGACGACACCGACCAGGTGTACCTCGACTACACGGGCGGCGGGCTCCACGCGATCAGCCAGATCGACGCCCACACCGAACTGCTCCGCACGCGGGTGCTCGGCAATCCGCACTCGAACAACCCGACCTCACTGGCCACCACCGAACTGGTCGAGCGGGCCCGGCACCGGGTGCTCGACTACTTCAACGCCGACCCGAGCGAGTACCTGTGCGTGTTCACGGCCAATGCCAGCGCTGCTTTGCACCTGGTCGGCGAGTCGTACCCGTTCGCTCCCGGTGGCACGTTCGCCCTGACGTTCGACAACCACAACTCGGTCAACGGCATCCGCGAGTTCGCCAAGCGGGCGGGCGCCAGCGTCGGCTACGTCCCGGTCAGGGCGCCGGACCTGCGGCTCGACCGCGACGCGCTCGACGAGCTGTTCGCCGGGACCGACGACGCCGACCCGGACGCCCACCACCTGTTCGCCTTCCCGGCGCAGTCGAACTTCTCGGGCGTGCAGCATCCGCTCGAACTGATCGACGAGGCTCACGAGCGCGGATTCGACGTGCTGCTCGACGCCGCGGCGTTCGTGCCGACGAACCGGCTCGACCTCGGCCAGGTACGACCCGACTTCGTGGTGCTGTCGTTCTACAAGATGTTCGGCTTCCCGACCGGCGTCGGATGCCTCCTGATCCGCCAGGACCGCCGAGCGGTGCTGCGACGGCCGTGGTTCGCCGGGGGCACCATCACGATCGCGTCTGTGCAGGGCAACGGGCACTACCTCCACGACGACGAGGCGGGCTTCGAGGACGGCACCGTCGACTACCTCAACCTGCCCGCCGTCGAGATCGGCCTCGATCACCTCGAACGGATCGGCCGCGACCGCATCCACGACCGCGTCGGGGCCTTGACCGCCTGGCTGCTCGACGCGCTGACGAGCCTGCGGCACTCGAACGACGAACCCGTCGTGAAGATCCTCGGCCCCGCCGACACACGCGCCCGCGGTGGCACGGTGACGTTCCTCATGCGCGATCCCGAGGGCCGGCCGATCGACGATCGCCGGGTGGAAGAGCTGGCCAATCACGAGGACATCTCGCTGCGAACCGGCTGCTTCTGCAACCCCGGCGCCGGGGAGATCGCCCACGAGCTCGGCGCCGACGACATGCGACGCTTCTTCGAGCGCGACCAGCCGATGTCGTTCCTCGAGCTGCGTCGACAGCTCCTCGCCGAGCGTGACCTGCTGGTCGCGGCCATCCGCATCTCGGTCGGCGTGGCCACGAACTTCGCCGATGTGTACCGGTTCCTGTGCTTCATCCAGGGCTTCGTCGACCGGACGGTGGAGGAGATCGGTGATGTCGAGTTCGTCTCCGACAACTGCCGCATCGTCCGCGACTCCGCCTGAGTGCCGGTCTCTCAGCTCACGGTTCGGTCCTGCGCCAGCGCGTACCGGAGCAGGCGCTCGGCGGGGTCCTGCTGATAGAACGCGGCGAGCTCGGTGTAGAGGGCGGGCTCGTGGGTGCGTAGCGCGTCGGGGCGGTTGAAGAACACCTCGGTGGCCACGGCGAAGAACTCCGCCGGGTTCGTACCGGCATAGGGCCGGAGCACCTCTGACCGGTCGGCGCGCACCGCGTCGTAGGCCTTCGTGCACACCTCGACCCAGCGTTTGCGGGCGGCCTCGTCGTCGAGCGGCGGGGTGCCGTCGGTGATCCCATCGATCATGTCGAGCTGGTGGGCGAACTCGTGGTACACGACGTTCTCGCCCCGCTGGGGGAACTTGGCGCCACGCCGGGTGGCCGACCACGACAACAGCACCGGGCCCCGGTAGTGGGCCTGGCCGAGCAACATCTGCGGGCTCGACGAACGAAGGCCACCGCTCGTGACGTGCTCGCCGCGCTGCACGACGGTCGAGGGATGCACGATCACCGACGACACGAGGGGGAACTCGTCGAGCTCGAGGCCGAGCAGCAGCATCGACGCCTGGGCGGCGATCAGCACCCGGATCTCCTCGGTCAGCGTGAAACCCTGGGCCGCTTCCCAGTGCGTGTCGTCGACGAAGTGCGCGACGAGCATCCGCATCCGTTCGAGCTCGTCGGCCGACAGGGTGCGCCAGTGCTCGAACTCGCGTGTGAGCAGCTCGTCCCACCGGTCGTCGAACTCGGGCTCCGGCGCCGCCCACCGTCGACGGAAGCGCTCGAACATCAGTCGCCGCCTGCCGTCGCACGGCCGGCGTCGCGGATGGCCGCCGGGATGAGATCGGTACCGCCGAAGTACTCGGCCAGCCGTCGCTCGGCGTCGCCACCGAACAGGATCTCGGCGACCTCCCACAGGCCGGGCGATGCCTCGATCTCGGAGCGGCGCACCACAAGGTCGAGCTTGGAACGGCGCCGCATGAAGTCCTCGAGCTTGGTGACCATTTCCGATTCGGCGGCGGTGTGCAACTCGATGCGCAGGTAGTCGGCGGAGCCCATGATGTCTTCGGCCATCGACCGATCAGCCCGGATCGCGTCGAGCATCGCGAAGGCCCTCCGGCCATAGCGCCGCCAGAGCCGGTTCGTGAGCGGCTCGGTGTCGACCTTCGTGCGGAACTCGTCGAGGCGCATCAACCTCGCCTGGCGGAAGAACTCCGTCCGCGTCGCGCCCGCCGGCTCGCCGAACCAGTTGTGCAGATCGCGCTCGAGCGGCACACCGAGCCGTTCGATCTCCGTCGCCACTTCCTCACCGACGTTGAGGCAGTCGGTCAGCTTCCCGCCGAAGATCGTGACGACCCGCCGTGCCGGATCGACCTCGACGGCGTGTTTGCGGCTGAGCTTGGTCCAGTCGACCTCCGACTGGTCACCGGACCCGGACTCGACGACGAGCGGCCGGACACCGCAGCGTTCGGCGATCACGTCGGTGCGCTGCAGCGGTCGTTCCAAGTCGAGGCGGGCGTTGATCTGTTCGAGCAGGAACTCGATGTCGTCACCGGTCGCCTCGGTGAACGGCGTGTCGACGCGGGTGTCGGTGGTGCCGATGACCGAGCGCCGGCCCATCGGTATCACGTAGAAGAGCCGCTGCGTGTCGTCGAAGAACGCCAGCACCTTGTGATGGTCGGTGGTGGTGAGCCGTGGGACCACCAGGTGGATGCCCTTCGAGTAGACGATCCGGTGCTTCGTCGAAAGCCCCCACTCGCCGTTCATCTCGTCGACGAACGGTCCCGCCGCGTTGACGATCGTCGACGCCGTCGTGGTGAACTCCTCGCCCGAGTCGACGTCACGGAGGTGTGCCACCCACCGATCGCCCGCCTGTTCGGCCGACACCAGCTCGACGTAGTTGGCCGCCGTCCCACCGGCCTCGATCGCCGACCGGACGAAGGAGAACACGAAACGGGCGTCGTTGTCGACGAGCAGCCCGTCGTGGTACTCGATACCGCCGAGCACGTTCGAGGTGTCGATCGCGGGCTCCTCGCGCTCGATCTTCTCCCTGCTCAGCACCCGCGGCCGGCGTGTGCCGAACTGACCGATCAACCAGTAGCCGAACGCGCCGAGGCCGGCGAACCACGGCTTGTACGGCGACGTCTCGTCGAGCGCGGCGTAGAAGCCGATCTCCGCGATGTTGTCGGGGTATGCCTTCATCAGTCGGTTGCGCGAGCGGCAGAGCTTCCACACCAGGTACAGCTCGTAGTTCTCGAGGTACTTGAACCCACCCCACACCAGGTTCGACGACGCCTGGCTGGTGAAGTTGGCGAAGTCGCCCCGATCGATCAACGCGACCGACGCGCCCCGCCCGGCCAGCGATGCCGCGGTCACCGCCCCGTTGATCCCGCCGCCGACCACGAGCGTGTCGAAGGCGCCGTCGCGCATGCGTTGCAGGTGGGCCTCGCGGAGCTGCATCAGGCGACGATCACGACCGAGGCGACGATGCTCGCGACCGCGACTGCGATCGGTGTGGCGTACGTGGCCCAGCGCGGAACGTGTTGATACCCCGGGGCGAGCATGAACCAGCCGCAGATGCCGCCGGCCACGATGCCCCCGAGGTGCCCGCCGATCGAGATCCCCGGGATGGCGAAGGTGATCACCAGGTTGAGGAGCAGCGTGGCGCCGATGCCGGTCGACATCGGGTTGATCCCCCGGCGCCACTGGCCGATGGCGGCTGCGGTGAGCAGCCCGAACACCGCCCCCGACGCCCCGCCGGAGATGCCGCCCTTGTCGAGCAGGATCACCCCGAGCGAACCCCCGAACAGCGAGGCGAGGTAGAGGAGCAGGAACCGGATCCGGCCCAGCGGCGGCTCGAGCATCGGGCCGAGCACGTAGAGGAAGAACATGTTGAGGGCGATGTGGATGAACCCGAAGTGCAAGAACCCGGACGTGATGAGTCGGTACCAGCCATGGGGTTCGGTGACGAACAGCGTGCCGTCGTCGCTGCGCCACACGATCTGCTGTTCGAGGACGTCGCGGCTGAGACCGAGGTTGAGGTGCGCGTCGGTGACCGCGCCCGACAGTGCACCCGGATCCTGCGACCAGATGAGGATGCCGATGAACACGGCGATGTTGAGGCCGATCAGCGAGTAGGTGACCAGGAGTGGCTGGCGGGCCGACCAGAAGCGGGCCCGGGTCTTCAAGTCGGGCTGGGCGGCCTTGGCGCAGTCGATGCAATGGCTGCCGACCGCAGCCTGGACGAGGCAGTCGGTGCACGCCGGGCGCCCACACCTGGTGCAACGCCGGCCTGCTTCACGGTTCGGATGCCGGGAGCACACCATCGTCGATCCCGGCGTCGGGCTTGCCGTCGGCGGCATCGGGGGCGGACCGCTCGACGGCGGAGGCCCGGTGGTGGCGGGTCCGTCCCATCCGGAAGAACTGGGAGGTGGCGGCGGGAGCGGCACGCCGCCAGGGTATCGACTGGCCGAATCGAGCAGCGGTCGTCGGGGCGTCAGCTCGACAGGCGGTCGGCGAATCGCTCGGCATCGACCGGCTCGCCGAGCAGGTTGCCCTGCAGGAGATCGCAGCCGGATGCGCGCAGGCGACGAAGCTGCTCGGGGCCGCTCACCCGTTCGGCGACCACCTGCATGTCGAGGGCATGGGCGAGGAGCACGATCGCACGTACGAGGCGCGCGTCGGAATCCGACGAGCCGGACGGCAATGCCAGCGAGCCGTCGAGCTTGAGCACGTCGGCGCCGATGTCGGTGAGCACCGACAGCGCGTTGGCGCCCGTGCCGAAGTTGTCGATGGCGACGCGGACCCCGAGCCGTCGCAACGCCCGCACCGTTCGTTCGACGTCGACGTTGCGGCTCAGCAGGGCGGCCTCGCGGGCCTCCAGCACGAGCTGGCCCGGTGACAGGCGGTGCTGGCGGAGCAGGGCGAGCACGAGGTTGACGAACGATGCGCTCGCCAGCTGCATGTGCGACACGTTGACGTGGACGGCGAAGTTCCGGCCCGCCTTGGCGTGCTCGATCCAGCGTTGTGCATCGGCCAAGGCCCGCCCGAGCACGAGCTCGCCGAGCCGGCCGATCGCTCCCGATTCCTCGGCGATCGACACGAACATCGCCGGGTCGATCCGGCCGCGGGTCGGGTGATTCCAGCGCACGAGTGCCTCGGCGCCGACGATCGAGTTGTCGACCGCGGAGAACACCGGCTGATACTCGACCTCGACGCGGCGTTCGGTCACCGCGTGGGCCAGGGCGGCGGCGAGCTCGGTGCGCTCGCGGGCGGCGGAACGCATCTGCGAAGTGAACAGCACCACACGGGCGCGTCCCGACTTCTTCGCCTCGTACATCGCAGTGTCCGCGTTGCTGACGAGGGTCGCCGCGGCGTCGGCGTCGCTCAGGTCGCCGAGGTCGGAATCGGAGATCGCCACGCCGATGCTGACCGCGAACGCGAGGTCGAGCTGGTTGACGCGGAGCCGACCGCTCAGGGCCCGTCGCACCCGTTCCGAGATGTCGATGGCCGCGAGCGGATCGGCGACGTCGCTGCAGACGACGAGGAACTCGTCGCCGCCGATGCGTGCCACCTGGTCGCTCGGCCGTGTCGCCTCGGTCAACCGCTGCGACGTCGACACGAGCAACCGGTCGCCGACATCGTGGCCGAGGGCGTCGTTGACGTACTTGAGGCGGTCGACGTCGATGAAGATCGCTGCGACATGACCGGGCCGGCCGCGCTGGTCGGCGATCGCGTTGGCCAGCCGGGTGAGGATCTGGCGGCGGTTGGCGAGCCCGGTCAACGGGTCGTGCGTCGCCCGGTGACGGAGGCGGGCGGCCTCCTCACGAGCGGCGGTGACGTCGTGGGCGATGATGCCGACGAAGCCCTGGTCCGCAACGTCGTGATCGTGGCGGACGATCACGGTGGCGCGCAGGACGCGCTGGTCACCCTGATGATCGGTGTGGTCGAAGTCGCCGTTCCACGTCCCGCCGCCGGACATGCCGGAGCGGGGGTCGGCGAGCAGCTGCTGCGGCACGTGATCGAGCAGCGACCGCAACGTGCCGCGGGCTGTGTCGCCTTCGACGAGCTCGTCGAGCGACGCCGCGCCGAGGAGATCGAGGGCTTGGCGGTTCGCAGCACGGGGCGTGCCGTCGACGGCAAGGATGATCAGCGCCGAGCCGTCGGCGTCGAGCAGGTCCGAGACCGGCCCGGGCAGGCGAACGTCCGCTGGCGTCACGGGGGCCGCGAGTGTCGCGGGCGACGCCCAGTTGTTCGGTTGCTCGCCGCCTGACACGGTTCTCCCTACTTGTTCCTTGGCTCGTTCGTTCGTCGGTCGTTGCTCACAGGCGTTGGTACGTCCCGGTCAGGTTGGTCGACCCGATCGTGATCGCCTCGAGGTACCCGAGCATCTCGTCTGCAGGAGTTCCATCGGCAAGTTCGCTCTGTTGGTTGAGCGCGTACATGGTGAGCCGGTAGACGTGAGCCGGATCACCGGTCGGCGGGCAAGGCCCGGCCCATCCAAGGCTGCCGAACGAGTTCGTCGCCTGTGGTGCGCCGGTCGGTACCTGACCCTCGACGAGGGAGATGTCGGCGGGGTCGATGCCGGCGATCGCCCAGTGCACGAACGGTCCGTCGGCGCCGGCCGCCGACTCGTCGACCAGCGAGAAGGCCAGCTCGACGGTGCCGGCGGGAGGTGCGGTCCAGCTGATGGCCGGGGACAGATCGTCGCCGTCGCAGGTGTACCGGGCCTCGATCGGTGCGCCGTCCTGCCATGGCGCGTACAAGCGGAGGGCGGCGTCGCCCGGCAGGACGGCATCGTCCAGCGGGAGCGACGGGAGGGCGCCGGTGTCGACCGTCGCGGGGATCGTCGAGGTGGTCGTCGTGTCGGGATCGACCGGTCGCAGCGTCTTGCCGTCGCCCGTGTCGCACGCCCCCAAGGTCAGGGCGAGCACAGTGACGAGGACGATCGGGGCGAGTGGGCGCACGCCGTGAGCGTAGAGGCCGCGTTCGGCCGTGGGAGATAGCCTCCGACGCGTGACCGAACACGCAGCCGCGCCGGCAGACGGGCGACTCTCGCTGTTGACCGTGCACGCGCACCCGGACGACGAAGCGTCCAAGGGTGCGCCGACCTTGGCGAGGTACCACGCCGAGGGCATCTACACCGTGCTCGTGTGCTGCACCGGCGGGGAGGAAGGCGACCTCCAGAACCCCACGCTGCGTGAGGAGGGTCAGGCGTTCTTCGGTCTGAGCCCCGAGGAGGAGCGGGCACTCGTCACGGAACTGCGCGCCGGCGAGCTGGCCGCCTCGGCGGCGATCATCGGCTTCGACGAGGTCGAGATGCTCGGCTACCGCGATTCCGGCATGGCCGACACCGAGCCCAACGAGCATCCCGACAGCTTTCACCAGGCCGATCTCGACGAGGCCACGGGGCGGCTCGTGGCGGTCATTCGCCGCACCCGCCCACAGGTGATCATCACCTACGGCGACGACCAGTCGGGCTATCCGCACCCCGACCACCTGCGGGTCCACGACATCTCCGTCCTCGCGTTCGAGCGGGCGGGTGACCCCGATTGGTACGCCGATCTCGGTGAGCCGTTCGCGCCGTCGAAGCTCTACTACTCGGTGTGGGCACGCGAGCGCATCGTGGCGGTCCACGAGGCGATCCTGGCCGCAACGGGAGAATCGCCCTTCGACGCCGACTGGCTCGATCGCCCGTCGCACGACCATCGGATCACCACGAAGATCGACGTGTCCGGGTACCTCTGGGCGCGCGAGCAGGCGTTGAAGGCGCACGCCACGCAGGTCGACCCGACCGCCGCATGGTGGTTCGGGGTCGACAACGACACCATGGCGGAGATCTACCCATGGGAGGACTGGATCCTGGCCCGATCGCTGGTCGGGCCCATCCCTGGCGTCGGCGAGGAGCGCGATCTGTTCGCCGGCATCAGCGAGCGGGTGGCGCCGTGACGGCCCCACCCGCCGACGCGGTGAGCGTGCAGTACCGGGTGGTCGTCGGCAAGAAGGACGAACGCATCGACGGGCCCGGCGACGCCGAGATCGTGGTCACCGTCCCCCTCGTCGACGCGGCCGCACCGGGCTTCGACCCCACGATCGCCTACATGCGTGGTGTGTTGAAGGCGGCTGGCCACACCGGCCAGGTGCTCGATCTCCTGGCCTCCGGCGCCGCCGCCACCGCGATCGCCGCCCTCGCCGCCACGCCCTGAGGCGTTCTCACGAGAACGGCGGGTCAGCGCTCCGCTCGCATGGCGGCGCGCAGATCGCGGTAGCCGATCATGATCGCTCCGGAGTCGGCAAGGCGGGCGCGGAGGTCGTCGCTCGTGATCAGCGCGAGATCGGCGATCCAGCCGTCGGCGGCGTCGCTCACCGCCCGAACCTCCAGCGTGTCGATCGCCGGCTGGACGTGGATCTCGGTGACGCCGGCATCGAGGCGGTCGATCGCTTCGTACACCCTGGCCTCGCTGCCGGCGCGCCAGTCGTGGTCGAAGTGGTCGGGGAACACGACGCCTTCTTCGGCCGCGAGCTTGCGGAACGGGAACCCCGCCTGCTCGGCACTGATCGTCGAGGGGAGCCGGATCGGCAGAGCGAACTCGACGGCCAGTTCGAGGTAGACGTCGAAGAACTCGGGTCGCAACGTGATCGCAGTGAGGTGGGGGGCGAGGTGGGTGATGTCGATGCCCCAGGCGGCTGCCCGCTCGACCTGTGCCCGCAGCTCACGCAGCACCTCGGCCGGGTCGGCATGTTCCCAGAGGTCTTCGAGGGTGCGCGGGAAGCCGCCCTCACCCGACTGCAGCGACGGGGCGTGGGTGATCGGGCCCCAGCGGTAGCTCGGATGCTCGGCGTTGAGCGTGAGATGGACGCCGATGTCGTCGCCCGGCCGAGCCAGATCGGCGGCGTGGCGAGACCAGGGCGCCGGCACCATCAACGATGCGCAGGTGGCCGAACCTTCGCGAAGGGCCTGGTAGACGCCGATGTTCGCGGCGTGGCACGAGCCGAGATCGTCGCACGACAGGATGACGAGGCGGTCGTCGGGACGATGGCCCAGCCGTTCGGCGAGAGTGAGCGCTGACGACACGTCCGCGACGCTATCGGCCGCGTCAGGAACAGGCAGCCCACAGCCCGGTGTCACCCCGCTCGGCGACGGTGGCGGCCTCGGCGAAGGTCGGGGCGTACGTCGTGTTCGGCGGGATCGACAGCGGCTTGGCGAACCCTTCCTCGACGAGCTCGACGTTGACGAACAGTTCGTCGGGCACCCGGTGGACATAGCCGAGCAGGCGGCCGTAGTCGTCACGTCCGACGACGTCGCGCTCGATGCGCACCTTCGCCCCGATCGGGAGCAGCGAGGCGGTGAACGCGCTCGCCTCCGGGCCGTAGCACTCGATCGGCGTGTTGGGCTTCTTCGTCTCCGGCGTGTCGATGCCGATCAGCCGCACCCGTTCGTTGCGCCCACCGATCTTCACGTCGATCGTGTCGCCGTCGACCACGTGGGTCACGGTGGCGAGCCCGTCGGTGGCTCCCGCCCGGTCGGTGCAGCCCATCAGCAGTCCGACACTCCCCAGCATCAGCACCCACGCCGTTCTCATCGCCCCCGTAGCTATCCGAGCACGGCCTCCCGATCGTTTGCGTCGGGATTCAGCTACACCTGTCGGTGCTGAATCCCGACGCAAACGTCGATCGTCCTCAGATTCTCTCGATGATGGTGCCGGTGCCGAGACCGCCGCCGCAGCACATCGAGACGAGTGCGTAGCGGCCGCCAGTGCGCTCGAGCTCGTAGAGCGCCTTGGTGAGCAGGAACGCACCGGTGCCGCCGAGCGGGTGGCCGAGGGCGATGGCGCCGCCGTTCGGGTTCGTCTTCGCGAGGTCGGCGCCGACCTCCTTGGCCCACGCCAGCACGACCGAGGCGAACGCCTCGTTGATCTCGAACACGTCGATGTCGTCGATCGACAGCCCGGTGCGGTCGAGGAGGTGCTTGGTGGCATCCATCGGGCCGGTCAGCATCAGCACCGGATCGGTGCCGATGAGGCACGAGTCGACGATGCGCGCCCGCGGAGTGAGGCCGAGGGCGGCGGCCTTCTCCTCGGTGGCGATCATCACCGCGGCAGCGCCGTCGGAGATCTGCGAGGAGTTTCCTGCGGTGTGCACGCCGTTCTCGCGGCCGACCGGCTTGAGCGAGGCGAGCTTTTCCAGTGTGGTCTCGCGCAGGCCCTCGTCGCGGTTCACGGTGTGGGTGGTGCCGGTCGGCTTGCCCTCGTCGTCGACGTCGGGCGCCTCGACCTCGATGTACTGACCGGCAAAGCGGTCCTCCGCCCACGCCTGCGCGGCGCGCTGTTGGGAGGCGAGCCCGAACTCGTCGGTGTCGTCACGGGTGATGCCCCACTTGTCGGCGATGCGCTCGGCGCCCTCGAACTGCGAGGTCATCTCGTACTGCTCGAAGTACGTCTTCGGGATCGGGATGCCGAGCCCGAGGGCCTTGTTGCCCGAGCTGCCGATCGGCACCCGGCTCATCACCTCGACGCCGCAGGCCACCCCGAGATCGATCACCCCGGCGCCGACGAGTGACGACACGAGGTTCGTCGCCTGCTGGCTCGACCCGCACTGGGTGTCGACGGTCGTTGCGGCGGTGGTCAGCGGGAGCCCCGCGGCGAGCCACGCGGTGCGGGCGATGTTGAACGCCTGCTCGCCGACCTGACTGACGCAACCGCCCACGACCTGGCCGACCTCGGTGGCGTCGACGCCCGTGCGGTCGATGATCGCCCGCTGGACCTGCGAGAGCACCTCGGCCGGGTGCATGGTGGACAGGCCGCCGCCGCGCTTGCCGATCGGCGTGCGGACGGCGTCGATGATGACGGTGGAGTTTGCTGCGTTCGACATGCCATCGACTGTAGATCCCGACCGTCGGTCCGGTTCAGCCCGGGTCATTGCGGGGTGCTACGCATGGCGTCGATGCCGCTGCGCCCGAACACGTCCGATCACTACTTCCCGGTCAACGACGAGCCCGCCGGCCACGAGGGCCCGCGGCGCTTCGTGCACGTGATCGGGTCGACGGTGTTCGTCGACGATCAAGTGGCCGACGACGGCTGGACCCGTCACGTCGTCGGGGTCGTCAACGGCGAGGCGTGGTGGGCCGTCGATGTTCCACCCGATGCCGAGGATCCGTCCTACGGCTCGGCCCTCGACCTGTTCTCGTACTTCGGCCGAGCGAAGGAAGGGGAGTGGTTCGCCGCCGGCCGGGCCGTGCAGCTGGTGGAATGGGCGCGAACCCACCGGTTCTGCGGTCGTTGCGCGACGCCGACGATGCCGTCGCCGGGCGAGCGTGGCATGAGGTGTCCGGCGTGCGGCCTCGTCGCGTACCCACGGGTCGCGCCCGCGATGATCACCCTCGTCACGCGCGGCGAGCCCGGCCCCGACCAGGAGGCGTTGCTCGCCCGCGGGGTCAACTTCCAGGCGCCGATGTACTCGTGCCTCGCCGGATTCGTCGAACCGGGTGAAGATCTCGAAGGTGCGGTCGTGCGCGAGGTGCGCGAAGAGGTCGGCATCAGCGTGAGCGACGTCGAGTACGTGGCGAGCCAGCCCTGGCCGTTCCCGCACAGCCTGATGGTCGGCTTCCGAGCGTCGTACGCAGGAGGCGACGTCGTGCTCGACGAGACCGAGATCGTGGATGCCAACTGGTATCACCGCGACGCGCTGCCGTCGATCCCACCGGGCATCTCGATCGCCCGCAAGTTGATCGACGGCTGGCTCGCCGAAGCCTGAACGCCCTCCAACCCGCGGTGCTCGCTCAGCGAGGGCGGAGCTTGTCGGTGAACCAGTCGAGGATGATCTCGGCGCGCTGCACCCGGTGGACCGGCGAGCCGGTGCGTGACAGCTCGTGGTTCTCTCCGGGGAAGCGGTAGAAGTCGACCTCCTTGCCGAGCAGGCGCATCGCGACCCACAGTTCCTCGGCCTGGACGATCGGGCAGCGCCAGTCCTCCTCGGAGTGGATGATCAGCATCGGCTTGTCGATGTTGCGCACGTTCCGGATCGGTGACATCCGTTCGTACTCGGCGAGATCGTCGATGTGTGACATCCCGTGGTCGCTCTTGAAGAAGGTGGCGATGTCGCTCGACCACTCCTCGGAGACCAGGTTGTTGACGGCGCGCTCGGAGCAGAAGGCGCGGAAGCGGTCGCTCTCGAACGCGGCCAGCCACGTGGCCATGTACCCGCCGTAGGAGCCGCCGAGCATGCCGACCCGGTCGCGGTCGCAGAACTCGTAGCGGTCGAGCGCACCGTCGATGATCGCCAGCACGTCGGCGACATCGACGCTGCCCCAGCCGGTGCCGGGACGTACCGGATGCTTGGCGCCCATGATCGCCTGGCCCCATCCCTCGTGGCGCCCACTGCTGCCGCGCGGGTTGCCGAGCACGACGACGAACCCCGCCGCGGCCTGCATCTGTGCCTCGTCGAAGAAGTATTCGCCGTACTGGGTGTGCGGGCCGCCGTGCACGTTGAGCAGCACGGGGTACCGGGTGCTCTCGTCGAACCCGGCCGGTCGCATGATCCAGCAGTCGACCTCGTCGGAACCGTCCGCCGTCGGCACGGTGAACCGCTCCCAGCCGAGCAGTCGTGCGGCGAACGCATCGCCGACCGCGGTGCGTCGCTCGTCGCCGACGTACAGCTCGCTCGGGTGGTCGATCGTGGCGCGGGTGGTGGCGATCGTGCCGCCGGCGGCGTCGAAGCCGGTCACGCTGAACCGCCCCGAGGTCACCGCGCTGGGCTCGGTCAGCCCATCGGCCGCGAGGCGCATCAGATGGGCCTCGCCGCGGTCCTCGGCGATCGCCAGCACCGTGTCGTCGGACTCCCACACCGGGGCCCGGTACCCGCTCGTCGGCAGGAAGGTGCGGTCGAAGCCGCTCGAGATCCAGCGAACCTCGTCGTTCGGCGCATCCCGAGCATCGACCGGCAGGACGCCGACGCGCACGTTCTGGGGCTGGATGTCCAGGCCCGGGGATCCGAGGAAGGCGACCAGTGATCCGTCCGGCGACACCGATGGGCTGGCGTACTCGCCGTCGTGGGCCGTCAACGCCCGGACCGGGGGAGCAATGTCACCGGGATCGACCGCGACCAGGTAGAGATCGGTTGCCTTGTCGATGTCCCAGGTGTCGTGGCCGCGGCCGGAGGTGATGATCGCCGAGGAGTCCGCCAACCACGAGACCCCGTCGTACTCGAACTCGCCCGGGGTCAGGTTGCGCGGGCCTCCGGTCCCGTCCGCGGCCACGGCGTACACGTGCTGCGGGCGGTCGAAGATCCAGCCCTCCCCGTTGAGCCGGCTGAGGAATCGGGTCACCTTGCGCGGCGACTGCCACGTCTCGTCCTGCTCCTCGTAGCGCTTGTCGCGAGTGCGGCTCGTGAACGCGATCCACGTGCCGTCGGGCGACCACGCGAGGTCGCCGAGGCCGTCGGGCATCGTGCACACCGTGCGCACCTCGCCCGGCGCGGTGATCGGCACGATGTGCAATGTCGAGTCGCCCTTCTTCTCGCCGCGCCGCGAGGTGAAGGCGAGGAACCGGCCGTCGGGCGACCACGAGGGGTTGCCGTCGTGGTCGCCGGCCGTCACCGGAGCGTCGTCGATCCACACCCGCGTGCGGGTCGTGTTGTCGTCGACGTCGATCGTCGCCACCACGAACGCCACCCGGGCACCCTCGGGCGACATCGCCACCTGGCCGACAGCGCTCCTCTCGTGCAGCAGGCCGCGGGCGATGGCCGCGTGGGGTGACTCCGCCAGCTCGTCGCGGCCGGTCTCGGCGCTCGGTGGGGGCGGCGGCGGGAGTTCGCTCATTCGCCGAACGGTAGTGGTGTCACTCGGCGAGGCCGACCGGGTTCCCGTCGATGATCTGGTCGAGGTACTCCGACATGCCGTAGCCGACACGGCCCTCGAACTCGCCGGACCGGACGGTCCACTCGGTGTACGCCTCGGAGATCCGGGTCTGGAGCCATTCGCCGTCGGGCGCCTGGCGGCGGTTGCGCAGCGGGATCAGGCTGAGCGCCTCGCCGCTGAACTCCCACTCCCGATCGGAACGACTCGAGCGCAACACGCCGGTGATGCGGTCGTGGTACTGGTCGTCGCCGCGTGTCTCGGTGGTGATCTCGACGTCGTCGCAGAGATGCATCGTGCCGTTCTCCCACACGAAGCCGCCGCGCGTGCCGGGGCCGTCCTTCTTCGCCACCCGGCTGGCCATGAACCCGAAGTTCTCGTCGACGTTGGCCGTCAGCCATCGGTAGTACCACGGCGCCTGCCAGTAGCGCGGTCCCCACGAGTGGTCGCGCAGGCCGAAGCCGTGGATCTCCCACTCGCGAGCGCCGACCTTGATGGTGCCGCGCCCTTCGATCAACTGCTCGTAGTGACCCTTGGCGAACTCCTCGCCCGGCTTCTCGTGCGGCTCGTCGGGCTCGCCGCCGAACATGCTCGGCCGCCCTTGCCCGGTGAACGTCAGGTGCACCTCGGCCTCGTCGAACGGGTTGTTGGAGAAGGCGGCCTTCGGGTCGGCCATCTGCTCGGGCTCGGCGAGCAGCACCACCTTGCCGGCGTAGTCGACGCGCAGCTCCTCGAACGGCTTCACCATCGTCCATCGCATGCCGGCGGCGTCGAAGGCGTCGTTGTTGTCGATGGTCGGGCGCTTGAACATGAACCCGACCGAACGCGCGCCGCCTTCGACCTCCGGTGGGAGGTACAGGCACACCGTCATCTCGGCGGTGCCCTCGTTGGCCCGGTTGCCCATCCGGAACCACCCGCCCACCTTCTGCTGCGGATCGAAGCAGTTGATGTACATGCTCTCGTTGAAGTTCGGCTCCGGGCCGAGCTCGTGCATGTACTCGTCTGATTCGTCCAATCTGACTCCCATGTCCGCACGGTAGGTGCCACCGGTCGCGGCAGGCGGATCGGAGCATCTGGCATCATCGACCGATGGCGCGACTGTCCGCCGCCGGCGGATACGACACGGCGATCAACCATGTGCGCGACGTGGCCGCCTCGTACCTCACCGCCACCGTCGTCGACTGCGCCGGTGGTCGCTGATCGTGGGGGTTCCACCAAGGGTCGAGAGTCGGCAGCTCGCACGCTGG
>CAZYWK010000029.1:0-41788 GCA_964651825.1 uncultured Ilumatobacteraceae bacterium | reverse complement strand
CGTTCGTTCTGGCCCCGTCCCCAAACGCACGGGGTGGAGATGGCCGTGCGGATCAGGACACTCAATCGGCGCGCTGCTAGCGTCGCGCCGGCGCACTGAACGAACGATCAAGACCAACCCTGGATACATACTGGAGAGTCACCGATGACGAAGATCTTGGAAGGCGTACGGATCCTGGAGGTGGCTGAGCACACCTTCGTGCCAGCGGCGTCCGCGGCGCTCGCCGACCTCGGTGCGGAGGTGATCAAGATCGAACACGTGAGCCGCGGCGATGCGATGCGCGGGCTGGCCTCGACCGGCGTGGCCACCATGGCCGCCGACGTCCACGGCCTGCTCGAGCACTCCAACCGGGGCAAGCAGAGCCTCGGCCTCGACCTCGCCCAGCCCGACGGCCTCGAGGTGCTCTACAAGCTCGCCGCCACGTGCGACGTGTTCCTCACCAACAAGCTGCCGCGAGTGGCCACGAAGCTGAGCATCGACGTCGACGACATCCGTGCTCACAACCCGAACATCATCTACGTCCGCGGCTCCGGCCAGGGCAACCGCGGGCCCGACGCCGACAAGGGCTCGTACGACTCGCTCGCCTACTGGGCGCGGGCCGGCATCGCCTACGGCCAGAAGCGGCCCGAGGACACCGACGTCTCCATGCCGCCGGCACCGGCATTCGGTGACTCGATCGGCGCGATCACGATCGCGGGAGCGATCATGGGAGCGCTGTTCCATCGCGAGAAGACCGGTGAGGCGACCGTCGTCGACGTGTCGCTGCTGGCCACTGGCATGTGGTCGATGGGCGGGGCGATGGCGTTGTCGCTGTCGATGAACTTCCCGTGGACGGCCCCTCCGGCCGATCGGCTGGCCTCCAACCCGCTCACCCGCAACTACCGCACGAGCGATGGCCGCACGCTGGCCTTCACGTGTCTCCAGGCCGGCCAGTACTGGCCTCCGCTGTGCGACGTCATCGAGCGCCCCGAGCTGAAGGACGACCCCCGGTTCGCGGATGCCGCCACGCTGATGGCGAACAGTCGTGACGCGATCGCCATCCTCGACGAGGTGTTCGCCGGTGCGACGCTCGCCGAATGGCGCGAGCGTCTGGAGTCGTTCGTCGGTCAGTGGGCCGTCGCCCAGGACAGCCTCGAGGTCGCCGACGATCCGCAGACCGTCGCCAACGGCTACCTGGTGGAGTACGAGACCGCGGCGGGCACACCGTTCCGTCTGGTGAGCGTGCCGATGCAGTACGACGGCGAACCGGCCTCCTCGCGCCGTGCCCCCGAGTTCAACGAGCACGGCGACGCGATCCTGGAATCGATCGGGCTCGACATGGAACAGATCATCGACCTCAAGATCCGCAACGTCGTCGCCTGAGCGACGGCGTCCCACAGACGAGCAGGGGAGCAGCAGCGATGGGAACTCTCGACGGCAAGGTTGCGTTCATCACCGGAGCGGCGCGGGGCCAGGGTCGCGCCGAAGCCGTGCGGCTGGCCGAGGACGGCGCCGACATCATCGCTGTCGACATCTGCCAGCAGATCGGATCGGTCGGATACCCGATGTCGACGAGCGACGACCTCCACGAGACCGTCCGCCTGGTCGAGTCGATCGGCCGGAGGATCGTGGCCCACGAGGTCGACGTGCGCGAGGTCGATCAGCTCCAGAAGGCGTTCGACGACGGCGTCGCCGCGCTCGGCGCGGTCGCCGTCGTCGTCGCCAACGCCGGCATCGGGCCGGGCGGGTTCGCCTCGGCCGAACAGCAGTGGGAGGAGGTGATCGGCGTCAACCTCACCGGCGTGTGGAACACCGGTCGCGTCGCCATCCCGGCGATGATCGAGCACGGCCAGGGCGGCTCGATCATCCTCACCAGCTCGACCGGCGGCCTCACGGGGTCGCCGTCGAACGTGCCGGGCATGCTCGGCTACACGGCGGCCAAGCACGGTGTGATCGGTCTGATGCGCTCGTGGGCGAACTACCTCGCACCGCACTACATCCGCGTCAACAGCGTCGCGCCGACCACTGTGCGCACCCCGATGGCGAACAACGGCGACGTGTCGATGATCCTCAAGCATGTCCCCGAGCTCGCCAACTCGCTCACGAACGCGATCCCCGTCGAGGCCGTCGACGCCGAGGACGTCGCCAACGCGGTGGCCTGGCTCGCCTCCGACGATTCCCGCTACGTCACCGGCACCGTCATCCCCGTCGACGCCGGCTCCGTCAACCGCCGCTGATCCGGCACGGGCGTGGTCGCCCTCCCGGCGGGTGCCCGATCGAGGAGGCACGGGCCCCACTCGCGTCTGCTATGTGATGAGGTCGCGGAGTCGTTGGGCGATGTCGTCGACACTCGGCTGGCCGGCGGCAACGTCGATGACAAGGGTGTAGACGTCTTCGTTGTTCGCACGCGAGATTGCGACGCCGTTGAGCTCGAGGAACACAGCGGTCGCGAGCCAGCCGAGTCGCTTGTTGCCATCGACGAGTGCGTGATTCTTCACGGTCGACTGCAGCAGGGCGGCGGCCTTGGTCCAGATGTCCGGGTAGGCGTCGTCGCCGAAGGCCGTCGTCTGAGGCCGTGCGATGGCCGATCCCAACAGACCGATGTCGCGGATCGGCGGTGGATCACCGAGCAGTGAGATCGCGAGGCCGATGACGTCGTCGAGGTCGAGGAACTCGACCGGCTCGTTCACTCGCCGAGCCGGCGCAATGCGTCGCGGTGAGCGTCCATCACGAGGCGCGCGGCCTGCCCGACCCGGTCTCGGTGTTCACCTCTGGTGACGAACTCGCGCACCGCCCGCCGAGCAGCCTCCTGCATCGAGACTCCCTCGGCTTCGGCGCGCGCCTTGAGCGCTTCCTGCTCCTCATCGGTCAGCCGCAAGGTCATGGCCATGTGTGCGATGGTATCAGTCCGATACCACTCCACGCTCGCTACGTCGGTGTGTCGCCTTGGAGGGTGACGCGGTGCATCTCGCGCAAGTGGCCGTGGTAGTCGTTGACCGGGTTGTGCATGGCGCAGCGGTTGTCCCACATGGCGATCGAGCCAACTTCCCAGCGGAAGCGCACCGTGAACTCGGGGCGCACCTGGTGCTGGAACAGGTACTGGAGGAGCGGGCGGCTCTCGTCCTCGGTCATGCCGTCGAACCTCGCGGTATGGGCGATGTTGACGAACAGGGCCTGGCGGCTGGTCTCCGGATGGGTGCGCACGACGGGGTGTGACGCCTCGTAGACCTGTTGAGCGGTCGGGTCGCCGGAATCCTTGAGCCGATCCTCACGGGTCTTCGACACGTCGGCGAGCGCCGAGCTGCTGATCCCGCGCAGTGGCGTGAGCAGCTCCTGCATCGCCGGCGACAGCGCCTCGAACGCCTGGTACTGGTTAGCGAACATCGTGTCGCCGCCGGCCGGCGGGATCTGTCGGGCGATGAGCATCGTGCCCATCGGGGGCTGGTCGAGGTAGGTGGTGTCGGAGTGCCAGATCCCGCCGAAGTTCGTCGTCTCGTGGGGGAGCTTCTTCACCGCGATGATCTCGGGATGGCTCTCGAAGCCGCGCACGAACGGGTACTCGACCGGTGTGCCGACGGTGCGGGCGAAGCGCACGAAGCCGTCGTCGTCGAGGTGGCCCTGGCCGCGGAAGAACACGACGAGGTGGTCGAGCCAGGCGCGGCGGATCTCGGCGATCACCTCAGCGCCGTTCGGCCCGATGAGATCGCGCTCGAGGTCGACGCCGCCGATCTCGGCGCCGAGCGACCCGGCGATCGGGGTGACCGTGATGTGCGTGTAGTCGCCGACGTCGAGGTTGCGCATCGTGCCCGACGGAGTCACGGTCGGCGTCGAGGCTGTGGTGGTGGTCATCTCTACCTCCGAGTTCAGTACGACTTGGGGAGCCCGAGGACGTTGGAGCTGATGAAGTTGCAGACCATCTCCTGGCTGACCGGGGCGATCTTCATCAGCCGAGCCTCGCGCCAGTAGCGCTCGACGTGGTACTCGCGGGCGTAGCCCATGCCGCCGTGGGTCTGCATCGCCCGGTCGCAGGCGAAGAACGCCGCCTCGGCCGCCAGGTACTTGGCGGTGTTGGCCGCCTCGCCGCACGGCAGGCCCTGGTCGAAGCGCCACGAGGCCTCGCGCACGGCGAGCTCGGCGGCGTGCAGCTTCATGTGGGCCTCGGCGAGCGGGAAGGCGAGGCCCTGGTTCTGGCCGATCGGCCGGCCGAACACGACGCGGTCCTTGCCGTACTGCACCGCCTTGGCCATCGCCGCGCGGCCGATGCCGAGCGCCTCGGAGGCGATCAGGATGCGCTCGGGGTTGAGCCCGTCGAGCAGGTAGCGGAAGCCGTGGCCCTCCTCGCCGACCCGCCGGCTCACCGGCACGCGCAACCCGTCGTAGCGCACCTCGCACGAGACCACGGCGTTCCGGCCGAGCTTGGGGATCGGGGTGATGTCGACTTCGGGCTTCTGCAGGTCGACCATTAGGAGCGTCATCCCGTCGGTCGGCTTGGCGCACTCCTCGAGCGGCGTGGTGCGCACGAGCAGCAGGCACATCTCGCAGTACGGCGCCTTGGTGGTCCACACCTTGGCGCCGGTGACGACGTACTCGTCGCCGTCGCGCACGGCTCGCGTGCGGATCGACGTCGTATCGGTGCCGGCGTCGGGCTCGGTCACCCCGAACGCGACGTGCAGCTCGCCCGACGCCACCCGGGTGAGCACGTCCTTGGCCAGCTCCGGCGACCCGTAGCGGCGCACGGGCTCCATCCCGAAGATCGACAGGTGGATCGCCGAGCAGCCGTTCATCGCCGCGCCCGACGCGGCGATCTCCTCCAGCATCACCGACGCTTCGGTGATGCCCTGGCCGCCGCCGCCGTACTCCTCCGGGATGGCGAGGCCGACCCAGCCGCCCTTGGCCAGCTCGTCGTAGAAGTCCCACGGGAACTCGTGGGCCTCGTCCTTCTCCGACCAGTACTCGTCGGGGAAGTCGGCGCAGATCCGGCGGATTCCCTCGCGGATCGCCTCGTGGTCCTCGGACCGGCTGAACTCCATCAGCGTTCGCCTTCGGTCGATGGTGTGGCCGAGGCAGCCACGCGCAGGTCGGCCCGCAGGTCGACCTTGCGCACCTTGCCGGACGCGGTGCGGGGAAAGTCGGTCACGAGACGCAGTTCCTCCGGCCACTTCTGGCGGGCGAGTCCGGCTGCTTCGAGGTGGGGGATCAGGTCGGCGAGCTCGATCGGATCGGTGCCCGGCAGCAGGCGCACCATCGCACAGGCGTGCTCGCCGAGCCGGGCGTCGGGCGCGGCGACGACGGCGACCTCGGCGACGCCGGGCACGGCGGCGATGGCGTTCTCGATCTCGGCCGCCGACAGGTTCTCGCCGCCGCGGATGATGATGTCCTTCACGCGGTCGGTGATCGTCAGGCAGCCGTTCTCGTCGAGTACCCCGATGTCGCCCGTGTGGTACCAGCCGTCGTCGTCGAACGCGTCGTTGAGCGCCGGGTTGGTGTAGCCGAGGCACAGCTCGGGCCCGCGGGACAGGATCTCGCCCGGTGTTCCCGCGGAGACGTCGACACCGAGCGGGTCGACGATGCGCAGCTCGACACCCGGCATCGCCGGCCCGTCGGTGGCGTGGCGTTGTTCGGGAGGGTCGTCGAACATCGAGCCCGTGATCGAGGGATGCTCCGTGGAGCCGTAGGCGCGGATGATCTTGATGCCGAGCGCCTCGGCCCGACGGCCGAGCTCGACCGGCACCGGCGCGCCGCCGAGACCCACGCGCTCCATCGTCGCCGCGTGGGCCGGCGTGAAGTCGGGGTGGTCGAGGATGGTGGTGAGGAAGATCGACGCGCCGGTGCCGCCACCGATCTCGTAGGCGCTCATCACCTCGAGGGCGTGGCCGGGGTCCCACCGGTCGATCAGGTGGATGTCGCCGCCGCGGCGCAGCGGCCCGAGCACCGCGCCGAGCATCCCGGTGGCGTGGGCGACCGGCGAGCCCATCAGGTTGGGTCGCTCGCCGCCGATCCAGAGGTTCATGTGCTCGAGCTCGCTGAGCACGCTGCGGTGGTCGTGGACGACGCCCTTCGGGTCGCTCGTCGTGCCCGACGTGTAGGCGAGCACGGCGACGTCACTCGGCGCCGGCGTGGGGAGGTCGGTCACGGGCTCATTGGTGGAGACCTGGTCCCAGCCGATCCGGGTGATGCCATCGGGCGCCGGTCGGTCGGCGCCGTCGCCGACGACGACGTGCAGGCGGAGTGTGGACGGTGCGTGCTCGTCGACGATCTCGTTGTAGTCGACGTGGCCGTAGGCGGCGGGCGCGATGTACGCGTCGGCGCCGCATTCCTGGAGGATGAACGACACCTCCTTGCGGCCGTAGATGTGCACGATCGGCACCAGCACGTACCCGCCCATCGCAAGGGCGGCGAACGACACGATCGCCTCGCGGCAGTTCGGGAGCTGGAAGGCCACGACGTCACCGGGCACGATGCCGTTGGCGCCCAGCAGGGCGATCAACTGGCGGGCCTCGCGGTCGATGTCGGCGAACGTGCCGTGCCACTCGTTGGTGCGCGAGTGGATGTTGACCGTCACGTCCGGCTGCGCGGCCAACCATTCGGCGACCTTGCCCCCGAGCGTGGCGTCGGTCCACCAACCCTCACGTTCGTACCGGTCGACGACCTCGGCCGGGAGGTTCCGCTCGGGCCAGGTTCGTGCAGTCATGAAGTCTCCATTGCTCGGGCCCGCAGCTGGTCCTTGACGACCTTGCCACCGGCGTTGATCGGCAGCACATCGACGAACGCGACGCGTCGCGGGGCCTTGTAGTTGGCCATGCGTTCGCGACTCCAGGCGATGATCTCGTCGGGGTCGGGTGCTCGGCCGGGAGCGGGCACCACCCAGGCCATGGTCACCTCGCCCATCCGCTCGTCGGGGATGCCGATCACGGCGACCTGGCCGATGTCGGGGTGGGCGAGCAGCGCGTTCTCGACCTCGGCCGGGTACACGTTGAACCCGCCGACGATCACCATGTCCTTCAGCCGGCCGACGATCTTCACGTAGCCGCGGTCGTCCATCGTGGCGAGGTCGCCGGTGTGGAGGAACCCGTTGCCGTCGATCGCCTCGGCGGTGGCGGCCGGGTTGTCGAGGTAGCCCTGCATCACGCTGTAGCCGCGCACGAGCAATTCACCCGTCTCGCCGCGCGGGAGCTCGGCACCATCGGGGCCGGCGACGACGATCTCGAGGTCGCGCATCGCCCGGCCCGCGGTGGTGGCGATGGTCTCGGCGTCGTCGTCGGGCTTCGAGCCGGTCGCCGTGCCGGCCTCGGTGAGCCCGTAGCCGGTGAGGATGGTGGAGAACGGCAGCCGTTCGCGCATCTCGTCGATCAGCGAAACCGGGATGTCGGCCGCGCCGGTGACGGCGGCCCGTAGCGAGGCGATGTCGAAGCGGTCGAGGTCGGGGTGGTCGAGGATCGTGCGGTAGATCGTCGGGGCACCGGGGAACATCGTGATGCGCTCGGCCTCGACGATCGCCAGCACCTTGTCGACGTCGAACACCGGCACCGGGTACACCGTGGCGCCGCGCAGGAAGCTCGCCAGCCAGCCCGCCTTGTAGCCGAACATGTGGAAGAACGGGTTGACGATCAGGTAGCGGTCGTCCGGCCGGAGCCCGGCGAAGTCGCACCATTCCTCGAACTGCCGCACCGTCTGGGCGTGGGTCATCACGACGCCCTTCGGCGTGCCGGTCGTGCCGGACGTGAACAGGATGTCGCTGGTGTCGGTCGGCTGTACCGATTCGAGGCGGGCCCGCGCGTCCGCGGGCAACACGGCGGCGCCGGCAGCGGCGAAGTCGTCCCAGGTCTGGGTCGGAACTGCGCCGTCCGGTCGATCTCCGACGTCACCCGAGCCCGGGAGCAGCACGATGCGATCGAGGTCGGGGAGCGGGGTGGCGTCGGCGTCGAGCATCGCGACGGTGTTGGTGTCGAGGAAGCCGATCGACGTGCACAGGATCGCCGCCTTCGACGCGGCGAGGAGGTAGGCGGCCTCGGCGCCCTTCCAGCGGGTGTTGACCGGCACGAGCGCCGCACCGGAGCAGTGCGCTCCGAGCGCGGCGACGATCCAGTCGAGACTGTTCGCGGCCCACACCGCGACCCGATCGCCGGGCCCGATGCCGGCGGCCATCATCGCCCTGGTCGACTCGATGATCCGCTCCTCGAGCTCGGCGTAGGTGACGCGGCGCGTCACGTCGGGTCCGATGTCGACGACCGCTTCCACGTCGCCCCGTTCGGCGATCGTCTGCATCACCGCACCCGGGATCGTGCGCCCCGCTGTCATCCCCATGTGCGCATCCTCACAGCTCCAGGAGGCGGGGCGCGCCCCCGGCGGCGAGGAGCTGGCGGCCGATCTCGGTGGGAATGGTCGAGGCCGATCCGAACAGCGTGTCGATCACGAGCGTCCGCTTCAACCAGCGCTGGAAGTCGTGGTCGGTCGTGAAGCCGATGCCGCCGAGCACCTGCTGGGCATGGGTGGCTGTCGTACGGGCGGCCTTGCCGGCGAGCGACTTGGCGAGCGCGGCGAGCAGCGGGTCGACGTCGTCGCCGCAGGCCCGGGCGATCGACTCGGCGGCCTCGATCGCGACCAGCGACTCCGCGAGCTTGTGCCGAACGGCTTGGAACGACGCGATCGGCCGGCCGAACTGCTCGCGGTCGAGCACGTGCGTGCGGGCCGCGTCGAGCATCCACCGCGACGCCCCGATCAGCTGGTGCGCCAGCGCCACCCGTGCCCCCGCCACCGCCCGGTCCCACTGGTCGGAAACCCCGTTCGTTCTGGCCCCGTCCCCAAACGCACGAGGTGCGCTGTCGTCCGGTAGGTCGGCGGTGACGCGGTGGTAGGCGCCGGAAGGGTCGATGCCCGCCGCGGTGGCGATGGTGAGCGCGTTCATCGGGACCGTGAGGAGGTCGGTGCCGCTGTCGGATTCGACTGCGATGATCGCGCTGGATGCGGTCGAGGCACGGGCCGACACGAGGCCGTCGATCGCGACGCGGTCGCCGTCGCGGTGGCCCGGCGCGGTCGACCGGTGCGGACGGGGGAGGACGACGCACAAGTCGAGCGACGGCTCGAACCCGAGCGCGAGCGCGAGCACGTCGTCGAGGATTCCGGCGGCCGATCCGGTCGTGCCGAGCGCGGCGAATGCCGTCGCCGCGCCCAGTGCCGGCGCGGCGGCGAGCAGTTCGGGCCAGCCCAGCTCGAACAGCGCCGCATCCGCGTCGCCGGCACCTGGAGCGTCGGCCATGGCCGCGGCGAAGCCGTCGCCGAGCATCGCCAGGTCGTCGGCGTCGATCGCCCCAGGGCGCTCGGTGGCTTCGGTCGTCACGATTCGGCTCCGAGGTCGAGGAGGCGGCGGGCGACGATGTTGCGCTGGATCTCCGAGGTGCCGCCGTAGATCGTGGCCGCCTTCGAGTAGAGGTAGTCCTCTCGCCAGAGCAGCGAGCGGGGGTCGTCGTCGAACTCGATCGTGCCCGGCAGGAGGTCGCGGGCGGTCTCCATCAGGAGCTGCTCGGAGCCGGCGATCAGGATCTTGTCGATCGACGTCTCGGCACCGAGCTGCCCGCCGGCCGCCAACCGGTACTGGGTGTCGCGCGACCGACTGCGGAACGCCATCACGGCCTGGAACGCCTCGCCCAGCGCCTTGGCCGTCGTGCTCGACCCGGCCACGTCGGGGTCGCCGGCGGCGACCGCGGCCACCAGCTCGTCGCAGCGGTGGTGGAGCAGCGCGCCGCGGTGCCAGAACGTCGTCGAGCGCTCGTACGGCAGCACGTCCATCGCCACCTGCCAGCCTTGACCGACGTCGCCGAGACGGCGCCCGTCGGGCACGAACACATCGTCGTAGAACACCTCTGCGAACTCGAGCCGGCCGTGCTGGGCCTCGATCGGGCTCGGCGTGAGACCGGGGGAGTCGACGTCGACGAAGAACGCGGTGATGCCGCGGTGGGCACTCCCGGGCTCGCCGGTGCGGGTGAGCAGAATGCAGCGCTCGGAGAACTGGGCGAAGCTCGTCCAGACCTTCTGGCCGTTGACGAGCCAGCCGCCGTCGACCGGTCGGGCCCGGCAGGTGAGCGAGGCGAGGTCGCTGCCGGCACCGGGCTCGGAGAAGCCCTGGCACCACAGCTCGTCGCCGCGCAGCAGCTTCGGCACCATCTCGGCGACCAAGTCCGGTGAGCCGAACGCGATGACGGTCGGCGCGAGCACCTCGATCATCGTCCAGATGCTCGGATCGGCGAGCTCGCGCCGGGCGATCTCCTCGCCGACGATCGCCCGGTACATCGATGGCCCTCCGAGCCCGCCGACCAGCTCCGGCCAGCCGTAGCGGCCGAAGTCGGCGTCCCACAGCGCGTTCTTGACGAGCCGGTAGTGCACCATGCCCTGATCGAGCGTGCCGCTGCCCTCGTACGGCGGGGCGAGCGTGTCAGCGTGCTCGTCGAGCCAGACGGTCAGCTCGTCGCGGAAGGCGGCGATGTCCATCGACGACAGTGTGTCCGACCGAATCGAAGCAGACCGGCTCAGAGCGGCGGTTCGCTGACCATCTCGAGGTCGGCGGCGCCGCTGTCGGGCACACGCGGCTGGCGCCAGGCCTCGACCGGGAACGACGCCTCGCAGAAGGCGAACGTCAGCAGCAGCACGTTGCGGGCGTCGTCCGGCAGGTCGTTGATGTCGTACTGGTCGCAGTAGTCGGTGATCTCGCCGATGCGGGGGAGCACGGCGTCGTAGAACGCCTGCATCTCGTCCATCGTCGAGGCGAGGCGCTTTTCGTAGCGCGGCCGCCACGTGTCGAAGATCCAGTCGGTGAACGGCGCCAGGTCGGCGAACTGCTCGGGCAGCACGGGTGCGGCCGGCGCACTCGCAACGGAGACGGGGGTGCCGGGTTGCGTGGTGATGGTATCGGTCATCGTCATCTCTCCTGATCAGGCGTTCGCCGGGGCCGACTGTTCGGCTGGCATCCCATTTGGCATCCAGGGGTAGCTGTCGGGCCGCTCGCCGGCCTGCACCTGCTCGCGCACGGCGGCGTGGTGGTGACGGCAGAGGATCTCCTGGTCGTTGAGGACGAACTCCTCGACGACGCCGCTCTCGATCATCGACTGCGTCGCTTCGAGCGTGTTGGCGTCCTGGAACGCGTACTCCTTGAACGTCGAGAACGCCATCTCCTGGGCGAGGCGGTCCTTCGCGTTCTTCGGCGGCACGAAGTACAACGACGTCTCGAACAGGTGGGTGGTCGGGCTCTCGGGCCAGTAGGTGTAGGTGAGGTACCAGCCGGGCTCCCAGACCAGGATCATGAAGTTCGGCCACACCATGAACGTGTCGGTGCCCCACGCCCGGTGACGCGCCGGGTTGACGAGTGGCGGCAGGTTCTCGTTGTTGTTGATCTCCGCCGGCTTGTCCCACGGGCCGAACAGGCCGCTGCGCATCGCGTTCTCCGACGGCTTGACCATGCCCGGATCCTTGGGCGGCGCCATGCCGCCCCACGACGACACGAGTGAGTGCGGGCTCATCACCTCGTAGTGCAACGCCTCGAAGCCGTAGCCGGCGAGCTTCTGCGCCTCGCCGGCGGTCGCCTGGCGCATGTGCAGGATCGGTGCGTGGTAGAACTCGATGAAGGCGTCGATGAACAGCTTCCAGTTGGCGTTGATCTCGGAACGGACCTTGTAGGTCTGGGTCATCTCGCCGAACGGGTAGCCGGCGAGGCCCTCGGTGATCGGGTCGAGCGCCTCGGCGAGGGTCTGCTTCGGCTCGGGGTCGAGGTTGACGAAGATGAACCCTTCCCACACGTCGCACGCCGCCGGCACGAGGCCGTACTGGTCCTTGTCGACGTCGAAGAACTCCGACTCCTGCTGGATGAAGGTGAGCTCGCCGTCGAGGTCGTAGCGCCAGGCGTGGTACTTGCAGGTGAACTGGCGGCAGACGCCGGAGGTCTCCTCCTGCGGGTAGTCGTCCCACACGAGTTTGTTGCCGCGGTGGCGACAGACGTTGTGGAACGCGCGGACCTTGTTCTCCTTGTCCTTGACGATGATCAGGCTGGCCGGCGCCCAGTTGAACTCCTTGGTGAAGTAGCTCCCGACGCGGGGGAGCTGCTCGACGCGCCCGACGCACAGCCATTCCTTCTTGAAGATCGTGTCGATCTCCTGTTGCCAGTAGTCGGGGTCGTAGGAGTCCTTGTACGAGATCGGCCCGGTGCCGAGGCCGGGGTAGTGCTCGGTCCAGCTGCCTTCGGCGGGCTTCGGGAAATGGGCCATGTCGTCTCCTCGTCAGTGCGCGGTCACGTCGGCGGCGGAGCAGCGAGACGTGATTGCAACGTTTCCGTTTTCGGAGAATACCATTTCCGCCGCATGGCGCGCAACATCAGACTGGCGATGTAGTTGCGGTGCGCTACTGACGCGACATCGCCATCGCCTCCCAACCGGTGGGCGGGTCACTCGTCTGCGGGGGTGGCGTTCGCAGACTCGGGGGCGTCGGTGCCGGCGTAGAGGAAGGCTTGGACGCGTTCGGTGGCGTCGGCGGCGGGCCCGGACCACGACACGCTGCCGTGCTCCATCACGATCACGCGGTCGCAGAGCTCGAGGGCGTGCGACACGTGCTGCTCGATGACGAGCAACGCGGTGCCGGCCTGGCGGAGCTGGGCGAGCGATTCGTAGGTGCGGTCGACGATCGTCGGCGCGAGGCCGAGCGACAGCTCGTCGGCGATGAGGAGCTTCGGGGTGTCGACGAGCACCCGCGCCATCGCCAGCATGCGCTGCTCGCCGCCCGACAGCGTGCCGGCCACCTGGTGGCGACGCTCGTCGAGCCGCGGGAACAGGTCGAACGCCTCGGCGAGACCGGACTTGACGCCTCGTCCGCCGCGGATCCGTTGGATCGACAGGACGAGGTTCTCCTCGACGGTCAGCGTGCCGAACACGGACCGGCCCTCCGGGGCATGGGCGACTCCGGCGCGGGCGTACTGGTACGGCGGCTTGCCGGTGACGTCGATCCCGTCGACGAGCACCGCGCCCTTGGTGGGCGCGATCAGCCCGGACGCGACACGAGCGACCGTGGTCTTACCGGCACCGTTGGGGCCGACGAGGGCGACGGCCTCGCCGGGTTCGATGGCGATCGACACGTCGAACAGGGCGCGGAACGCGCCATAGCCGGCGTCGAGTTCGACGAGCTCCAGTGCCGAGCTCATGCCGGCAGTTCCGCGTCGTCGAGGTAGTCGCCGAGGTATGCGTGACGCATCTCGGGGCTGGCCATCACGTCGGCTGTCGTGCCGGACAGCAGCATGCGCCCGAAGTCGAGCAGGTAGCTGCGGGTGGTGAACGACGACACGAGCTCGATGTCGTGCTCGACGAGCAGGATCGCGAAGCCACGGTCCTCTTGCACCTCGCGCAGGGTCGTGGCCAGCGCGGCAGTCTCGGCGCGGTCGAGGCCCGACGATGGTTCGTCGAGCAGCAGCAGCCGGGGCTGGGTCATCAGTGCTCGACCGACTTCGACGAGTCGCCCCTGGCCGAGGCTCAGCCGTTCGATCGGTTCGTCGGCCAGGTCGCGCAGGCCCAACAGTTCGAGCACCTCGTCGGTGCGTACCAGCTCTTCGGGCCGAGGCCTGCCGGCGAGGCGGATGTCGGTCCACCACTTGCGCTCGCGGCGGCGAGCCCGGTCGGCGATCACGAGGTGGTCACGCACGGTCGAGTCGGGGAACAACTCGATGCGTTGGAACGTGCGGCCGATACCTCGGCGCGCCCGCTCGTGCACCCGCAGCCCGGAGACGTCGTCGCCGCCGAACTGCACCGCGCCGTCGTCGATCCGGAGGATGCCGAGGATGCAGTTGAAGAACGTGGTCTTGCCGGCGCCGTTCGGGCCGATCAACCCGACGCGTTCACCCTCGTCGACCTCGATGTCGACATTGTCGAGGGCCACGATGCCCGAGAACTTCTTGCGGACGCCGGTGGTGCGCAGCAGTGTCGTCACGAAACCGTCTCCTCCACGCTGTCGGCCTCGGCGGCGCGTGCCGCGGCCCGCTCGGCTGCGGCGGCGCGGTACTTCGCCCGCTCGGCCTTCTTGGCCCGCTTGTCGGCCGCGCGCGCCTTGGTCATCTCGATCACGCCTTCGGGGTGCTTGGCGTACTGGATCGTGCCGAGGCCGAACAGGATGAACCGCCACTTGGGCGAGATCGGGAAGATGCCCGGGATGCGGTCGGGGTCACGCAGGATCCAGCCGAAGATCGTGCCCTGGAGGAACAGCTTGTCCATCAAGGCGAAGGCGCCGGCGGCGTAGAGCGCACCCGAGGGCCGGCGGGCGCCGAACGTGACGACGAGCACGAGCCAGAACAGCGCACCGAACGGGGCGAAGTTGAGCTCGTAGTCGACCGCTTCCTTGTGGATCGCGACCATCGCGCCACCAAGTGCGGCGATGAATGCCGAGACGGAGAACGCGACGATGCGGGCGCGAGCCGGCGAGATGCCGATCGACTGGGCGGCGACCTCGCTGCCGCGGACAGCCTTGAGGGTACGGCCCGTGGTCGACAGCCCGAACAGCGTGACGGCGATCGTGGTGATCACCAGCACGATCAGCGCGAGCGCGAGGAACGACTTGTCGTTGTCGAAGTCGAAGGGACCGACCACCGGGCGTGGAACGGGCAGGGTGGCCGCAGCACCGCTCCTCGAACCGCCGACCCACGAGAACTTGACCATCACCGAGTTGAAGAAGAACGCGAACGCGAGCGTCGCGATGGCGATCCAGATGCCGTTCAGTCGCAGCAGCGGCAACGACAGGAGCCCGCCGACGACCGCGGCGATGCCGGCGCCGATCAGCGCGCCGACGAGCACGGGCAGGTCGAAGCGATCGACGAGCTGGAACACGGTGAACCCGCCGATGGCGGCGAACGAGCCTTGGGCGAGGGAGATGTGGCCGCCGAAGCCGGTCATCACGGTGATCGACAGGAACACGATCGCTAGGGCGACGGCCTGCGTGACGAGGAAGATCCACACCGTGTCGCCGCGGGTGAAGAGCACCACCACGCACGCCACGAGGAACGCGGTGCCGAGCAGGCGGCGGATCGCCACGCGCTTGGGATCCTCGACGGCGGTGGTCTGCGAGCTCGGCGGAGGGTCGACCCCGGCGAGCGGGTCGCTCGCGCGCTGGGTCTGGCGCACCTTCGGCGAGAACACCAGGATCGCGAACAGCACGACGAACGGGATCGCCGGGGTGAGGTTGTTCTGGATCGGCGCGAGCCACGTGTGCTCGATGGCCCACCTCGGGATGAACGTGTTGAAGAGGGCGATCAGCATGCCGAGCCCGAGGCCGCCGAGAAAGGCGCGGGGCAGGCTGACCAGATAGCCGACGGCGGCCGCGGCGATGGCGACCACGACGATGTTGAAGAACTCGCCAGCCGCGAGCGTGGTGAAGCGGGGAGCGATCAGTACGCCGGCCAGACCGGCGAAGAACGACGACAGCGCCCACGCCGCGGCCGACACGCGATCGGCCGCGATGCCGTTGAGCTCGGTCATCCGCGGGCTCTCGACGACGGCGCGCATGCGGAGCCCGACGACGGTGAACTTGAACAGGAGGGCGAGCGCGACGGTCGCCGAGAGCGCCACGACCATCGCCACGAGCTCGTTGCGGCTGAACGAGTAGACGCCCCACACGTCGTAGAACACGTTGTTGCCACGCGGGATGATGCCCGCCGGCACCGCCCCGGTTCGCGGCTGGAAGTTCATGACGATGTCGACGATCGCGGGCAGCGCGATCGTCAGACCGATCGCCACCACCAGTCCGGCGACGGGTGCTGCGGTGCGGAGGTGGCGGAACACCAGCCACTCGAGCACGAGGCCGAGCAGCGGCGCGAGGATGACCACCGACACGATGAAGGCCGGGATGATCGGCCAGCCCCATTCGACGTGGGTCTTGAAGTAGACGACCGCCGAGACGTACGCCTGGGCGCCGAACGCGAGGTTGAAGATCCCCGACGTCTTGTACGCGAGGACGAAGCCGAGCGCGACGAGGGCGTAGACCGTTCCGGGCGGCGCTCCTTGGAGCACCGCCCGGAAGAGGTCTTCAGCAACCGATGCGAGCATCTCGAGTTGCGGTTGGGACGATCATCGGTGCGGACAGTAATCCGTCACTGGAAGTCGGTGGGCGTGGGCTCGGTCCAGGTGTCGAGCGGCAGCTCCCAGCAATCCCACGGCGCGGCCGGGTCGGATGCCATCTCGAAGGCGCCGTCGATGACCGTCACGAAGGCCATGCAGTACCGGCCCGGGTCGGTGTCCTGACGCGGGGTGTGGGCCGTGCTCCAGTCGACCGTCGGCACGATGCCGTCGGCGGTCCAGTCGGTGAAGGAGTTGGTCGCGGCGACCACGGTCTCGCGGTCGAACTGGGGGCCGGCGGCGATGATGCCGGCGACCGCCAATTTGGCGCCGAGGTAGCCCTGGATGGCGTAGTCGTTGATCTGGATGCCGCTGGCTTCGAAGGCGGCGAGCATCTCGACGATGCCGGCGCTCTGGTCAGCCTCGAGCGGCCGGTACGGCACGCCCATGATGTTGCCCTCGAACAGCGTCGCATTGGTCGACACGAACTCGGTGTCGGAGTAGCCCTGGGGCAGGGCGACCTTGACGTTGCTCATGCCCTGTCGTTCGAGCTCCTGTTCGAGCACGAGAACGCTGTTCTGGTCGATGCAGGTGGTGACGTAGTCGACGCCGGCCGCCTTCATGGCGGTGACTTCGGGGCCGAGGCCGTTGGGGAAGCCGAACGGGAGGTCGTCGTTCTTGTAGACGAACTCCATGCCGGCATCGGGGCCCCACCGGTTGAACTCGGACTCGGCACGGTTGACGCAGTCCTTCGAGGCCTGCGACACGCCGAAGCCGATCGACGCGACCTTCGTGGCGCCAGCGTAGACACCGCCTTGGACGCCGGCCGGAGCGCTGCAATCGACGCACAGCGTGCCGGTCGGTACGTAGATGCTGTCGAAGCCGGCCGCGTCGCCCGAGGCCGGGAACGTGGTGTAGAGCGGCACGCCCGCGGCGCCGAGGTCGGAGAACCCGGCGTACTGGAGCGGTGCGCCGAACACGCCGAAGATGCCGTCGTCCTCGATCAGTTCGAGTGATTTGACCTGGGTGTTGCCGACTTCGTCGTCGTCGACGCGGCTGATGACGAGCTGTCGGCCGTTGGCGCCGCCGAGGCTGTTCTGGTAGTCGAAGTAGGCCTGGACGCCGTCCTGGAAGCATTCGAGCAGGCAGTAGCCGAGCGGGTTCGAGGGGCCGGTGCCGAGGACGGCGAAGTTGATCGCGTCGTCGGTCACTCCGGGGACGCCTTCGATCGGTTCGAACGTGCCGATGTCGGGCTCGGTCTCGGCCGGCTCGGTCGACGCGGTGGTGTCGGCCGGCTCCGTGTCGGCCGGCTCGGTGCCCTCGTCGGCGGTGGTGTCGGCCGGAGCTTCGGTGTCGACGGGGGCGTCGGTGCCGGCCGGGGCGGCGGTGGTGGCGGCCGAATCGTCGTCGTCGCCCGAGTTCCCGCACGCGGCGAGAATCAGGCCTCCGACGACCACTCCGGCGAAGAGCCGGCGTGACGCCGCTCGGCGCTGACGTGAACTGGTGTGCATCAAGCATCCTCCGATGTGTGCGAATTCTCCGGAGCGAGTTGCGGTTGTGCACCCATCGAATGCGCTCCCCCCGGTGGTTGGTGGCCGGCCCGAATGGCGCCGACCGTGGGTGAGAACCTTACTCTCATGGAGCGAGAGCGAAGGTTCCCCGATCGGACGCCATCCTGCCAGATGGGACGGGCGGAGACAAAACTTGACGTCGAAGTCAACTTCGAGGTCATCGTTTGGAAGGATGACGAGATGACGACGACGGACATCGAGCAACACATCGACCTGGTCGACGGTGACTTCTGGGGACGAAACCCGCACGACGAGCTCACGTGGCTGCGCCACAATGCCCCCGTGTGGAAGGACCCGCGGTCAGGCGTGTGGGGCGTGGCCACGTACGACCTCGTGAAGCACGTGTCGACGAACCCCGAGATCTTCAGCAGCGCCCAGGGCATCCGGCCCGAGCACGGCCCGAACCCGATGATGATCGACATGGACGATCCGGCGCACTGGCAACGGCGCAAGCTCGTCAACAAGGGGTTCACCCCCAAGCAGGTGCGGACCAAGGAGGAATCGATCCGTCGTACCGTCGACGAGCTGATCGACGCGGTCTGCGAGCGGGGCACCTGCGACCTCGTCGATGACATCGCCAAGTGGTTGCCGCTGATCGTCATCGGCGACGCGCTCGGTGTCAACCCGGCCGATCGCCCGCAGCTGCTGGAGTGGAGCGAGGCGATGATGACGTCACTCGGCCGGCGTGGCGAGGGCGCGATGGACGCCGCGACGGAGGCCGCGATCGAGTATTCGAGCTTCGCCGTGGAAGCGATCGAGGCCCGCCGCGTCTGCCCGATGCACGACTTGATGAGCATCCTCGTGCATGCCGAGGTCGACGGTGACCGTCTCGGCGTGGGCGACATCATCATGGAGTCGCTGCTGATCCTGAACGGTGGCGACGAGACGACCCGCCACGTCATCTCGGGCGGTGTGTACGAACTCCTGCGCGAGCACGACCGCTGGGACGAGCTCCGCGCCGACCGCTCGCTGCTGCCGGCGGCGATCGAGGAGATGCTGCGTTGGGTCAGCCCCATCAAGAACATGGCGCGCTCCGCCACCTGCGACGTCGAGCTCGGCGGCCAGCGGATCGCGGCGGGCGAGCAGTTGCTGCTGCTGTATCCGTCCGCCAACCGCGACGAGAACGTGTTCGATGATCCGTTCCGCTTCGACATCGGCCGCACGCCGAACGAGCATGTGGCGTTCGGGTTCGGCGCCCACTTCTGCCTCGGGGCCAGCCTCGCCCGGCTCGAACTGCGCGTCGTGCTGGAACAACTCCTCGATCGGTTGCCCGACCTCGTGCTGGCCGACGACACCGAGCCGCGGCACCGCGCGGCCAACTTCGTCAGCGGCTATGAGCAGCTGCCCGTGCGCTACACGCCGACGCGTCGCTCGACGACGAGCGTCGACGCCGACTGACCGACCCGACCGCCCGCGTCGAACAGCTGGGTCGACACGATGGCGGTGCCGTACGGCTGGATCACTGCGCTCGAGTTCATGCCGATCCACGAGCCGACCGGTTGCCGCGCCAGGTGCAACGTCAGCTCGGCGTTCACGAACGACCACTCGGTGAACGGCAACCGGCGATGTACCGCCTCCGACGCGAAGTCGGCGGCCGCGGCGGCGACCTCGATGCCCTGGAGCGTGGTGCCGGCGACGACCGGAACCGTCAGCCCCACCCACTGATGGGTCCCGTCCGGATCGCTCGGGACGCGCAGCCGCTTCGTGGCGGCCGCCACCGTGTGGAAGTTCTCCCATCCCATGGCAGCGACCTCCACCGGCCCAGGCGAGGACAGGTCGGGAGCGGGGACGTCGCGGAACGGGTCGTCGTGTACCAGGGCGGCCGCCGGCAGATCGAGGGTCGTGCGCACGACGGTGACGGTGGACGCGCTGGCGACCGGCCGCCCGTCCGCGAGCAGCGTCGCTCGAACGCGCCGGACACGGCGGCCGCCCGTCGGTGGCTCGATGCGCAGTTGCAACGGACCGAACGGCACGGGGGCGAGCATCTCGACGGTGAGGCGGGCAGCGGTCTGATCAGCGGGCGCGAGGCGTCCCGCGAACAGTGCGGCGACCGCGCCGCCGTGCAGGAACTGCGGGCTCCACGGGCCGACCGCGCCGACGGTCGGGACGAAGGTCTCCTGTCCCTCGGGCAGAAAGAGTGCCTCGGGACGGGCCGCTGCGGTGGACATCGGCGTCGATTATGGTCGAGCCGGTGACCATCGCCATGGCCCGCCGGCCGTGTGCCGCGATCCGCGACCTCGACTCGCTCGCCGCGGTCGATACTGCTGAGCGGCCCGCGGCATGACCGGTCACCTCGACGGGCGGCGTGCGGTCGTGACCGGTGCGGGCCAAGGGGTCGGACGTGGCATCGCGCTCGGCCTCGCCGCGGCGGGTGCCGAGGTGCTCGTGAACGACCTCGTCGGCGATCGTGCCGCGGCGGTGGTCGAGGAGATCCGTGAGGTGGGTGGCCGTGCCGCACCCGCGCCGTTCGACGTGACGGACTATGACGGCGTCATCGATGCGCTGGCCTCCGCCGGGGTCGACGTCGTGGTGAACAACGCCGGCAACGCGGGCGGCGAGGGGATGGCGATGACCCGGTTCGTCGACAGCGAGCCCGCCGACTGGCAGCGGTTCTTGCAGGTGAACCTGCTCGGGGTGATGCACTGTGCTCGGGCCGCGCTGCCGGGGATGATCGAGCGCGAGTGGGGCCGGATCGTCACGATCGTGTCCGACGCCGGACGGGTCGGCGACGCGGGAACGGTGGCGTACGGCGCGGCCAAGGCCGGCGCCGCCGGGTTCACCCGCGGGCTCGCGGCGGAGGTCGGCCGCCACGGCATCACCGCGAACGCGGTGTCGCTCGGCACGATGCGCACGCCGCTGACCGAGGCGCTGTGGGCGAGCGACGACGACGAACGCCAGCAGGCGATCCTGCGTCGGTACGCGATCCGGCGGCCGGGCACACCTGACGACGTCGCCGGCATGGTCGCGTTCCTCTGCTCGCCGGGCGCGTCGTGGATCACCGGCCAGACGTATCCGGTCAACGGCGGTAGCTCGTTCGCCCTGTGACGCGTGGGCCCTTCATTGAAATTGACATCGAAGTCGATTATGGTCCGTCGAATGGTCGTGATCGAGCAACGGGGTGTGATCGAGCAGCGGGATGGCGCGAACGTCGAGGGAGCGCTGCTCGCCGTCGAGCACCTGGCAGTGCGCCATGCGGCGCAGTGGCGCGATCTGCCGATGGCCGCGACGTCGGGCGTGCGGCCGGTGGACTCGTCGTTGGCGTCCGTGCTCGGTGACGTGCAGGCGCGAGGGACGGCGTTGTTCGTCGAGCGGTGCGAAGCGGTGCTCTCCGTCGATGAGGTCGACACGCTCCGCGCGGTCTCCGCTGCCGTGCCGCGATGGTTGACCGCGCGCCCGTACCCGAGGGTGCCGGTGCCCGTCCGGTTCTCGGTGGTCGATCGCGGAGCGGGCGAGGTGGCCGTGGTGCCACAGCCCGGGCTGCTGTCGGCCCACCCGCTCCGCGAGGTCGCCATGCTGCTCGGCGCCGGGCTCGATGCCGGTGCCCTCCGGTATCACGAGCTGGAGCTGCTCGTGCGCTACCACGACACGTTGGTGGCCCATGGCCTCGACGAGTACGACCTCGACCAGTGCCTCGACGACTACCGGATCGGCCAGCTCCACGTCCCGTTCACGGCGATGATCACCGTCGCCCTCGGCGGCCCCCGCCCGGCCCGCTCCCACAGCGAGTGGCTCGCCGCCGTACGACGTTCCTGCACAGCGATCAGCGAGCTCCGGTCGCTGGCGTTGGTGACCGGAGCTCGCTGACGCGGTTGGGCGCCGACGCCGCCCGCTGCTACTCGAAGTTCATCGGGGTCGGATCCACCCAGTCGTCGAGCGGCAGGTCGAAGCATTCGAACGGCAGGGCGGGATCCGACAGCATCTCGAAGGCGCCGTCACTGATCGTGACGAACGACGCGCAGTACTGAGCCGGATCGGTGTCGGCGCGCGCTGTGTGAGCGGTCGACCAGTCGACCGTCGGGAGCATTCCGTCGGCGGTCCACTCCGTGAACGTGTTGGTCGTCGCGATGACGCTCTCCCGGTCGAATTGCGGCCCGGCGGCGATGATGCCCGCCACCGCCAGCTTCGCTCCCAGCCAGCCCTGGATGGCGTAGTCGTTGCCCTCGACCCCGCTGGCCTCGAAGGCGGCGAGCATCTCGTCCATCCCCGGGCTCGGGTCGGCCTCGATGGGCCGGTAGGCGACGCTCATGATGTCCCCTTCGAGCAGCGCGGCGTTCGACGACACGAACGCGGTGTCCGAGTAGCCCTGCGGGAGCACCACGACCACGTCGCTCATGCCTTGGCGCTCGAGCTCCTGTTCGAGCACGATCACGCTGTTCTGGTCGATGCAGGTGGTGACGAAATCGACGCCGGCTTGCTTCATCGCGGTGACTTCGGGGCCGAGGCCGTTGGGGAAGCCGAACGGCAGGTCGTCGTTCTTGTAGACGAACTCGACGCCCGCTGTCGGCCCGTACTTGGCGAAGTCCCGCTCGGTGCGGTTGACGCAGTCCTTCGAGGCCTGCGACACGCCGAAGCCGATCGACGCGGCCTTCGTGCCACCGCCGATGACCGCGCCCAGCACAGAGGCCGGGCTGGTGCAGTCGACGCACAGGGTGCCGTTGGGGACGTAGATGTTGTCGAAGCCGTTGGCATCACCGGAGGCCGGGAACGTGGTGTAGAGCGGCACGCCGCTGGCACCGATGTCGGAATACCCGGCGTACTGGAGTGGGGCGCCGAAGATGCCGAAGATGGAGCTGTCGCCGATCAGTTCGAGTGATTTGACCTGGGTGTTGCCGACTTCGTCGTCGTCGACGCGGCTGATGACGAGCTGTCGGCCGTTGGCGCCGCCGAGGCTGTTCTGGTAGTCGAAGTAGGCCTGGACGCCGTCCTGGAAGCATTCGAGCAGGCAGTAGCCGAGCGGGTTCGAGGGGCCGGTGCCGAGGACGGCGAAGTTGATCGCGTCGTCGGTCACTCCGGGGACGCCTTCGATCGGTTCGAACGTGCCGATGTCGGGCCCGGTCTCGGCCGGTTCGCTGCCGGCGGTGGTGGTGGCTGGCTCGGTGTCCTCCGTGGTGTCGGTGGCGGTGTCGGCCGTGGTGTCACCGGTGGTCTCGGCGGTCGTGTCCACCGGCGCCTCGGTGCCGATGGGTGCGGCGGTGGTGTCGGCCGAGTCGTCGTCGTCGCCGGAGTTCCCGCAGGCCGCGAGCGCGAGCCCGCCGACCACGAGACCGGCCAACAGCCGGCGCTTGTCCATGCGCCGTTGAGGTGGGCGGGTGTTCATGGATGTTCTCCCCCTGATCGGTCCCGGTCCCCCCAATTGACACCGAGCTGCCCTGATTCTGGCACAGATCGCGGAGAAAGATGTTTCGACGTCGAAGTCGGTTCCAAGGTCGCCGCCCGAGCCACGGCCGATCTCACGTCCTTCAAGCAATGCCTGACTTGGGTGTCGAGCGACGGGGATGCGAGCCTTGAGCGTGCTCACGCGTCCGCAGATACAGGGTCGCTGGGCTGATGACCTGATCGGGTCCGAGCTCGCAAGTACATCGGCGATCAGCGATGAAGGGTTCGCGCTGACGATCCCGGGGTTGATCGAGCGCCAGGCCGCCCTGATCCCCGACGTCGTGGCGATCGTCGCCGACGAGTCGCCGCTGACCTACGCCGAGCTCGACCGACGGTCCGCGGCCCATGGGGCCGGCCTGCTCGCCGTCGGTCTCCGGCCGGGGGAGCGGGTGGGGCTGCTCGCCCCGAACGTCGCCGACTGGGCGGTGGCGGCGTACGCCGTGCTACGGGTCGGAGCGGTGCTCGTGCCGTTCAGCACGCTGCTGCGCCCGCCCGAGCTGCTCGCCCAGCTGGCCGTCGCTTCCGTCGACGAGCTCATCGTGGTGGACGAGTTCCGGGGCCGGCGCTTCCACGACGAGCTGGAGGACGCGGCGCCCGGAATCGGGGCGCGTGTCGCGGCAGGGGAGCGTCATCCCGCAGCGCCATCGCTCCGGCGGATCTGGACGCTCGACGAACTCCCCACCGGTGACGACGTCGAGCAGGTGCACGCCGCGGGAACGGGCGTCGAGCCCGACGACGACATGGTGATCCTCTTCACCTCTGGCAGTACCGGAAGCCCAAAGGGCGTCATCCACACCCACGGTGGTGGCATCCGCGCCATCGCCGCCGGACTCGACGACCGCTGCGTCCGATTCGGCGAGCGGGTGTACATCCCGATGCCGTTCTTCTGGACCGGCGGGTTCTCCAGCGGGCTGATCTCCACCCTGATCGCCGGCGCGACCCTGCTCACCGAGTCGGAGCCTGAACCGGGCGCGACCCTCGCGTTCCTTGCCCGCCACAGCGTCACGGTGTTCCGTGGCTGGCCCGATCAAGCGGTGAGGCTTGCCGCCCATCCCGATTTCGCGACCGTCGACCTGTCGGCGATGGGCGACGGGACGCTGCCGGCGCTGCTCCCGCCCGAACGCCGCCCGGTGCCCGGCGCGCGGGCCAACCTGTTCGGCATGACCGAGACGTTCGGCCCGTACTGCGGCGCGCCACTCGACCGTGACCTGCCGGCCGGCAAGTTCGGGAGTTGCGGCCGCCCGTTCGAGGGCGTCGAGGTGCGCATCTCCGATCCCGACACCGGCGCCGCGGTCGCGACCGGCGGCGACGGTGAGATCTGGCTGCGCGGACCGCACCTGCTACGCGGGATCGTGGGGCGCGACCGCGCGGACGTGTTCACACCGGACGGCTATTTCCGCACCGGCGACCGGGGGCGCCTCGACGACGACGGCTATCTGTGGTTCACGGGGCGCCTCGACGACATGTTCAAAGTCAGTGGCGCGACGGTGTATCCGTCGGAGGTGGAAGCGGCCCTTCGCTCGATCGGCGACGTCCGCCATGCCTATGTCACCAAGGTCGTCGGCGACGACGGCCGCGTCGAGGTCGGCGCCTGGGTGGTGTCCGACCGCGCCGCCGACGAGTTGCGCCCGCTCGTCAAGGGCCGGCTGAGCTCGTTCAAGGTGCCGACGCGGTGGCACGTCACGGCCGACCCGACCGAGGTCCCGATGACCGCGACGGGCAAGGTCGACAAGGTCGCTCTGGGGAGATTGCTCGAACAGGCCTGAGTGCGGCGTCGATGCGGCGACGTGATCCAACCGGGCGCGTCGGGTCAGCGCAGAGCGGCGATCACCTCGCCGAAGCGGGTGATCGTCTCCACGGGAGCGAAATCGGTGAACCACACGTAGAACCGGCCGATGCCGTGCCGGTGCTGCTGTGCGAAGTGATCGGTGAGCTCGGGCGGGGTCCCGATCGCGAGGTGTTCACCCATCACCGTGCCGCCGTAACGGCGTCGCGCGGTGGCGGTGACCTCGTCGCGATCAGCTTCCGAGGGCACGACGGCGACGGTCTGCTGGACCGACACCCCGACGCCGCCGACCTGCGGGCGCAGTTCGTCCAGCCGACCCAGCGCGCTGATGGCCAGGTTCCACCAGTCGGCATGCTCCCGGACGAGGGCGAGCGTCCGCGGGCCGACACCGCCGATCGTGATGGGGATCGATCGCGTCGGCACCGGCTGCTGCCGGGCGCCACGCAGCGTGAAATGCTCGCCGGCGTAGTCGAACGGCTCGCCGGTCCACAGACCGCGCAGGATGGCCAGCGTCTCGCCGAGCCGCTCGGCGCGTCCGCGGGCGCCGGTGGTACTGACGCCGAACGTGTCGAGCTCGTCGGGCACCGACCCCCACCCGATGCCGAGCTCGAAGCGCCCTCCGGACGCGTGATCGAGCGAGGTCGCCTGCTTGGCGAGCATCGCCGGGTGGCGCAGCGAGTCGCAGAGCACCAGGTGCCCGACCGACAACGTCGTGGTGTGGGCGAGCACCCACGAGGCGATCGACATCGCCTCCCACATCGGTTGCTCTGCCGCGAGCGGCGGCACGACGTGATCCATGAACGCGATGCCCTCGAACCCCGCCGTCTCGGCCGCCCGCGCCCGCTCGATGATCGCCTCGTGCGTCATCCGCATCTGTGGCAGGAACAGATGGAACTCCGGCGGGTCCAGCTCGGCCGTCACCTCGTCACGTCCCGTCAGGTCCCGACGGGCAGGGTGAGGGTCGACTCGGTCAGATCGATGGTGCGGGTGGACAGGGCGAGGCGTGACGACGTGGCGGGGTCGTCGGCGGTGCCGAGGTTGCGTTCCCAGTGGGGGAACGACCCGCCGGCGACGACGAGGCGGATGCGGTGCCGGGCGCCGAAGCGGTGGGCGATCGGGTCGAGGCGCAGGTGCACGATGCCGTTCGCATCCGCCGGGCCGAGACGGAGGAAGCCCTCGGTCACGTTGGTCGATGCACCGGACGCGTCGACGTCGGAGACGCGGACGAACACGTCGGCGTACGGGTTGTCGGTGGTGTGGGCGAGCTCGACCGTCGGGTAGCCGATCACCTCGAGTGGCCGGTTGAGCGGATCGGTCGTGAAGGTCACGGCGTCGCGCCGCGACGCCAGTGCGCTGTCGTCCTTGTAGCCGCCGCGCAGCAGTGTCGGCCCACCGATCGTCGGGGTCGGATCGGCCGGGTCGTAGGTGAACGTCGCCGTGCTGCCGGCGGGCGCCGGGTCATCGCCGAGGCCGCCATTCGGTCGGAGGTGAAACACGCGGTCGGTCGTGGCGGGTGGCCATGCGGGAAGGTCGCGCCACTGTTGCGCGGCGCCGGTGACGAACAGGTGGACCGGGGTGGGACGCGAGCGGACCCCACTGTCGGCGAGATGCTCGTCGAGCCAGTCGAGGATCTCGTTGACCACGAAGTCGCGGCCCTTCGTCGCCGGCTCGATGTGTGTCCACGGTCCGACGGTCAGCGCCACGTCGACGCCGCGGGCGTGCAATCGCTCGTATTGCTCCATCGTCTGGTCGACGAACACGTCCTGCCAGCCCGACTGCAGGAGCACCGGGCACTGCACCCGGTCGAGCGCGTCGCCCAACCGCATCGGCGCCCAGAACGGATCGTCCGGATCGCGGTGGCTGATCCACTGCGCGTACCACGGCGCACCGCCCTCGAGCAGCTGCTCGCCGCCGCGGGAGAGCGGCAGTTCGGCGGACGCCGCGGGCACGGTCCGCTGGGCCTTGGCGTGCCCGAGGACGAGCTTGGCGAAGTTGGGTTCCTCCTGGCGGCGTACCTGGTCGGTCCAGCCGAGGAAGTCGCCGAGCGAGAACGCACCGCCCTTGTACGACGACGCGTAGAAGTCGTGCGGGCTGATCGAGATCACGGCGGCGACGAGCTCCGGCGGCGGATCCATCAACAGCGCCCACTGGGTGAACGCGAGGTACGACCCGCCGTGGGTGGCGAAGCGGCCGTCGAACCACGGCTGGTTGCGCATCCACTCGACCGTGTCGGCACCGTCGTCGACCTCGTGGCGCATCGGGTCGAACTCGCCACCCGAGCCGAACGTGCCGCGGCATCGGGCGAGCACCATCCGATACCCGCGGGCGGCGAGCACCCCGCCGGTCATCGTGCCGATGAACATGCCGAACCCATAGGGCGAGCGCACGAGCACCGTGCCCTTGACCGGCCCGGTCGGGGTGTAGAGGTCGGCGAGCAGCGTGACGCCGTCGCGCATCGGGATCGGCACGTCGCGGGTGATCGTGTAGCCACTGGTCGGTGGCGGCAGCTTGTTGAGCCTGGTGAGCGCCTTCGCGAGCGCCCGCTCGCGACGGGTGGGCGGTTCGATGATCGATGGTTCTGGCATCGACACCAGTGTCGCGTGCGGCCTGGCCTGTCAGCTCACCGTGGTGGAGAAGCCGGGGAGTCGGAGCACGACGGGTGCGCCGGGAGCGAGGGCGACGGTGACAGGTTCGGGCGGCGCGGTGAGCTTCGACGGCGGACCCTCACCGAGTCGCACCCGGACGAGGTGGCCGGCCGGGAACCGGAAGTGGGTGGGCCGGATGTCGACGCGGTACTCGATCGCTTCGCCGACCGGCACGGGTTCGGGGTCCGAGTGGGATTGACGATGGCTGGCGGCCAGGAACCCGTCGTTCGCCACCGTCTCGGTGCCCTCGGCGTCGACCGACAGCAGTTCGACGTAGAAGTGCGCATCGGGCGCGTCGAGGATCGCGCTGAACGTGAGGCTGGCGTGCCCGATGAGCACCTCGTCGACGACGAGCGGTTCCGAGGTGAACGTGAACGAACCGTGGGGTCCGGGTTCGGCATCGGCCAGGACGGTCAGCACGGCGCCGGTGCCACGGCTCGGGTCCCAACGGTCGAGCTCGGTCCAGCCGTGGCCGACGTTGATCGGGCCCTCGAACGACGTGAACGTCGGCGCGGGCGGGATGGGAGCCTCGGGGAGGCCGAGCAGCCAGTGGTCGAACCAGGCGAGCAGTACGCCCGACGGCAGCTGTGGCGTCGCCGCGAGCGCCTCGGCGCGGGCCTCGTTGTTCCCGACGAGGATGTCGTCCTGGCTGAGTGACACGGGGAAGAAGTGCGGCCAGGCGCCGTAGATCGACCATGTCCGTTCGGGGATCGCTTCCATGTTGGCGATCGAGCCGGACCGGAAGTAGTGGTCGTTCCAGCCGCCCATCGCGAGCACGGGCACCGCCACCGTGTCGAGCCGGTCGACGAAGGAGCGATCACGCCAGAACTCGTCGAAGCTCGGGTGTTCGCGGTTCGCCGCGTACTCGGCGTCGGCGTCGATCGCTCCCTCGCTCGTCATGTTGGCGATGTCGGGCCAACTGTCGATCTCGCCGCGCTCGGTCGACTTGATCCCGCCGGGGTGGATGACGTCGTGGTACAGCGATCCCGGCGACTGCATCGGCGCGATCGCCAGCAGGTGCTCGGGTCGTTCGATCGCCGCGCCGTACGCGGTCTGCCCGCCGAAGCTCTCGCCGACCATGCCCATCCGCCCGTCGCAGTACGGCTGGGTGGCGAGCCACTCGACGAGGTCGTGGGCGTCACGGCCGCCCTGGCGGAAGCTGCCGTGCTCCCACTCGCCGCCCGATCGACCGACGCCACGCATCAGCGGGACGATGGCCACGTACCCGCGCGACGCGAAGAAGTCGGCCTCGCCGAGGTAGAAGTCGCGCAGGATGACGTAGGGCGTGAACTCCACGACCAGGCCGGGGAACGGTCCGTCGAGCGCGACGCCGTCACGGGCCGGACGCCGCAGCTCGCAGGCGATCGTGACGCCGTCGCGCATCGCCACGTCGATCGTCTCGCCGACGAGGTCGTACTCGGTAGGCCGTTGGTAGTTCCACCACTCGGTGGTGGAAGCCGGCAGGGGACGAGACGTCGGTGGCACGGCCGAGACCATACGCGTCGTCAGACGGAGCCGACAGTCCTCGAATCGTGACAGGCCGAACGCGTGAGCATCTCGCGTCTGATGGCGACGAACGAGCACGTCGTCGCTCTGGTCGTGTGCTGACTGAGGTTCAGTCCAGCTGGAGGACGAGCCGCAGTGCATCGTCGAGCGCGATCTGCTCATCGCGGGTCAGGCGTCCGACGAACTCGCCCAGTCGTTCCGGCGCGACCGAAGAGGTCTGCTCGAGGAGCACTCGGGTCTCCTCGTCACCGATGAGAATCGACGGTCGAAAGATCCGTTGAGGCGACGACCGCGACGTCGGAGCGACGAGCACCGTCGACAGCATGAGGTCATCGGACTGGACGACCACGGCGAAGCGCTCGCCCTGTTGCTCGTGCCCGCGAGTCGACCGTGCGGCGCGGAGCCGATGGATGTCACCACGCACGGAGCTCGTCCATGTCCTCACGCACTTTGCGGCTCTCGGCCCGGTCGCCTTCGTCGTTCATGAGCTCGAGCGACTCGGCCCGCATCTGCTCGCGGCGTCGGAGCCGGACCGCATCGACGAGTGCTTGTCGGATCGCTTCTGACGTTGACGATCCGTCGGCGGTGAGTTCAGCGAGCGCTCGCTCCGAACGTTCGTCGGTCCTGAAGTTGAGAACAGCCACCGGCTGATTGTACGACGCTACGTAGGACAATTCAATCACACGATGTCTGACGAAACCGCTCTTGACTTCTGCTGGTGGCAGGGGGCGCAGCCGCGCCCAGCGCGCCGACGTCATCGTCGGGGTCGCACACTCCTCCGGCGTCGTAGCTCCGCCGGCGGACGCGGACGAACCACCGGGTGGCTCCTACACTGCGACATCAGGTATGGCGACGAGATCCCCGGTGCATCGTCGGCCATCGCGCGACGGGAGCAAACTGGCGGCCACGGTCGCCGATCGGATCGTCGCCGACATCGCCGAGCTGGGCTGGCCCGAAGGGACCGTGCTCGGGTCGGAGACCGACCTGCTGCAACGGTACGGGATCAGCCGGGCCGTGTTCCGCGAGGCGGTGCGGCTGGTCGAGCTCCAGCACGTCGCCCAGATGCGCCGCGGCCCGGGCGGCGGCCTGGTCGTCACCGCGCCGTCCGTCGATGTGGTCATCGATGCGGTCGCCGTGTACCTGTTCTTCGTCGGGGCCGAGGTCGACGAGGTGTTCGAGACCCGAATCGCGCTCGAGTCGGCGGCGGCCGAAGTCGCCCCCGATCGTCTCGACGAGGAGCAGATCGAAGCGATCCGTGCGCTCGTGCAGCGCGAGCGGGAACAGGAGGTCGCCGACCACCGGGAGTTCCACCGACTCGTTGCCGCCGTGTCGGGCAATTCGGCGATCGAGTTCTTCGTCGACCTGCTGAACCGTTCGGCGTACCTGTTCCTCGCGCCCCGCACCGACCTGAGCCCGCGGATCCTGGCCGAGTCGGCGCACGCCCACGAGGCGATCGCCGCCGCGATCCTGGCCGGGAACGGCGGTCTCGCCAGTCGGCGGATGCGCAAGCACCTCGATGCCGAAGGAGCGTTCCTCCGGCGGCGTCGCACGGGCAAGGCGCGGCTCGTCAATGTTCCCCAGATCGGACGCTCCGGCAAGCTCTCCGAGGTGACGGCGCGCCGGATCCTCGAAGATGTCGTCGAACGCGGGTGGCCCGTCGGCGAGCTGCTCGGCTCGGAGACCGAGTTGATCGAACGGTACGGCGTGAGCCGGGCGGTGTTCCGTGAGGCGGTGCGGCTGGTCGAGCACCACCAGGTCGCCCGCATGCGACGTGGTCCCGGTGGCGGGCTGTTCGTCACGGCCCCGGGGGTCGAGGTGACCACCGAGGCGATCGCCATGCACGTCGAGCGCCACCGGATCACGCCGAGCCAGCTCTTCGAGGTGCGTACGGCGATCGAGCTGGCGGTCCTCGATCGGGTGCTCGAACACCCGGATCAGGCGATCGTCGCCCGACTCGACGATGCGCTGATCGCCGAGCAGTCGGCCACTCGCGCGGAGTTCGTCGACGTCGGCCACGATCTGCACGAGGTGTTGGCCGAGATCTCCGGCAACCGCGTGCTGGAGCTGTTCACGCAGGTGCTCGTGCGGCTGTCGCGGACGCGCACCACACCACCGGCAGATGCGGTCGACCCGTTGCCCGCCGCGCACATCAACGCAGTGCACACGAGCATCGTCGAAGCGATCGTCGCCGGCGACCGTGAGCTGGCCCGCCACCGTGCCCAACGCCACCTCCAGGAACTCGAGCGCTGGGTCCGTTGACGAGCGCCCACCGCGACCGTCGCTGACGTCGTTCGTTCTGGCCCCGTCCCCAGACGCACACCCTGTGCGTTCCGGCCCCGTCCCCGAACGAACGAGGTCGCCTGATTCAGCGGAAGGTTGTTGTGCCGCGGGTGGGGGTGGGGCGGTCGGCGGGGGGTGGGTTGCCGATGTGGGTGTAGGCGAGGCCGTTCTGGATCGCCATCGTGCGGGTCATGTCGAGCGACTCCCAGATCGCGCGCACCGTGCCCTGGACGGCGGTCGGGTTGCGGGCGGCGATCGACTCGGCGATCTCACGCGCCCGCTGGCGCAGGTCGTCGCGCGGCACGACCTCGGTGACCAGCCCGAGCCGTAGCGCGGTCTCCGCGGTGATCCGCTCTTCGGTGCCCATCAGCGCCCACCGCAGCACGTCGCCGAGCGGCACGCCGCGGGCGACCATCCCGATCGGCTCCAGCGCTGAGACGATCCCGCCGTTGGCGTGCGGGTCGAAGAACTGGGCGTCGTCGGAGCAGATGATGATGTCGGCCTCGTTGATGAAGTACTGCCCGCCGCCGGCACACATGCCGTGCACGGCGGCGACGACCGGCTTCCAGACCTTGTGGTGGAACTTCGGTGAGAGCAAAGCGCCCGGGTCGAACGTGTTCCAGATGTTCGACTTCAGGAACCACGACCGGTCGCTGCCGACGTCGAGCCCGGTCGAGAACGCCCGCTCGCCGTTGGCCTGGAGCACCACGACGTGGATGTCGTCGGTGTCACGCACCGTCTCCCACGCCCACGTCAGCTCGGCGGCCATCACCTCGTCGAAGGAGTTGAAGGCCTCGGGCCGATCGAGGGTGATCGTGGCGACGTGCGCGTCGACCTCGAAGGTGATCGTGGTGGTGTCCATCACGCGTCAGCTTTCTCGCTCGACGGGTCGAGGGCCGCGGTCAGCTCGTCGCGCAACGGTTGCTTGGCGAGCTTGCCGGCCTCGGTGCGTGGCAGGCCGGCGCGGAAGTGGATCGCCCGCGGTCGCTTGTAGCTCGCCAGCCGGTCGCGGCAGAACGCCAGCAGCTCGTCGGCCAGCGCCTCCTCGCTGTCGCCGGCCCCGAACGGCGTCGGTTCGACGACGGCCACGACCGACTCGCCCCAGTCGGGGTCGGGGATGCCGACGACGGCAACGTCGTGGACCCGCGGGTGCTCGATCAGGGCGGCCTCGATCTCGGCCGGGTACACGTTGGTGCCGCCGGTGATGATCATGTCCTTGGCCCGGTCGGAGATGAACAGGTAGCCGTCGGCGTCGAGGTGGCCGATGTCGCCCAGGCTGAACCGCTGGCCGCGGAACGCGGCCTTCGTCTGCTCGGGGTCGGCGTGGTACACGAAGCCCACGTCGTTCTCCATGTACACGTGGCCGACTTCGCCTGCCCCGAGCTCGTTGCCGTCGTCGTCGAGGATCGACAGGTGCACGCCGTTGATCGCCCGGCCGACCGTGCCCGGCTTCTCCAGCCAGCGATGCGGTTTGGCGATCGTGGCCGGCCCCTCCATGCCGCCGTAGGTTTCCCAGATCACCGGGCCCCACCAGGCGAGCATCGCCTCCTTGACCGGCCGCGGGCACGGCGCCGCGGAGTGGACGACGGCGTGGAGGCTGGAGACGTCGTACCGTTCGCGCGTCTCGTTCGGAAGCTGCAGGAAGCGGTGAAATTGGGTCGGCACCATGTAGGCGGTACGCACCCGGTGCTGCTCGATCAGGCGCAGCGTCTCCTCCGGGTCGAATTTGGTCGTGATCACGAGGGCGTGGCCGACGTTGAGGCCGCCCATGAAGAAGCTGTGCGATCCGCCGTGGAACATGCCGGTCGACACGAGCATCGGGCCGTCGAACGGCCGGAAGTCGAAGGCCCTACCGAACAGCGCGGCCCGGTTGGCGACGTCGCCGACGTCGCCAACCGGCAGTGGGCGGCGGATGCCCTTCGGCTTGCCGGTCGTGCCGGACGTGTAGACGAACAACCCACCCGGCGTCCGGTCGGTGGGCTCGGTGCGGGCAAGTGCGGCGCGGGCGTCGGCCAGCGAACGCACGCCGTCGATCGTTCCGACCGCGAGCACGGTGAGCGCCCGGCCGGTATCGGTCGTGCGGTCGATGCCCGCCAGCAGGGGTGCGAAGCGTTCGCCGGCGATCAGCACCTTGGCGCCGCTGTGCTCGATGATCGTCGCCAGCTCGAATGCCGTGAGGTGGGTGTTGAGCGGGATGAAGTAGAAGCCGGCCTGCTGGCAGGCGAGCGACACCTCGACGAGGGTCGTGCCGTTGTCGGCGATGACCGCCACCGCGTCGCCGGGTTCCACGCCGAGCGCGCGGAACAGGTGGACGAGCTGGTGGGCGTCGCCGGCCAGCTCACCGTAGGTGCGCGGGCCGTCGGGACCGGCCGCGATCGCCGGGGCGTCGGGGTGGTCCTCGGCGATCCACCAGAAGCCGAGCCGCTGGTCCCAGGCAGTCGTCATTCGGAGAAGAGTATCCCCAATGTGTACGCTTTCCCGAATGGCCGGCACCACCTCCGACACCCCTCCGACCCGCCCGTCCGAGGACTTCGAGCAGGCCACCGACTACTCGTTCCAGGAGGCCGACCTCGACGCGGCCAAGGCGCTCGTCGGCGTGTGGTCGCCGTTGAACACCCAGGAGTTCCTCACCGAGGCGACCTACGACAACATGCGCAACTTCGCCCGCGGCTACGGCGACGACAACCCGCTGTACACGTCGGCCGGCTACGGCGAGACGACACGCTGGGGCTCGCAGATCGGTGCCCCGATGATGCCGATCGCCATGAACCGGCCGCTGTTCGCCGACGCCCCGGAGGTCAAGCTGCGCCGGCCGTCGTTCCGTGGCATCCACGTGTTCGTGTCGGGCAGCCGGTGGGAATGGTTCCGGCCGATCAACGCCGGCGACCAGCTCTTCAGCTTCGGCGGCACCGAGAAGATCGAGGAAAAGGAGTCGGAGTTCGCCGAGCGCTCGATGCAGCTCACCAAGACGATGGTGCGCTTCAACCAGCGCGCCGAGATCGTCGCCATCTCGCGCACCCTCCTCATCCACACCGAACGCAAGACCGCCCGCGAGCGGGGCAAGTACGACGAGATCACGCCGGCGACCTACACCGACGACGACATCGCCGAGATCGACGCCATCTACGCCGCCGAGGGGCCGCGGGGGAGCGAGACCCGCTGGTTCGAGGACGTGAACGTCGGCGACACCCTCCCGCCGATGGCGAAGGGGCCGCTGACGACGACCGACATGATCGTGTTCCACGCCGGTGGCTACGGCTTCATCCCGTACGCCCCCACGACGAACCGCATCGCCTACAAGAACCGCCAGCGCATCGCCCCGTTCTACGTCAAGAACGAGTACGGCGTGCCCGACGTCGCCCAGCGGGTGCACTGGGACTCGGCGTGGGCGCAGGCGATCGGCAACCCGATGGCCTACGACTACGGCGTGATGCGCGACTGCTGGCTCTCGCACTACGTCACCGACTGGATGGGCGACGACGCCTGGCTCGTCGGCCAGGGCACGCAGATCCGCAAGTTCAACTACATCGGCGACAGCCACATCATCACCGGCGAGGTGGTCGGCAAGCGGGTGGAGGACGGGCGCTGCCTCGTCGATCTCGAGATGCGCGGCACCAACCAGCGCGGCACCGTCACGTGTCCCGGCACGGCCACCGTCGCCCTCCCGAGCCGTGAGCACGGAGTGGTCGTGCTCCCCGCGCCGCCGGTCGAGTACGCCCAGCAAGCGGCGTCGATGCTCCGTCGCCACGGCGAGATCGTGCGCGACGAAGGTCGCCGCGAGCTGGCCTGAACGGCCCCAGCGATGAACGACGGGCCGGACATCTCGACCGAGGCGGTCCGGGCGTGGGCTGCCGAGCAGTGGGACCCCGAACTCGCCGTGCGGGAGTGGTGGCGGCGGTTGTTCGAGGCGGGCTACACGTACCCCGCGTGGCCGACGGGGCTCGGCGGGCTCGGCGTGTCGGTGGCCGAGGCCCGGCGCATCCACGGTGTGTTGGCCGAGATCGGCGTGGTGGCGCCGCCCCGCGGGCACGTCGCGGCCGGTCTGGCCGCACCGACGCTGCTCGACCACGGCAACATCGAGCAGATCGAGGCGCTCGTGCCGCCGATCGCGCGCGGCGAGGTGGCGTGGTGCCAGCTGTTCAGCGAGCCCGGCTCGGGCTCCGACCTGGCGAGCGTTGGCGCGAAGGCAGTGCGCGACGGCGACGAGTGGGTGGTCACCGGCCAGAAGGTGTGGAACTCGGCCGCCAATTACGCCCAGTTCGGCATGCTGCTGGCTCGCACCGACCCCGACCAACCGAAGCACCGGGGCATGACGTACTTCGTGATCGACCTGCGCCAGCCCGGCGTCGAGGTCCGCCCACTTGTGACGATGAACGGCGGCCGCGAGTTCTGCGAGGTGTTCCTCGACGAGGCCCGCATCCCGATCGACTGGGTGATCGGTGACCTGAACGGCGGCTGGCGCGTCGCGCAGACCACGCTCGCCCACGAGCGCAGCTCGATCGCCGGCGCCGGCATCCCCGGGCTGTACCCGGCGGCCTCCGGTCCCGCGGGCGACCTCGACCGGACGTGCGCGGAGGTGATCGAGCGGGCGCGATCGACCGCGACGACGAGCCGCATCCCACGAGGCGCGGTGCCGGGGGCGATGATGATCGAGCTGGCCCGCGAGTACGGTGTGGCCGGCGATCCGGTGATCCGCCAGCGACTCGCCCGCTACCACTCGAACATCCGCATCAACGGGTGGCTGAACCGCCGCATCTCGGCGGCCCGCGGGAAGCTCACCGGGGCGGATGGTTCGGTGTCGAAGCTCGGCACGTCACGGATCTGCATCGAGTCGGCCGAGCTCGCCTTCGCCATCATCGGTGCGCACACGATGCTCGACGGCGCCAACGCCCCGATGGGCGGCGAGCTACACCAGGTCGGCCTCGCCAGCCCCGGCAAGCGGATCGGCGGGGGCACCGACGAGATCCAACTCGACGTGATCGGCGAGCGCGCCCTCGGCCTGCCCCGCGAACCCGGCCCCGACCCGGACACCCCCTACCGCGACCTGAAGGTCGGCACCCAACGCTGATCGGGTCGGCAGACCGATTGCCGCAGTCGATCCGACCATCGAGGTTTGTGGCAGTCGATCGGCCGACCCGCAAGTAGTTCGTCTGCCGGAGATCGCGGGCAGCGGACTTGTGGCAGTCGATGAGCCGACCCGTGGGGAGATCGTCTGCCACGAACCGGACAGGCTGTGGCGTGGTGATCGTTCGGGGACGGGGCCAGAACGAACGAGGTCAGGATGGCGGGGTGGCGGCGTTGCGGGCGGCGAGGCGGGTTCGGATGTCGGCGACGGACTGCTGCTGGTTCTGGGCCTCGTTGGCGAAGAGGAAACGGCGCCGGTCGACGTCGTACTCGGCCTCGTTGAGGTTGTCCTTCACGAGCGCGAGCAGCGATGCCGGGGTGCGCACCAAGCGCTGGGCGATGCCGAGGGTATGGTCGCGCAGCTCGTTCGGCGGAAGGACGGCGTGGACCATGCCCCACTCGAGGGCGCGGGCGGCGGGGATCTTGTCGTTGAGCAGGTAGAGCTCCCGAGTGCGGGCAGTGCCGATGATCTGGGTCCAGAAGAACGTTCCGCCGTAGTCGCCGGAGATGCCGTTGCTCGAAAAGCTCGCGGCGAAGACGGCCTCGGTCGAGGCGAACCGGAAGTCGCATGCCGCGGCCAGGCTGCAGCCGGCGCCGACGGCCGGCCCGCCGATCATCGCGATCGTCGGCTTGGGCATCAGGTGCAAGCGCATCGCGGCGTGGTCGTCGTGGCGAACGAGGTCGCCCGACAGCGCATCGAGGGGCACGCCGAGCCGTGAGCGGGGGTCGTTGCCCGGCTCGCCGCGGGTCGCACCGCTCTCCTTGGTGTCGCCGCCGGCGCAGAATCCGCCCGACCGTCCCTCCGGCGCGGTGCCGGTGAGGACGACCACCTTCACCGCCTCGTCCTCGGCCATCTCCCGCACCGCGCTGTCCAAGGCGCCGATCAACTCCGGGTTGAGGGCGTTGTGCCGTTCGGGCCGATTGAGTGTGATCGTGCCGATCCGGTCGGTGACGTCGGTCAGGATCACCGGCCCGCCGCTGCTGGGACCGCCGGCCGCCGGCACGGGTTCGCGGGGCGCGGGTTCGCTGGTCACGGATTCGATCGGCACGCTAATTGAGGCTACTGTATTGCCCGCATGGAGCTGGCCCTGAACGACGACCAGGCGCTCTTCCACGAGACGACCGTGCGCTTCATCGAGGCCGAGCTGCCCGTCGAGCGGACCCGCGCCCTGCACGACGATCGGGCCGGCTTCGACCATGGCTGGTTGCGGCAGGCGGCCGAGCTCGGGTGGTTCACGATGCTCGTGCCCGAGGCCGACGGTGGCGGCAGCGTCAGCGGTGCGGGGCTGGTCGATGCCACGCTCATCGCCGAGGAGCTCGGCCGGTTCGTGCAACCCGGCCCGTTCGTGCCGATGAACGTCGTCGCCGCGGCGGTCGCCGCCGACGGCTCCGACGAACAGCGCGCTGAGCTGCTGCCGACGATCATGGCCGGCGAACAGGTCGCCACGTGGGCCTTCGCCGCTGCCGACGGCAACTGGGACCGGGGTACCGGCCTGGTCGCCACGCGCTCGCCGGGTGGCGACGGCGGCGAGTCCTTTGTGCTGCACGGCCGGCGCGGGTACGTGCAGGACGCCGTGGCGGCCGACATCGTGCTCGTGGTGGCGACGCTCGACGGCGTGCCGGTGCAGTTCCTCGTGCCGTCGTCGAGCCCCGGCCTCACCGTGACACCACTCGAGTGTCTCGACCTGTCGCGACGACTCGCTCACGTCGACTTCGACGGCGTCGAGCTGCCCGCGGACGCGTTGCTCGGCGGCTCCGGCACCGAGGACGCACTCGAACTGCAGTTGCAGGTCGCGATCGCGCTCGTGGTCGCCGAGACGGTCGGGGCGATGGATGCGCTGTTGGAGATGACCGTGCAGTACGCCAAGGACCGGGTGGCGTTCGGTCGCCCGATCGGGTCGTTCCAGGCGCTGAAGCACATCCTCGCCGACGACGCGATGTACCTCGAGACGTGCAAGGCCGGAGCCGTCGCGGCAGCCCGCGCGGTGCAGGAACGCGCCGAGAACGCGGCCGAGGTCGTGTCGATGGTTGCGGCGTACGTCGGGGACATGTCGGACCAGCTGGCCCAGGACTGCCTGCAGATCCACGGGGGCATCGGCTACACGTGGGAGCACGACCTGCACCTCTACATGCGCCGCATCCGCACCAACGCCGTCCTCTACGGCGAGCCGGCGTGGCACCGCGAGCGGGTGTGTGCGTTCCACGGTCTCGGCGACGGGAACGTGTCACCGTGACTGTTCCCGGCGATCTCGGCGCCTTTCGGGCCGCGGCGCGTGAGTGGATCGCGGCGAACCTGCCTCCACGCACGCCGGAGTCGGCCCTGCGCTCCGCGCACGACATCACGCCCGAGGACGTGGCCGCCGGCCGGGTCGACCAGCGTCGGATGTACGACGCGGGCTACCTGGGCATCACCGTTCCGGTGGAGTACGGCGGCCAAGGCCTGACCGAGGCGCACCAGCAGATCTTCCAGGAGGAGTCGAGCAACTTCACGGTGCCGGCGCCCGGTGGCATCGCGACGGGCGTGACGATCGGGATCATCGTGCCGACGCTGCTGCGGTTCGCCAGCGAGGAGCAGAAGCGGGAGTGGATCCCGAAGATGCTGAGCGGCGAGGAGATCTGGGTCCAGCTCCTCTCGGAGCCCGGAGCGGGCTCCGATCTCGCCGGCCTGTTCACCCGTGCCACCCGTGACGGCGGCGAGTGGATCCTCAACGGCAACAAGGTCTGGTCGTCGGGTGCCCTCGTCGCCGACTACGGCGTGTGCCTCGCCCGCACCGACTGGGAGGCGCCGAAGCACAAGGGCCTCACGTGGTTCAAGGTGCCGCTCGCCGATCCGGCCGTCACCGTGCGGCCGGTGCGGGAGATCAACGGCAGCATGGAGTTCTGCGAGGAGTTCCTCGACGACGTGCGCGTCGGCGACGAGATGGTGATCGGCGAGATCGACGGGGGTTGGGCGATCGCCAACACGATGCTCGCCTTCGAGCGCGGCGGCGGGGCCCGCAAGCACGGCGGGAGCAGCGACGGCGCGGTCACCCACGACTTCGCCCCCGACCTCGTCGGGCTGGCGACCGCCCGCGGGCTCGCGAGCGACCCGGCCGTCCGCCAGCAAATCGCACGCGCCCACATCAACGACTACCTCCAGCACCAGCTGCGCCACCGTGTGACCACACACGTCATGGCCGGCGCCGACCCGTCACTGGCGTCGCTGATCAAGCTCGGGCTCGGCACGGTGCAGCCGATCCGGGCCCAGCTCGCGCTCGACATCGCCGGCCGGGCCGGCATCGCGTGGGAGCCCGGCGACGAGGCCGGTGGCGCGGTATCGGTCAACTACCTCAACGGGCGGATCATGGCCATCGCCGGCGGCAGCAACCAGATCCAGCGCAACATCATCAGCGAACGCCTGCTCGGCCTGCCCCGCGAGCCGAGCGTCGACGGCGACAAGCCGTTCTCCGCGGTTGTGCGTGACGCCCACAACTGGGGTACGAAGTCGTCGTGACCGAACCCACCGAGCAGCATCGACACGAACACTCCGACGAGTTCTCGGTGGGCGGCCACGTGCTCGGCCAGATCGGCCTGCACTGGCCGGAGCCAGGAGACGCGTGCGGCGAAGGCCTGCATCTGCATCTCACGCCGATGGTCCTCGAACCTGACGGCCACGTGGATTTCGGTGTGCTCGGGGTGTTCCTCGACATGGCCGGCTCGCAGGCCGGCCCGATGCGTCCGTTCGTCCATGCCGACATCAGCATCCAGCGCATCGCCCGCCCACGCGGCGAGAAGATCTTCATCGAGGCCCGCACCCTGCGTGCCGGCAAGCGAACCTCGATCGTCCAGGTCGAAGCGTTCGACGAGCTGGGCACCCGGATCGCCGACAGCACGCAACAGGTGTCGTACCGGACGGTCGAGGGGATGGCCGAAGCCGCGACCGAACGATCGGCGGAGATGCGGGCCCGCTTCCGCGCCGGGTTCGACGGGATCTGCAAGCTCGCCGGCCGGCTGCACGACACCATCGGCCTGACCGAAGGCGTTGCCCGTGACGGTTCGCCGTTCTGGACGATGCCGAGCGGTGAGGCGAGCCAGAACGGCTTCGGAGGACTGCACGGCGGCGTCGCCTTCGACCTCGTCACCGATGCGGCCGCTGGCGGTGCCTCCAAGCTGATGGGCCCGTCGCGGGCCAACGGTGCGCTGCTGCGCTACCTCGCCCCGGCATCGGTCGGGCCGTTCCGGGCGGTGCCGCTGGTCATGCTCGAAGACGACGGTGCCGCGTTCGTCCGGGTCCACGTGCTCGACGAAGGACAAGACGACAAGTTGTGCATCGTCGGCGAGGTGCACGTGACGGTGATGCGAGATGGCGAGAACGGAGCGAGCCCATGAAGTTGAGTGCGGCGATCGGGCCGAAGCACGATCCGGCAGCCCTCAAGGCGAACGTCCAGGCCCTCGAGGCGGCTGGTGTCGAGTACTTGTGGGGCGGCGAGGCATACACGGCCGACGCCGTGTCGGCGCTCGGATTCGTCGCCGCGGTGACCGAACGGGCACAGATCGGCACGAACATCCTCCCGCTCTACTCGCGCACGCCGACGCTGATCGCGATGACCGCCGTCGGCCTCGATCAGCTCTCCGGCGGGCGATTCGTCCTCGGCCTCGGCGCGTCGGGCCCGCAGGTGATCGAAGGCTTCCACGGGGTCCCGTACGACCGGCCGCTCGGCCGGACCCGCGAGATCATCGACGTGTGCCATCAGGTGTGGCGCCGCGAGCGGGTCGAGCACCACGGCGCCAGTTACCAGATCCCGTTGCCGGAGGGGCAGGGCACCGGTCTCGGTAAGGCACTGAAGCTGATCGACCAGCCGTTGCGCGAGCGCATCCCGATCCACGTCGCGTCACTCGGCCCGAGGAACGTGGCGCTGACCGCCGAGCTGTGCGAGGGCTGGCTGCCGTTGCACTTCTGGCCCGACCGCGCCGAGCAGGTGTGGGGCGCGTCGCTCGCCGAGGGCCTCGCCAAACGGTCGGCCGACCTTCCGCCACTCGACATCGTGGCCGGTGGGCCGCTGGCGATCGGCGACGACGTCGACCACCTCCGTGACAAGGCCCGGCCGATGCTCGCGCTGTACTTCGGTGGCATGGGAGCGAAGGGCAAGAACTTCTACAACGACGTGCTGCGCGGCTACGGCTACGAGCAGGTCGCCGACGAGATCCAAGACGCCTACCTCGGTGGCGACAAGAAGGCCGCCGCGGCGATGGTGCCCCAGGAGCTCGTCGACGGCATGTCGCTCGTCGGCGACGAAGGCTTCGTCCGCGATCGTGTGGCCGCCTTCAAGGCTGCCGGCGTCACCATCCTCAACGTCGCCCCCGTGGGCCCCAACGGCAACCGAGACATCGAAACCCTCGCCACCTGGCTCTGACCCCGTTCGTTCTGGCCCCGTCCCCGAACGCACGGGTCGTTCGTTCTGGCCCCGTCCC
>CAZYWK010000028.1:4206-43340 GCA_964651825.1 uncultured Ilumatobacteraceae bacterium | reverse complement strand
GATACCCGTAACGAAAGCCTTCGGCATAAGGGACCCGAGTCTACGGGCCGGCGACGTCCCGACCCATCCCCGCCCCGTCGGCAGCGCCGATACGCTCACCGCCCACATGGCGCACGACCCCTCGACGATGACGGTGGCGATCGACGTCGCGCCCCTGCACGGCCATCGCACCGGCATCGGTCAGGCGGTCGCGGGCATCATCGGCGCGCTCACCGCCACGACCCGGCCGGTCACCCTCCACCCGTACGTCACCAGTACGCGGGCGAAGCGTCAGCCAACCCAACGCCGGCTCCCCCTCCCGGCAGCAGCAGCGATGCGGATGTGGTCGCGGCCGTCGCCCCCGCTCGACCGGTTCCTCGGCAAGCCCGACATCGTGCACGGCACGAACTACGTGGCGCCACCGACGCGTTGCCCCGCCGTGGTGTCGGTGTACGACTGCTGGTTCCTCCAGCATCCCCGCGACGTCGACCCCAACGTCCGCCGCGCCGCGGCGGTGCTTCGACGCAACGTCGCCGAGGGTGCGTTCGTCGTGACATCGTCGAACGCCACGACGGTGCGGGTTCGCGAGCTGCTCGCCACCGACCGGGTCCGCACGATCCACCTCGGGCCACCCCCGGTTCCGCCGATCCCGCCGGAGGACCGACCGGTGACCCTGCCTCCCCTCGACGACGCACCGTTCGTGCTCGCGCTCGGCACGATCGAGCGACGCAAGAACCTGCCGATGCTCGTCGCCGCGTTCAGCCGTCTGGCCCGCGAACACGGGCAGGTCCGCCTCGTGATCGCCGGGTCCGACGGCAACGATCGCTCCGCGCTCGACCAGGCCCTTCGCCGCCTCGACCGCGCGACCGCCGAACGTGTCAGCATCCTCGGCCCGGTCGGCGAGGTCGAAAAGACGTGGCTGCTCGCGTCGGCGCGGGCGCTCGCCTACCCGTCGCTCGACGAGGGGTTCGGCTTCCCGATCCTCGAGGCACAACAACTCGGCACGCCGGTCGTGGCCAGCACGGCCGGTTCGATCCCCGAGATCGCCGGACCGGCCGCCCTGCTGAGCACCGCTACCGATCCCGAGGCGTTGGCGGCCAACCTGTACTGGGTGGTCACGAGCGACGACATGCACGCCAAGCTCGCCCGCCGGGGTCACGCCAACCTGCGGCGATTCGACTGGTCGCGCACCGCCGACCGCCTGGTCGATCTGTACCAGGAACTCGCCGGGCGATGAGCCGGCCGAGCATCGTTGTGCTGTCCGGTGGTGTCGGCGCGGCTCGATTCCTGCGCGGCTTGATCGACGCGATCGACGACCCGGGGGCGATCACCGCGATCGTCAACACCGCGGACGACTGCGCGATCCACGGCCTGGCGATCTCCCCCGACCTCGACACGATCACCTACACCCTGGCCGGCGCGATCGATCCCGAGCGGGGCTGGGGGTTGGCCGGCGAGCAGTGGACCGCGATGGCGTCACTGGAGCGTTACGAAGGTGTCCGGCCGGCCGGCTCGCAAGCCGCCAACCGGTGGTTCAACCTCGGCGACCGCGACCTGGCCACGCACCTGTACCGCACCGCCCGCCGCGACGAAGGCGCCACCCTGACCACGGTCACCGACGAGATCCGTCGGGCGTGGGGCGTGCCGATCTCGATCGTGCCGATGTCCGACGATCCGATCGCCACGATCGTGCACGCCACCGACCACGGCCGGATCTCGTTCCAGGACTACTTCGTTCGGCTGCGCCACGGAGTCCCTGTCACCGCGGTCGAGTTCAACGGCACGGCGGCGCTCAGCGACACCGCCCGGACGGCGCTGGAGACCGCCGACGTCATCGTGATCGCCCCGTCGAACCCCCTCGTGTCGATCGGACCGATCCGCTCCCTCCCCGGCGTCGACGAGCTCCTCGCGGCCCGCCGCGACCGGGTGGTCGCGGTGTCGCCGATCGTCGGCGGCGCCGCGTTGAAGGGCCCAGCCGACCGGATGATGACCGAACTCGGCCACGACGCCACCGTCGCCGGCGTGGCGCGTCTGTACGCGCCCATTGCGTCGGTGCTCGTGATCGACGACGTCGACGCCGGTCAGCGCGACGCCGTCGAGCAGGCAGGGATGCGCTGCGTCGTCACATCGACCGTGATGTCGTCACCGGAAGTAGCGAGCGCGCTCGCCCGAACGACGATCGACAGCGTCTAGCAACGCCACGTGGTACGCCCGGCAGCGCCCGCCACTCAAATAGCGCGGACGCGGGCGAGACCGTCGCTGAGGTCGGTCCAGGGTGACCAGGCGAGGTGGATGCGGGCGCGGACCGGCGACACGGCGAAGCGCACGAGATCGTCGGGCCGCCCGGGCGCGGGCAGCGCCGTCAGACCACTCCCGCTGCCGACGCGTTCCCACAGGTCGCGGATCGAGGTCTGCTCCCCCGTGCCGATGTTGATCACCAACCCACCACCGCGTTCGCACGCCCGGACGAACGCGTCGACGACGTCGTCGACGAACACGAAGTCGCGCGTCTGGCGCCCGTCGCCGTGCAGCGTCGGCGGGGTCGCCGAGCCGACCGCTGCGGCGAACGCTGCCACCACGCCTCCGTCGGCCCGCTGCCTCGGGCCGTAGACCGACGCGAGGGCGAGCACGGTGAACTCGATCGAGCGGCGATCGCGAGAGATCTCGAGCAGGTCGATCGCAGCCCGCGCCACCACGCCGTTCACACCGCGGGGGATGAACGCGCCCTCCTTGACGGGGATCGACTGCGACGACGGATGCCCGTACAAGACGTCGGCCGGCACAGCCGTGACGACCTTGCCGACCCCGTGCCGAGCGCACGAGTCGAGGACCGTCGTCAGCATCCCGAGCCCGGCGCCGACCTGGCTGCTCCCACGGTCGGGCCGAGGCAGCAGCGCGAGCACGACGACGATCTCCGGGCGCCGCATGCCGATCACGGTGTCGACGTCGGTGCTGCCGCCGTCGAGGTGATGGATCTTGAGGCCACCGACCGAACGGGCGTCGGCCAGGTTGGCCAGGCTGCCGGTCGACAGGTCGTCGACGACGTCGACGTCGTGTGATTCGGCGAGGAGACGATCGACGAGATGGGATCCGATGAAGCCCGCTCCCCCGACGACCATCACCCTCACGGGATCACCGTGGATCAGCTGGGGGCTCGCTCGGAACGGCGCCGTCGACGAGCCGGGCGCCGATGTCGACCCGGCCGGTGGCGCCGACCATGCTCCCGATGACGGTCGCCCCGGCGCCGACGACGCCCATCACGAGCGAACGTTCGACATGAGCATCGGCGTCGATGACCGCGCCGGGGAGGATCACCGAGTCGACCACTCGGACCCGCTCGGCGACACGAGCGCCGGCCCCCACGATGCTGCCGTCGATGACCGCGGTCGGGCTGACCTGGGCCGATGCGTCGATCGGGTCGCACCGGTCGTGCCGGCGGACACCGCTCAGCAGGTCGAGGTTGGCCGCCAGATAGAGCTCGGGGCGACCGGCATCGACCCAGTAGTCGTCGGTCGCGTAGCCGTACAGGGTCCCGCCGGCAACGACCTTGGGGAACACGTCACGTTCGATCGACGACTTGACCCCGGCCGGCATGTACTCGAGCACGGATGGTTCGAGGACGTACGTGCCCGCACTGATGAGATTGCTCGGCTCGGTGCCGGGCGCCGGCTTCTCCACGAACGAGCGCACCACCCCCACAGCGCCACCGGACGGGTCGCCGTCGAGGGAGATGTCGACCACGCCGAAGCCGGAGGGGTCGTCGACCGCGATGAGGTGGATCGTCGCATCGGCGCCGAGGCGGCGGTGGGCGGCGGTCAGATCGGCCACGTCGAGGTCGGTCATCACGTCGCCGTTGGCGACCACGAACGTGTCGTCGATGCCGGCGGCGTCGGCGGCGAAGCGGATCGCACCGGCGGTGTCGAGCGGCTCGGGCTCGACCGCGTAGGTCAGGGCGACGTCACCACAGCGCCCGTCGGGGAACGCCTCGATGAACGGTTCGGGCTTGAAGCCGAGTGCGAGCACCACCTCGGTGACGCCGCCACGGCCGAGCCGGTCGATCAGCCGGGCGATCATCGGCCGGCCGCCGATCGGCAGCATCGGCTTGGGGGTGGTGTAGGTCAGCGGGCGCAGACGTGTGCCGAACCCGCCGACGAGCACGACCGCCCGCATCAGCCGCCCGTCGTCGCCGGCGAGGTGGCGTCCGTACCGGGCACGGGCTCGGTGGTGACGGTGCCGTCGTCGCCCAGCGGGGCGGCCGCCGCCACCGTCGACGACGGCGCGACCGGCTGACCGGCGATCGTGGTGGCGGTGGGATCGGCAGGGATCACCTGACCGCTGTCGTTGCCCGCCAGTTCCGGGAGCTCGTCGGACCAGGGCGGCATGCCGACGTCGGTTCCCGGCGGCACGAACGCGACGGTGAAGGCCATCGCATCCTGGTCGGCGCGGATGTTGTTGAAGTCCGCGATGTAGGTGGTGCCCTTGTCGGTGTCGGTGAAGTTGTTCCAGACGACGACCTTCAGCTCAGCGTCTTTCATCTTGCCGTCGACCTCGCACTGGGTCTCGCCCTCCTCGAACGTGCCGTCCTCCTGGAACGCCACGGGGAGCTGGGCTCGCTGGTCTTCGGGGAACACGAGCTTGCTGTCGCTCAGTTCGATGCCGTACACGTCGAGGAACAGCGAGAACTTGGCGTTCCGGCCGACGGAGGCGCTCGTGAACGGGTGCCAGTGGATCACGCCGTCGTCGTGGCTGTGGATGCCGGTACGGGCGTAGTCGTTGAAGCCGGGCGAGCCCTGGGCCTCCTGGTTGCCGGTGAGCTGGACCCAGGTGTCGCACAGGTAGAACCCGTAGGCCATGTGCCAGTGATCGTCGATGGTCGGCGCGGAGGCGTCGGCAGCGGGGCGGCTCTGGCGCGAGTACACGATCAGCGCGAGCCCGAGAACCACCACGACGGCGACGATCACCGGGAAGAGCGTGCCGCCCTGGAAGCGGACCTTCTTGCCCTGTCCCGACTTGGCGAGTCTGGCGGCTTTCTTGGTGGATGAGGAGGAGGGTGCCACAGGGGTGCGAGGCTATCGGCGCCTCCCGATGAAGCGGGTTCAGGGGCGCAGCGCGCCGATGAGCTGGTCGTAGGCGGCGCCGACGGCGGCAGGGGAGGCCTCACGCTCGACCCACGTGCGCCCTCGTGCGCCCATCGCCGCCGCCGCGGCCGGGTCGTCGAGCAGACCGCGCAGGGCGGCGACGAAGGCCACGTGATCCTCCGGCGCGACCGCCACCCCACCCCCCGATTCGGCGAGGATCGCGGGGACCGCCGTACCCGGGTCGATCGACGCCAGCACCGGTCGGGCGGCGGCCATGATCGAGTACGTCTTCGACGGAACGCTCACCCGCGCCAACCCCCGCTTGAGGGGGACGACATGGACATCTCCGGTCGCCAGGAGCTCGGAGAGGCGGGACGGTTCGATGTAGCCGGCGAAGCGGACGTTGGCCAGCCCGGCCGCGTCGCGTTCGATCGCCGGTCGCGCGGAACCGTCGCCGTTGATCAGGAACGTCACCTCTGGCAGCTCGGCCGCGGCGGTCAGCACCAGGTCGAGCGACTGCGAGAACCCGACGTTGCCGGCGTACAGCACGACCGGGCCGTCGCCGAGGCCCAGCTCGGTCCGGTACGGAGTGAGCCGGTCGCCGGGAGTGATCGCCTCGGTGTCGACGAAGTTGGGGATCACGTGTACACGCTCGGCGTCGCCGCGCGGCAGCTTGGCGCGAACGTTGGCCGCAAGGTCGTCGGACAGCACGGTGACCGCATCGGATCGGCGGTAGCTGAACCGCTCGAACCAGCGGGCGGCGGCGATGATCCGGCGATTCGTGATCGCCCCGGTCTCGACCGCGGCGTCCGGGAACACGTCTTGGATGTTGAACACGAACGTTCCCCGCCGGATCCGGCTCACCAGCCAACCCGTGAGGCCGAGCGTGATGGGCGGCGACATGGCGATCACGGTGTCGACGCGACGCGGGCCGCCACCGATCCACAGTGCCTCCAGCCCGGCGAGTGCCGTGTAGCCGAGGAAGCCGATCGCCCGGCGCAGCAGGTTCGCCTTGTTCTCGCCGGGGAAGGGGTGCACGCGGCTGATCGAACCCCACGGTGTGGGTTCGCGGCGGACCAGCTTGCCGCGCCATTCGGGTTCGATGGCGTGGCTGCGGTACCACGGCAACGAGGTGACGACGTGCACCTCGTGGCCGAGCGCCACCAGTTCCGACACGATCCGGGTCATGACCACGCCGGTCGGGGCGTTGTCGGGCTCGAAGTGCGGGCAGATCACCACGATCCGGCCGGTCATCAGCGCCGCTCGTAGGTGTCGCGGTAGGCGGCGGCGAGCGCCTCGCCCGAGCGCGCCGCCGTGTACCGGCCCGCTCGGGCCCGGCCGGCGGTCACGAGTGCCACCCGGTCGCGACGAGCGGTGTCGAGCGCGCCGGCCCACGCCTCGGCATCGCGTGGCAGCACCACGCCGGCATCACCCACGACCTCGACGAGGGCGGCCTGGTCGCTGCAGATCACGGGTGTGCCGAGCGCCATCGCCTCGACGACGGGCGCGCCGAACCCTTCGTACTCGCTCGGGAACACGAGGGCATCGGCCATCGCGATCAGGCCGTCCCGGTGCGCCGCCGGCACTCGACCAGGCCGCACCACCCGCCGCTCGAGGCCGAGCTCGACGATCGAGCGGTCCACCGCCGAGGCGGCCGCGCCGGCGCCACCGAGCATCACGAGCCGCAGATCGGGGTCGGTCCAGTGACGCGCCATCACCTCGAGCAGGAACCGGTGACCCTTGTGCGGGTGGGTGATCGCCGGGAACACGAGCACCGGGCCGGCGCCGAGCCCGTACTCGCGACGGAGCTCGAACTCGCTCGGCGCATCCCGACCCAGGTGAGGCTCGACGCCGTGCGGGACGACCGTGACGGTCGCCGGGTCGGTGCCGAACCGGTCGACGACCACCGACTTCACATAGTCGGTGGGCACGGCGATCGTGGTGGCGCGCCGAATCGACCGCGGGATGGCGAGCTGCAGGTATCGACGCTTCGTAGCGGTCAGGTACTGCGGGTACGTGAGGTACTGCAGATCGTGGATCGTCAGCAGTACCGGTCCCCGCCCGAGCGTCGGGACGGTGCCGCCGCCGTGGTGCACGAGCGCGGCCGACCGGGTGCGACGCGCGAGCCAGGTGTTCTCGGCCACGACCCGGCGTGGCCGCTCGGTGCCGGTGATCCGGGCCGTGACCACCGGGTACAGGGCGAGCAGCTCGGGATGGGCGTCGACGAAGTCGGGGAGGCAGTACAGCGTGGGCACGAAGCTCGGCGGCTGGGCGGCGAGGCCGATCAACTGGCGCACGAGGTACTCCTCGGAGCCCCCGACGTCGCCTGGGACGCACCAGAGCAGGTTCACCGCGACGTCGATCGAGTTCATGCCAGCAGCTCACGGTAGACGTCGAGGGTCCGTCGCGCCGTGGACCGCCACGTGAGCGACCGGGCCCGCGCCAGGCCGCGGTCGGCCAGGTGGGCCGCGTCGGAGCGCGCGGCGGCCAAACCATCGGCGATCGCACCGACGTCGAACGGGTCGACGAGCACCGCGGCGTCGCCTGCCACCTCCTCGGTCGAGGTGCCCGTGCTCGTGACGACGGGCGTGCCCTGCGCCATCGCCTCGAGGACCGGGAGCCCGAAGCCCTCCCGCTCACTCGGGTAGGCGAACACGCTCGCCGCGGCATAGATCGGCGCGAGGTCGCCGTCCGGCACGAAGCCGACGAGCAGCGTCCGCGGCCCGTCGAGATCGGGCTGGTCGCCCCATCCCGTCGTGCCGACGATCACCAGCGGCAGATCGCCGAGCCGGTCGACGGCCTCGATGAGGCGCCGCAGGTTCTTGCGCGGCTCAAGCGTGCCGACGAACAGGATGAACTCGTCGGGCAGGCGATAGCGCCGCCGCACCCGCTCGACGTCGACATCGGTCACCTCGACGAGGTCGACGCCGAGCGGCACGTGCCGCAATCGCCCCGCGTCGAGACCGGCGACGACGCAACGGTCGATCGTGGCCCGGCTGGAGCAGATCACGAGATCGGCACGCTCGTCGATCACCCGCAGGCTGCGTGTCATCAGCCGGGCGCCGTGGCCGGTGAACTGCTCGGGATGGTCGAGAAAGGCGAGGTCGTGGACGGTCACCACGAGCGGGGCGCTCGTCGCGGCCGGGACGAGCCCGGTGGCATGCACGACATCGACGGTGCCGGTGACCGATTCGACCTTCGGCCAGCGCAGCCGGGTCCAGGTCTCGTAGAGCAGTGGGCGCGCCAGGGGCAGCATCGCGATCGAGCCGTCCGGGCGGTAGGGAGCTTGCGGTGGCAGCGGGTGCCGGCCGGCGACGTAGTGCAGGTCGACCTCGTCGGTCATCGAGGAGAGCTCGCGGCCGACCCGCACGGCAGCGACCGCGGTGCCTCCCGGCACGGGGTGCCAACACTGCTCGAGCGTGTAGGCGACGCGGAGCGGCCGGTCGGGCACCGGGGAGGGCGTGGGCGACACGGCCTCAGTCTGTCGTCAGCGCAGCGACGAGCTCGCGCAAGGGTTCGCGGAAGTCGCGCAGCATCGGCAGGCCCGCATCGCGCCACACGGCGTTGTCGAGCACGCTGTTGGCCGGACGCGGCGCGGGACGCGGAGGGTCGAGCTGATCGGTTGTGATCGGGCGCACCAGGTCGACGGGGTGGCCGGCAGCGCGCAACACCTCCTGCACGAACTCGTACCACGACACGGCGCCCTGGTTCGTGAGGTGGTGGATGCCCGAGCGGCGCTCGGCGGCGATGCGGTGAAGGGCTGGCGCGAGGTCGGCGGTGAAGCTCGGGCAGCCGCGCTGGTCGTCGACGAAGGCCAGGTCGGCGCCGGGCTGCGCGAGCCGAAGCACCAGCTTGACCATGTTGTTCCCGTGCTCGCCGCACACCCACGACGTCCGCACGACCGCCGCGTCCGGCCCGGCCAGCTGCTCGCCTGCCAGCTTGCTCGCCCCGTAGACCGATTGCGGGTTGGTGGCGTCGCCCTCGCGGTACGGGCGGTCGAGCGTGCCGTCGAAGACGTAGTCGGTGCTGACGTGGACCAGGTGGGCCCCGATGCCGGCCGCGGCCGTGGCGAGAGACCCGACGGCCGTGGCATTGATCGCGTACGCCGCCTCGATGTTCGTCTCACAGGCGTCGACGGCGGTGTAGGCGGCCGCGTTGACGATCGCGTCGGGCCCAAAGCCACGGCAGGCTTCCAGCACGGCGTCGGCGTCGGTGATGTCGAGCGTGGTCCGGTCGAGGGCGAGCACCTCGTCGCCCGCGGTGGTCGCGTACGCCACGACGTCGCGGCCGAGCTGGCCGGCGGCACCGGTGACGAGGAGCTTCACCGCCTCGACCTCACAGGCCGGCTTTGGCCTTCAGCGGCTCCCACCAGTCGCGCCGGTCGCGGTACCAGTCGACCGTGGCGGCCAGGGAGTCGTCGAACGTCCGCCCGAGCGACCAGCCGAGCTCGGTGATCTTGTCGATGTTCACCGAGTAGCGCCGGTCGTGGCCGAGGCGGTCCTCCACGGGCGTGATGAACGACTCGTCGCGGCCCGTGAGTTCGAGCAAGCGGTACGTGAGCTCGCGGTTGGTGAGCTCGTTGCCCGCACCGATGTTGTAGATCTCGCCGGTCGCACCCTGCTCGAGCACCAAGTGCGCGGCCACGTTGTGGTCCTCGACGTGGATCCAGTCGCGCACGTTCAGGCCGTCGCCGTAGAGCGGCACCTGCTTGCCGTCGAGCAGGTTGGTGGTGAACAGCGGGATGACCTTCTCGGGGAACTGGTACGGCCCGTAGTTGTTCGAGCACCGGGTGACCACGACCGGCAGGCCGTAGGTGGAGAAGTACGACAGCGCGATCAGGTCGGAGCCCGCCTTGGCCGCCGAGTACGGCGAGCGCGGGGCGAGGGGGTCGGTCTCGCGCGACGACCCCTCCTCCACCGAGCCGTAGACCTCGTCGGTGGAGATGTGCAGGAACCGGCCGACGCCCACGTTGTTGGCCACGTCGCACAGCACGTTGGTGCCCATGCAGTTGGTGCGGACGAACTTCGAGCCGTCCTGGATCGAACGGTCGACGTGGCTCTCGGCGGCGAAGTGGACGACCGCGTCGTGGCCGTCCATCGCCCGGGCGACGTCGTCGGGCTCGCAGATGTCGGCGTGCACGAAGTCGCAACGGGCATCGTCGAGCACGTCGCGGATGCTCTCCAGGTTCCCGGCGTAGGTCAGCGCGTCGTAGATCGTCACCTCGTGGTCGGTCGAGCCGAGCACGTACCGCACGTAGTTCGATCCGATGAACCCGGCCGCGCCGGTCACGAACAACTTCATCACTGTGGCTCCGTCTCTCTCGTCCCGCGGTCTCTCACTCGATGTCGATCTGGCAGTGGTCGCCGACCATCAGCCGGACGGCGCGGGGCTTGCGCTTCGTGCGCGACACGACGGCGTCGCTGCCGATCAGGCTGTCTTCGAGGCGCGGGATGTCGACGATCTGGCTGTTCTCCATCACGACGGAGTGCTCGACCTCGGAATGTTCGACGAGGCAGCCGGCACCGATCGCGCTGAACGGCCCGATGAAGCTGTCGATCACCTTCGTGTCGGCGCCGATCGCCACCGGGCCGCGGATCGTCGAGTTGACGACCTCGGCGCCGGCCTCGATGATCACCCGGCCGTCGATCACCGAGCCCTCGTCGACGGAACCGTCGATGCGGGTCTCGATGCGCTCCAGGATCAACCGGTTGGCCTCCAGCAGCGGAGTGAGCTTGCCCGTGTCGATCCACCAGCCGGTGAGGATCTCCATGCGCACGCGATGGCCCTGGTCGATCAACCACTGGATGGCGTCGGTGATCTCCAGCTCGCCCCGCTCCGACGGCTCGATCGCCGCGACCGCGTCGTGGATCAGCGGGTCGAACAGGTACACACCCACCAACGCCAGATCGGACGGCGGGTCGGCCGGCTTCTCGACCAGGTGCACGACGTGGCCCGATTCGTCGAGGCTGGCGATGCCGAAGCGGTGCGGGTCGGGCACCTGCTTGAGCAGGATCTGGGCCGACGGCGGTTCGTCGCCCTGGCGGGCGGACTGGAAGGCGTCGACGAAGGCGGCGAGATCCTGTTCCAGCAGGTTGTCGCCGAGGTACATCACGAAGTCGTCGTCGCCGAGGAAGTCGCGGGCGATCAGCACGCAGTGGGCCAGGCCGAGGGGCTCGTCCTGCCGGATGTAGGTGATCGAGGCGCCGAACTGCGCGCCGTCGCCGAGGCCGGCCATCACTTCGTCGCGGGTGTCGCCGACGATCACGCCGAGCTCGGTGATGCCGGCGTCGACCATCGACCGGATGCCGTAGTGCAGGATCGGTGTGTTGGCGACCGGCACCAACTGCTTGGCGCGGGTGTGGGTGATCGGCCGCAGCCGGGTGCCGGCGCCGCCGGCGAGGATCAGGGCCTTCATCGGCCGCGCAGGCTACCGCGCTCGCGTCAGTCCTCGGTGATCGGTGGGGGTGGGCCGATGCCGCGGAAGTAGTCGAGGATCGGTTCGGCGCCGTCGCCGATGAGCAGCACGGCGTTGCCGTTCTTCGTCGTTCCGTACACGGGGAGCTGGTACTTGCGCACACCGGCGGAGAACGCCTTGCGCAGTGTGCCGGCCGCCCCGACGGGATCGAGGTTGGGGTCCATGCTGACGGCGCCGATCGCCGCCTCGATGAGCTCGGACGCGACGAACGGGTCGGACTGCACCCGGGCGGTGACCGACTTGGCCGTCTGCTCGATGAAGTCCTGCTGGCGCTCGATGCGACCGAGGTCGCTGCGTGGGTCTTCGCGCCACCGCCCGTCGCGGAACTCTTCGAAGTGACGGCTGCGGGCGTACGCCAGCGCCTGCATCCCGTCGAGGATGTGGCAGCCCGGTTGCTGGTCGAGGCCGGTGTTGTGGTCACGGGTCACGTACCAGAAGCAGATCTCGGTGCCGCCGGTGGCGTCGATGATCTCCTTGAAGCCGGAGAAGTCGACCTCGACGACGTGGTGGATCGGGATGCCGAAGTTCTGGGTGATCGTCGCCGCCAGCACGTCGGTGCCGTCGCTGTAGGCCGAATTGATGCGGCTCTCGCTGTCGCGGCCGGCGATCGGCACCCACAGGTCGCGGGGAAGGCTGAGCAGGGAGGCCCCGTCGCCGTTGGCCTCCTGGCGGAGGATCATGATGGTGTCGCTGCGTTGACCGGAAACCGCGTTGGTGTCACCGATGCCGCCGAAGTCCGGTGAGTCCGGATCGGCGGTGGCACGGGTGTCGGAGCCGATGAGCAGGTAGTTCTCGGCCGGGCCGTCCTTGGCCTGGAGGACGTCTTCGAGCCCTTCGATCCGCGTGACGTTCGCCGTGCGGGAGTTGGCGGCGTTGATCACGCCGGCCGCACCGCAGGCACCGACGATCACCGCGAGGAGGGCGGCGATCGACGCCGAACTCCGGCGCCGTCGCCGGCGCGTCGGCAACGGGGGCACGGCATTCATGGGCGAGAGGGTACTGGTCAGCCGGCGTGACGGGCATGCACCACGTCACCGACGTCGACCACCCGCAACGACCCCGGCCGGTCCTCCACCACGAGCCGGCCGTCGGCATCGACGTCGACGGCACGGCCTTCCAGCACGTCACCGGACGGCAGCTCGACGCGTACGTCGCGCCCGAGCGTGGTGAGGTCACGCCGGTACCGCTCAGCGACGTCGGGCCCGAGGGCATCGAACGCGACGAGCAGATCACCGAGCACAGCGGCCGGGGTCGTGCGATCCCCCAGGCGGGCCGCTCCCTCGGGGGCCCAGCCGACGTTGAGCCCGATCCCCACCACCACCGCTCCCGTCGAGGGTTCGCGCTGGGCGAGAACGCCGGCGAGCTTGCGGTCGTCGAGCAGCACGTCGTTGGGCCACTTCAGCATCACGGTCGCGTCGGGCCGCGCCCGCCGAGCTGCGTCGACTGCTGCCAGGCCGATCCGCTGCGTCAACGACACCGGCGTCGCGGGCACCTCCACGAACGCCACCGACACGAGGAGATTCGCGCCCGCCGGCGCGTCCCAGCGCCGGTCGAGGCGGCCACGGCCGACGGTCTGGTGATCGGCGACGAGCACCGTGCGGTCGGCCACCTCACCGTCACCCATCGTCGCTCGGGCCAGCGCGTCGATCAGATCGGTGTTGGTGCTCCCGGTCTCGGCGACGTGGTGCACCGTCCATCCCGCCGGCCACGGCTCCGCCGACCAGATGTCTCCCGGAACGGTCATGACCCCTACATTGGCAGCCGTGCTCAAGAAGATCCTGATCGCCAATCGTGGCGAAATCGCCGTCCGTGTCATCCGCGCCGCTCGTGAGATGGGCATCCCCACCGTCGCTATCTATTCCGAGCTCGATCGTGACGCGCTGCACGTGCGGCTCGCCGACGAGGCGTTCGCTCTGGGTGGCCAGACGGTGGCCGAGAGCTACATCAACACCGACGCGGTGTTGGGGGCGATCGAGGCCAGCGGCGCCGACGCCGTGCATCCCGGCTACGGCTTCTTCAGCGAGAACGCCGACTTCGCCCGCCTGATCACGGCGAAGGGCGTCGAGTTCATCGGTCCGCCGGCGAGCGCGATGGACGAGATGAGCGACAAGGTGTCGAGTCGCCAGGCGGCGATGCGCGGCGACGTGCCGATCGTTCCCGGCACGACCGAGTTCGCCAAGGGGCCCGAGGAGATCCGGGCCTTCGGCGAGGAGTTCGGCTGGCCGGTGTGCATCAAAGCCGCGTTCGGTGGCGGAGGCCGCGGCATGAAGGTCGTCCAGTCGGCGGCCGAGGTCGACGACGCGATGGCCAGCGCGCAGCGCGAGGCGAAGAGCTTCTTCGGGCGCGACGAGGTGTACGTCGAGCGCTACCTCACGTGGCCGCGCCACGTCGAGGTGCAACTGGTCGGCGACAAGTTCGGCGACGTCGTGTGGATCTCGACCCGTGACTGCTCGGCGCAGCGCCGCCACCAGAAGCTCATCGAGGAGGCCCCGGCGCCGGGCCTCGGAGCGGGCATCGAGGAGGCGATGGGCGAGGCGGCCGTCAAGGCGGCCAAGGCGGTCGGCTACGTCGGCGCCGGCACCGTCGAGTTCATCTACCAGGACGGCGAGTTCTTCTTCCTCGAGATGAACACCCGCCTCCAGGTCGAGCACCCGGTGAGCGAGATGATCACCGACATCGACCTCGTCGAGTGGCAGATCCGCGTTGCCGCGGGCGAACCGCTCCCGATGACCCAGGACGAGGTCAACGCCGCTCGCCGCGGCCACTCGATCGAGGTGCGCATCAACGCCGAGGACCCGACCGGCGGCAAGTTCCTCCCCTCCCCCGGCCCGATCACCAAGCTCGTCGCCCCCGACGGCTTCGGTGTGCGCTTCGACACCGGCTACCTGTCGGGCGACTCGATCAGCCAGTTCTACGACAACCTCGTCGGCAAGCTCATCGTGTGGGGCCGCGACCGTGACGTGGCCATCGCCCGCACCATCCGCGCCCTGGAAGAGCTGGTCGTCGAGGGCGTGGCCACCACGATCCCGGCCGACCTCGCGATCCTGCGCCACCCCGACTTCGCCGCCGTCGAGCACTCGACGAAGTGGGTCGAAGAGCGCCTCGACCTGAGCGGCATCACGCCGCCCGCCGCGCCAGCGGCCGCCGACGACGACGATGCCGAAGCACCCCCGCTCGTCAAGCGCTCGACCACCGTCGAGTTGAACGGCAAGCGCTTCGAGGTCGACATGTGGGTGCCCGAGCAGCAAGCCGTCGCCGTCGTGGCCGGCGGCGCCGCGGCGAAGAAGCCGAAGCGGGCCGCGGGCGGCAGCGGCGGCGGGGCCGCCGGTTCGGGCTCGATCGAGGCGCCGATGCAGGGCACGATCGTCAAGGTGCTGGTCGAGGTCGGTCAGGCCGTCGAGGCCGGCGCCGGCATCGTCGTGCTCGAGGCGATGAAGATGGAGAACCAGATCAACGCCGACAAGGCCGGCACGGTCAAGGAGATCAAGGTCGCCGCCGGCGACACCGTCGGCGGCGGCGACGTCCTCGCCGTCATCGAGTAGCGACACACAGTCATCCCCGCGGCCGCGGCCGACTACTCGGCGGCTTCGGCGAGGGCTTCGCTCAGGGCCGGGTGGACGAGGATGCTCTCGGCGAGATCGCCGACGGTGAGGCCGGCGGTGACGGCGACGGCGAGGACCGAGATCAGTTCCGCGGCCTGGCGGCCGACGATCGACCCGCCGAGCACCACGCCAGTGGCGGGGTCGGAGATGATCTTCACGAATCCCTGCGTGTCGGCGTTGATCATCGCCTTGGCGGTGGCCGAGAACGGCACCTTCGTCACCCGGATCTTGCGACCGGAGCTGAACGCCTCGGCCTCGGCGAGGCCGACATCCGCGATCTCGGGCTCGGTGAAGATCGCCGAGGCGGCCTTGTCGTAGTCGAGGTCGCGCTCGACGCGGGTGTGCCGGCCCATCATGTGCTGGGCGACCTTGCGGCCCTGCATCGACGCCACCGATGACAGCGGCAGCTTGCCGCTGATGTCGCCGGCGGCATAGATGTGCGGCACCGACGTGACGCAGTGGCGGTCGATCGGCACGTACCCGCCGTCGGTTTCGACGCCGGCCAGGTCGAGGCCGATGCCCTCGGTGTTGGGGATCGAGCCGATGGCCAGCACGGCGTGGGTCGACTCGATCGACCGCCCGTCGTCGCAGCGCACGACCACGCGATCGGTGTCGGGCACGCGCTCGATGGCCTCCGCCCGCGCCCCCATCACCAGCTTCACCCCACGCCGCATGAACTCGGCCTCGAGCACCGCCGCCACCTCGGGATCCTTACCGGGCAGCACCTGCTGGCGGCTGACGACGAGGGTGACCGCTGAGCCGAACATCGAGAACATGTGCACGAACTCGACGCCGGTGACGCCGGACCCGACGATCGTGACGCTCTCCGGGAGCACCTTGGGCGGATAGCAGTCGCGGGTGGTCAGGATGCGGTCGCCGTCGGGCTGGCACCACTCGGGAACGCGCGGGCGCGAACCCGTCGACACGAGCGCGGCGTCGAACTCGATCGTCTCGGTGCCTTCCGCCCCGTCGACCTCGACGGTGTGCGAGCCGGAGAACCGCGCCGTGCCCTTGATCAGGCGCACGCCCTGGCTGGTGAGGAGCTGCGTCGTGTTGTCGCGCATCTTGTGCTCGATCGACAGGATGCGGCTGGTGAGGCTCTCGACGTCGACGGTCGTGTCGACGTTGGCCAGGCCGAGCCCGCCGATGGCGCGGGTGCGGCTGATCGCCCGGCCGGTGGCGATCATCGACTTCGATGGGATGCAGTCCCACAGGTGGGCCGCGCCGCCGATGACGTCGCGCTCGATCATCACGACCTCGGCCCCGAACCGGGCAGCGTAGGTGGCCGCGGTGTTGCCGGCCGGGCCGCCACCGATGATGACGAATCGAGTGCTCACCCGACCCACGCTACTCGGGGGTGAATCCGGCGTCCTCGAAGATCGTCGCTCGCTGTGTCTGCTCGACGAGGAGCGGCCCCGCGTCGGCAGCAACGTCGTTGGAGCAGAACCGTGACGGATACGGGTACTGGTCGCGCCGGTCGCCGACCCACTCGAAGTGCATGCCATCGGGCACCAGGAAGTTCCCGCCCCAGGCGAAACCGTGCTTGCGGAAGATGCGCACGGTGCGGCAGTCCATGTCCGGTGGCGCGCAGCCCTGACACGAGCCTTGGGTGTTGGTGTCGACCGCCTGCCCCCACGTGTGTCTCGACAGGAACCCGACGGACGAGTTCGGCGTGAGCCGGTTGAACCGGGGACCGAAGCATCCGCCGGCGCTGTTGGCGTCGGCGTAGTTGATCGTGCCGGCGAGCCCCGCGGCGATGACCTCGTCCATCGCCGCTTGGAGCGCCGGGCGCACGTTGACATTGCAGCCCGACGACAGCCGCAGGCCCCCGATCGAGCCGTACGTGATGTACGTGCTCGTCCAGGCCGAGTCGAGCGTCACCGAGCCGTTGGCGTTGACGCGGTAGGTGAACTCGCCGAGCGCCTGCTTGGTGCGGGCCATGCCCAGCGTGAAGTCGGGATCGAACGGCTCCCAACTCCGGCGGATCCTGACCTTGGTGTTGACGAGGCCGTGGGCCGACAGCGCCCCGTCGATCGCCTCACGCGACCGGAAGTTCCAGATCACGACGCTGTTGAGCTGGGTGATGCCGAGCCGATCGGCGGCCGCCGGCGACATCAGCAGCTCCGTGCCGCCGATGGTGGCGTCGTCGCCGATCATGGCGACGGTGAACACCGTCGGGGTGCCGCTGGCGGCGATCAGCGTGACCGTGTCGCCGGCCGCGGCTCCGCGCAGGCTCGCCGTGAGCTCGCCCATCACGAGGGTGTTCGCCGTGAGCAGGCCGGCGATCGAGGGGCTCATCGTGGCGGCGACCATGTCGGTCGGCAGCACGGTCGTGCCCATCGGGTATGCGAAGCCCTGCGCCGCGATCTGGACACCGTTGCCGCCGCGGCGGAGCTCGGTCATCCCGATGCTGGCCGACCGGCCGACGGCGGCCGACGCTCCAGCGTCGCGGGCGGCTGCCAGCGCAGCGTTGGCGTTGGCGTCGGTGAGCGCGCCGCTGTTGTTCACGGTGACGATGTCGGTCACCTCTGGCGTCATCCGAACTGCATGTGCCAACGCGGTGGCGGGCTCGGCGATCGGCGGAATGGTCGAGTCCGCGGCGTCGGCCTGCATCGGCAGCAGGGACGCGCCGAGGAGCACGACAGCGGTCAGCGGGCGGCGCATCGGGGCGATGGTAGAGAACATCGGCGGCCAATACCCGTCAACTCGACGCGTCGGCCCGCCGAGAAGTCGCTACCGTGCTGGCACCGTGGCCGACGACACTGCGACCGACGACAACCAGCCCAGCGACGTCCAGTCCGGCAGCGGGCTGACCGCCGAGCGGGCGCGACGGCTCGACCTGCTGCAGGCGATGCGCGACGTCGGCGCCAATCCGTACCCCTATCGCTTCGACCGCAGCCACACCCTGTCGGAGGTGCGCGCCGCGTGGAGCGACCTCGACGCCGGGGTCGAGACCGACCAACCGGTCCAGGTCGCCGGACGCGTCATGCTGCTGCGTGACTCCGGCAAGCTCGTGTTCGCCACACTGCGCGACCGGTCGGGCGAGATCCAGCTGTTCGTGTCGAAAGCGGTGATCGGCGACGACGCGTTCGAAGCGGTCAAGGCGCTCGACCTCGGCGACTGGGTCGGCGTCAGCGGCACGGTGATGACCACCCGCAAGGGCGAGCTGTCGGTCAAGGCCCAGCGCATCGAGCTGCTCGCCAAGGCCCTGCGGCCGATGCCCGACAAGTGGCACGGCCTGAGCGACACCGACACCCGGTTCCGGCAGCGCTACGCCGACCTGATCGTCAACGACGAGGCCCGGCGGGCGTTCGAGATCCGCCACGCGGTGATCGCCAGCTTCCGCCGCACCCTGCACGAGCGCGGCTTCATCGAGGTCGAGACCCCGGTGCTCCACGTCGAGGCCGGGGGCGCCCACGCACGGCCGTTCGTCACCCACCACAACACGCTCGACGTCGACCTCTACCTGCGCATCGCGCTCGAGCTCCATCTGAAGCGGCTGATCGTCGGCGGCATGGAGCGGGTGTTCGAGATCGGACGCATCTTCCGCAACGAGGGCATGTCGACGCGCCACAACCCCGAGTTCACGATGATGGAGCTCTACCAGGCGTTCGGCGACTGGAACGACGTGATGGACATCTCCGAGGTGCTCGTCACCCAGGCCGCGATCGATGCGACCGGCACGAGCGTGATCGAGATCCGCGGCGAGCAGATCGACCTGGCCGAGCCGTGGCCCCGAGTGCGGATGGTCGACGCCGTGTCGGCGAAGGTCGGCCGCGAGGTCCACCCGTCGCAGCCGCTCGGCGATCTGCGGGCGCTGGCCGAGCAGCACGAGATCCGCTGGGAGCAGCGGTGGGGCGGCGGCAAGCTCGTGGAGGAGTTGTTCGAGAAACTGTGCGAGGCCGACATCGTCCGGCCGACGTTCGTCACCGGTCACCCCACCGAGATCTCCCCCCTGGCCCGTGTGGACCGAAGCGATCCGTGGCTGACCGAGCGGTTCGAGATCTTCGTCGACAGCCGCGAGCTCGGCAACGGGTACTCGGAACTCAACGACCCGGTCGAGCAGCGGCTGCGCTTCGAGGAGGAGCAGGCGGCCAAGGACGCCGGCGACACCGAGGCCGGCACCGTCGACGAGGACTACCTGCGGGCGCTCGAATACGGCATGCCGCCGACCGGTGGCCTCGGCATCGGCATGGACCGGGTGGCGATGCTGCTCGCCGGCGTCGACTCGATCAAGGAAGTGATCCTCTTTCCGACGCTGCGCCCGGAGGTGCTGTGAAAGTTCTCGTGAGCGAAGGAGTTCTGTGATGGCACGCATGGCCTGGGGCGCCGGTCTGGCGACCGTCGCATCGGACGACTCGGTGCTCGACACCTGGTACCGCTGGCTCGGCTGGGGCGAGTACGGCGACGACGACTGCCCGACCGAGGAGATCGACGCCGCGATCGGCATGCGCGACTCGATCGACGACGTGCGACGGGTGCGCATCCGCCCCGTGCGGATCTCGATCGACGTCGACGCACCCCCGTCGTCGGCCAGCGACGCCTACCTCCGCTTGCACCTGCTGTCGCATCGCCTCGCCGCGCCGCGCACGCTGAACGTCGAGGGCATCTTCGGCGCCCTCAACAACGTCGCGTGGACGAGCCTCGGCCCGGTCGCCATCGGCGATCTCGACGACGTGCGCCTGCAGGTGAAGTCGACCGGCGGCGCGCTGAGCGTCCATGGCGTCGACAAGTTCCCCCGGATGACCGACTACGTGACGCCGTCGGGTGTGCGCATCGCCGACGCCTCGCGGGTCCGCCTCGGCGCCCACCTCGCCGAGGGCACCACGGTGATGCACGAGGGGTTCTGCAACTTCAACGCCGGCACGCTCGGCACGTCGATGGTCGAGGGCCGCATCAGTGCCGGCGTCGTGGTCGGTGACGGCAGCGACATCGGCGGCGGGGCCTCGATCCTCGGTACCCTGTCGGGCGGCGGCAAGGAGACGATCTCGATCGGTGAACGCTGCCTGCTCGGCGCCAACGGTGGCATCGGCATCAGCCTGGGCGACGACTGCGTGGTCGAGGCCGGCCTGTACGTCACCGCCAGCACGCCGGTGCTCACACCCGACGGCGTGGTCAAGGCCCGCGAACTGTCGGGGCGCGACAACCTGATGTTCATCCGCGACGGCCAGACCGGCCAGGTGATCGCCCGCGCCCGCACGGGCGTCTGGGGCGAGCTCAACGCAGCCCTGCACGCCAAGCAGTAACCCTCGGCGGGATAGCTTCGGCGCATGGCCAAGCAGGACGAGTTCGGCGAACCCGTCCCGGTCGAAGCGGCCGGCCGCGTCGTCGAGATCACCAACCCCGGCAAGGTGATGTTCCCGTCAGTGGGCCCGGAGAAGGAACCGCGGACGAAGCTCGACCTCGCCAACTACTACGTGGCCGTGGGCGACGCGTTGATGCGGACCGTGCGTGACCGGCCCGTGCTGCTCGAGCGGTATCCGAACGGTGTGAAGGAGAAGTCGTTCTTCCAGAAGCGCATCCCCGATTCGGCGCCCGACTGGCTGGAGACGACGACGGTGGAGACGATCAACGGCACGCCGTCGCGGGCGCTCGTGATCGCCGACCTGGCCCACGTGCTGTGGGCGGTGAACATGGGCGTGCTCGGGCTGCACGTGTGGCCGTTCCGGGCCTCGGAGCCGGACGACGCCGACGAGCTGCGCATCGATCTCGACCCCTCCCCCGGCGTCACGTTCGACATGGTCCGCGAGTCGGCGGCCCACGTCCACGACCTCCTCGCCGAGTACGGCATGCTCGGGTTCGCCAAGACGACCGGCAGCAAGGGCATCCACGTGTACGTCCGCGTCGAGCCGGGCTGGGATTCGTTCGCCGTCCGCGGCGCGGTGATCACCATCGGGCGCGAGCTCGCCCGGCGGCATCCCGGCCTGATCACCGACAAGTGGTGGAAGGAGGAGCGGGGCGAGCGGGTGTTCATCGACTTCAACCAGAACGCACCGCACAAGAACATGTTCGGCGCGTGGGGCGCCCGGCCGCGGGTGGGCGCGCAGGTGTCGACACCGTTCGGCTGGGACGAGCTCGACACGATCGACCCGGAGGCGATGACGATCGACACCGTGCCGGCCCGCCTCGACGAGCTCGGCGACCCGTGGGAGCTGATGGACGACGCCCCGTGCTCGATCGTTCCGCTCGTCGAGCGTTTCGCCGCCGACCTCGCCGATGGCGTCCCCGACGCACCGTGGCCTCCCGTCTACCCGAAGATGCCCAACGAAGCCCCGCGGGTCCAACCCAGCCGCGCCCGCAAGCCCACCACCCCCTCCACATGACGTTTGCGTCGGGATCCAGCACCGACAGGTGTGCCGAATCCCGACGCAAACGCCGATTTGAGGGGGCTGGCTGACATCCTGGGCGCCATGACGGACCCGGTGACGTTCGACGAGTTCAGCCGATTGGTCCGGTCGCGCCGGACGTCGATGATCGTCGACCACGACCGTGAGGTGCCCGCGGAGCTGGTGGCCGAGCTGTGCGCGCTGGCGACGTGGGCCCCGAACCACAAGAAGACCTGGCCGTGGCGCTTCGCGTTCTGCACCGGCGAGGGGCGCCGGCGGGTCGGCGAGGCGATGGTCGCCGACATGATCGACGCCGACTTCGGCGACGAGGGCAAGCGGGAGAAGACTCGCACGAAGTACCTCCGCACGCCGGGGCTGCTCGTGGTCGGCTGCACGCCACACGACAACGAGATGCTCGGCGCCGAGAACCGTGACTCCGTCGCCGCTGGGGTGCAGAACCTACTGCTCGGCGCGACGACGCTCGGACTCGCCAGCTTCTGGTCGACGCCCGCGCTGGCGGACGCGCCGCGCGTGCTCGACCTGTGCGGCTTCGCCCCCGACGATCGCCTCGTCGGGATGATCTACCTCGGTTGGGCCGCCGGCTCGACCCCGGTCCCCGATCGCCCCCCGCCCGCGCTCCGCCACATCGACCGCTGACCTCGTTCATCCGGCCCCGTCCCCAACGCACGGGATGTGGCGCGCCGGGGGGCGATTTTCGCGGGGCTGTCGGGGCTCCGCGAGACTGGCGCCGTGAGCGACACCCGGCCGACGATGATCACCCTCGACCTCGAGGGTGTGCTCGTGCCCGAGATCTGGATCGCCGTGGCCGAACGCACGGGGATCGACGAGCTCCGCCGTACCACGCGCGACGAGCCTGACTACGACGTGCTGATGAAGTACCGCCTGAGCCTGCTCGACGAGCACGGTCTCACGATGTCGCTGATCGAGGACGTGATCGGCGGGCTCGCCCCGCTGGAGGGAGCCAAGGAGTTCCTCGACGACCTGCGCAGCCGTACCCAGGTGATCCTGCTGTCGGACACGTTCGAGCAGTTCGCCCGCCCGCTCATGCGCCAGCTCGGATGGCCGGCCGTCTTCTGCCACCGACTCGTCGTCGACGACGACCGGATCGTCGACTACCGCCTCCGCCAGGCCGACCAGAAGCGCCGATCGGTCGAAGCGTTCCACTCGCTCGGCTACCGGGTGATCGCCGCTGGCGACAGCTACAACGACACGTCGATGCTCATCGAGGCCGACAGCGGCTTCCTGTTCCACGCCCCGGCCAACGTGATCGCCGAGTTCCCCCAGTTCCCGGCGCTCGACACCTACGACGAGCTGGCGGAACACATCATCCGGTTGCTCTGACCGCGTCGGGCCCGACCGTGTCCTGGTCGTACCGGCCGACGTCGCGGAGCAACACCGGGATCAAGAGCGCGAAGAACACGAGGGTGCTGCCACTGACGAAGATCGCCGCCCGCACGCTGAACAGATCGGCCAGCACCCCGCCGGCGAGCGCACCGAACGGCATCCCGAAGAACACCATGAACCGGTAGCTGGCCCCGACCCGGCCGAGCCGTTCGTTCGGGATCACACGCTGGCGGAGCGCGACCGTCAACACGTTCCAGATCATCACGAAGCCGAGGGAGCACGCGGCCAGCACGGCGACGATCACCGGTTGCGACACGCCCGACATCACCCACGTCGACACGCCGGAACCGAGCACCGCCACGCTGAGCGCGGCCCGCAGCGGGAAGCGACGCAGCCGAGGCGCGGCGAGCGAGCCGACGATCCCGCCGAACGCGCCGGGCACGAGGAGCAGCCCGTAGCCGAACGCCGACAACCCGAGCGTCTCGCGGGCGAAGAGGACGAACACGCCGTTGCCGATGTACGACGCCGTGCCGAGGCCCATCGAGATCGTGGCGAGCCGCCGCAGGAGGGGTTCGCTCCACAGCCAGCGGAACCCGTCGGCGATGTCGCCACGCAGCGCGGAGCCGGGCCGGCGTTCCGCTCCGGACGCGTACGAGCCCCTCATGAACGACATGCACAGCGCCGCAGCGGCGAACGTCGCGGCGTCGATGCCGAACGGCACAGCCACGGCGATACCGAACAGGAGACCACCGAGCGGTGGCCCGATCAGATCGTTCGTGGCCAGCTCGGTGGACGTGAGGCGTCCCCCGGCCCGCTCGAGGTCGTCGCGAGCGACCGTGGCCGGCACGAGCGCCATGCTCGAACTGTCGACCACCGCTTCAGCGGAGGCCAGCAGTGCCGCCACGGCGTAGATCACCACCATCGACACGCGGTCGGCCACCACGAACCCGACGAGGATCGCCATCACGAGCGAGCGGGCGATGTCGAGCCGCATGCGCAGGCGGCGCCGGTCGAACCGGTCGGCCCACGCCCCGCCGGGGAGGATGAACAACAGCCACGGCACGCGTTCGGCGACGGCGACGCCGGCGATCAGCAGCGGGTCGGTCGTCACCGACGCGGCGAGCAGCGGCAGGGCGACGAGGCGCAATCCGTCGCCGATGTTCGAGAGCCCGGTGGCGCCCCAGAGCAGCTTGAACTCCCGCGGCAGACGCGGTGCGCGGCTCGCGTCAGCGGCCACTGCTACTCCGGGCAACGCATCACGTCCGGAACACCGGCGGCCGCCGGACACAACTTGCGGTTGAACGTGGCGAAGGTCCCGGCGCGGTTCACGTAGCCGGCCACCGGCCAGGCGTGGAGCATCCACAGGTCGCCGCCCGGGAAGTACGTGCCGGCACAGGCATCCGGTCCGGTCGAACGCTCCCGGTCGACCCACCCGTTGACCACACACAGCCCCTGGTGCTGGTGCCAGTGGTCGTTGCCGCCGGCGAACCCGACGGGCTCGGACGGCGATTGCACCCAGTACGAGTAGCCGACGAGCAGCGCCGGTTGCACCGACTCGTCGTACAGCACCATCGCCGGCCAGGCCGGATCGAAGGGCTCGGCCACCTGCGGCCATCGCACCCAGTGGGCGCCGATCCCGGCGATCGGCGCGGACGATCTGACGTAGCCCAGCGCCTCGATCTCCTCGATCGTGTCGAACCGCGACGTCGATGCCTGCGCCTGCAGCCACTCGTACGCGAACACCGCCTTGTCGCCGGTGAGGAGTGGCGCCTCGAACGGCTCGGTCGTGTGGTCGTGGCCATGGCCGTCGTGCGGTTCGCCGGCAGTCGACGCGCCGAGCGCTTCGATCGCGGCACGGTCTTCGGGCGTGATCCGGTCGGGATCACGTGGCGTGAGCGGTCCGGTTCTGGGCTCGTCGGGCCCGACGTCGCTCACGACCACGCTCGCCGGCGGAGCGATCATCGCCCCACCCTCCCCCATCGCCGAGCTGCTCGCCGCCCCCTCGGCCCCGCAGGCGGCGCACGACAACACCGCGAGAGCAACGAGGCCGGGGACATGCGCGAACCGATGCCACCGAGCGACCATCGCGGCATCGTATTGCGGAAGCCAGGGCTGGGCGGGTCGACGTACTTTGCTCCCGAGCGCTCGGACGCGGTTGACTTTGCTCATGACTGCGTCCCGCACCGACGGCCTGCCCGGGTCGGACGGACCACGACCGACCCGGGAGTCGTGGCTGCGAGCGGTGCGGGGCGTGATCCTCAAGTCGAACCCCGACGCCGACGATGCCGCGTTCGCCGAGGCGTTCGCGCGCCAGCTGGTGACCGAGACCGAGGACGGCGTCGAGATCCGCCCCCTCTACGACTCCTCCGAACCGGTCGATGCCGGCCGGCCGGGGTTCGCACCGTTCGTCCGCTCGACGCACGCTGCACCTGCACCGTGGGAGATCCGCCAGCGGGTGTGGCCGACGTCCGCGGCGGGCACCGACGGGTCGAGCGCGGTCGCCGAACTGGAGGGTGGCGCGACCGGGGTCCTGCTCGAGCTGCCCGGCGACGCCGACGCGGCGTTCGTCGAGCGGGCCCTCGACGGCGTGTTCCTCGATATCGCCCCGATCTCGCTCGGCACCCCGGCCGGCGCCGACGGCGTCGCGGTCGCCGAGCTGCTGGTGGATCGGTGGGCAGCGGCCGGCGTGGCGCCGGACGCGCGGCGTGGAACGCTCGGGGTCGACCCGATCGGCGCCTGGATCCGCACCGGCGGCGCCACCGATCTCGCCGCAAGCCTCACCGGTGCCGGTGCGCTGATCGACCGGCTGTCCGCCGACGCCCCGAACGCACGGGTCGTGGTGGCCGACGGCACGGTGTGGCACGACGCCGGCGCGACCGATGCCCAAGAGCTCGCGTGGAACGTCGCCGCGGCCGCCCATACCGTCCGCGCTCTCGTGGCAACCGGCGTCCCGCTGGTGCGGGCGAGCCGGCAGTTCGAGTTCCGCTGGGCGGCGACCGCCGACCAGTTCGAGACGATCGCCAAGTTCCGTGCCGCCCGCCGCCTCTGGGCGCGCGTCGCCGAGCTCGCCGGCCTCGACCCCGGCGATCGGGCCTCGTTCCATCACGCCGACGGCTCGCGGGTGATGATGACCCGGTACGACACGTGGGTGAACACGCTGCGCTCGACCGTTGCGTGCTTCGCCTCCGGGATGGGCGGCGCCGACGCCGTGACGATCCTGCCGCACGACGTGTTGATCACCGACGGCGGCACCGCGCTCGGTCGGCGCATCGCCCGCAACACCCAGACCGTCCTGCAGCTGGAGAGCAATCTGGCGCGCGTGCTCGACCCCGCTGGCGGCTCGTGGTACGTCGAGCGCCTGACCGACGAGCTCGCGGCGACCGCGTGGCGCGAGCTGCAACGAATCGAAGCGGCCGGTGGCATCGTCGCGGCGGTCGGGACCGGTCTCGTGCACGGATCGCTCCGCGAGGCCCGCGCCGCCCGTGACCAGCGGATCGCCACCCGCCGGCAGCCACTCACCGGGCTCAGCGAGTTCCCCGACATCGGCGAGGCGCCGCCACCACCCGCCGGCGACGCCAAGGCGCAGGCCGCCGACGACGCCACGTTCGAACCGCTCGTGCTGCACCGGGCGAGCGCGGGGTTCGAGCGTCAGCGGGCACGAGCCGATGCGGCGGCGGCCACGGGTGACCGGCCGGCGGTCTTCGTCGCCACGCTCGGCACGCTCGCCCAGTCGACCGCCCGTGCGACGTTCGCCAAGAACCTGTTCGAGACCGCCGGCATCCGCACGATCGCCGGTCCGGTCGACGACTTCGCCGCCTCGGGCACGAGCGTCGCCTGCCTGTGTTCGTCCGACCCGGTCTACGGCGAGTCCGGCGAGGCGGCGGCAACCGCGTTGCGCGGCGCGGGAGCCGCCTACGTGTTCGTCGCCGGCCGCAAGCTCGGCCTCGCCGGCGTCGACGAGGAGATCGGCGTCGGCACCGACGTTCTCGACGTCGTCACCCGCACGCTCGATCTCCTCGGTGTCGAACCGGACCCGCAGCCCGCGATGGAGAAGGAGATGGCGTCATGACGATCCCCGACCTGTCGCAGTTCGAGCTCGGCGACGTCGAGCGCACGGGCACCGAGAGCGAGTGGGCCGACGCCGTGGCCGCTGAAACCGGACACCAGCCGGGCGAGCTCACCTGGACCACACCCGAAGGCATCGATGTCCCGATCGTGTACGACGAGGCCGACGTGAAGGGCCTCGACTTCCTCGATTCCTACCCGGGCCTGCCGCCGTACGTGCGCGGGCCGTACCCGACGATGTACGTCAACCAGCCGTGGACGATCCGCCAGTACGCCGGCTTCTCCACCGCTGACGACTCGAACGCGTTCTACCGCCGCAACCTCGCCGCCGGCCAGAAGGGCCTGTCGGTCGCCTTCGACCTCGCCACCCACCGCGGCTACGACAGCGACCACCCCCGCGTCGCCGGCGACGTCGGGATGGCCGGTGTGGCGATCGACTCGATCCTCGACATGCGGCAGCTGTTCGACGGCATCCCGCTCGACGAGATGAGCGTGTCGATGACGATGAACGGAGCGGTCCTGCCGATCCTCGCGCTCTACATCGTCGCCGCCGAGGAACAGGGCGTCACGCCGAAGCAGCTCACCGGGACCATCCAGAACGACGTGCTCAAGGAGTTCATGGTCCGCAACACCTACATCTATCCACCCGAGCCGTCGATGCGGATCATCTCCGACATCTTCTCGTTCACCTCCGCCCAGATGCCGAAGTTCAACTCGATCTCGATCTCGGGCTACCACATGCAGGAAGCCGGCGCGACGGCCGACCTGGAGCTCGGCTACACGCTGGCCGACGGCGTGGAGTACCTGCGGGCCGGCATCGACGCGGGGCTCGACGTCGACGCGTTCGCGCCGCGCCTGTCGTTCTTCTGGGCGATCGGCATGAACTTCGCGATGGAGGTGGCCAAGATGCGCGCCGGCCGCCTCCTGTGGGCGAAGCTCGTCAAGGACTTCGGGGCCACGAACGACAAGTCGCTGTCGCTGCGCACGCACAGCCAGACCTCCGGCTGGTCGCTCACGGCGCAGGACGTGTTCAACAACGTGGTGCGCACGTGCGTCGAGGCGATGGCCGCCACGCAGGGCCACACCCAGTCGCTGCACACGAACGCGCTCGACGAGGCGCTCGCCCTGCCGACCGACTTCTCCGCCCGCATCGCCCGCAACACCCAGCTCTTCCTCCAGCAGGAGTCGGGCACCACCAGGGTGATCGATCCGTGGGGGGGCTCGTACTACATCGAGCGCCTGACCGGCGAGCTCGCGGCCGCGGCGTGGCGACACATCCAGGAGATCGAGGATGCCGGCGGGATGACCGCCGCGATCGAGGCCGGGATCCCGAAGATGCGCATCGAGGAGGCGGCCGCCCGCACGCAGGCGCGGATCGATTCGGGTCGTCAACCGGTGATCGGTGTCAACGTGTTCCGCCCCGACACGCCCGATTCGATCGACGTGCTGAAGGTCGACAACACGTCGGTGCGCAACCAGCAGCTCGCCAAGTTGGACCAGTTGCGGGCCGAGCGCGACGAGGCCGCCTGTCAGGAGGCGTTGCAGCGCCTGACCGACGCAGCAGCGGCGTCGGTCGAGGGCACGCGGGCGCCGGGCCTCGAACAGAACTTCCTCAAGTTGGCCGTCGATGCGGCGCGAGCGAAGGCGACGGTCGGCGAGATCAGCCTCGCGCTGGAGCAGGTGTTCGGTCGCCACACCGCGGCGATCCGTACGATCCAGGGCGTGTACCGCAAGGAGATCGGCGACACGCCGAACGTGGCGCAGGCCCGCGAGCTCGTCGACGCGTTCGTGGTCGAGCACGGCCGGCGCCCCCGCATCATGGTGGCCAAGATGGGCCAGGACGGTCACGACCGCGGCCAGAAGGTGATCGCCACCGCGTTCGCCGACCTCGGCTTCGACGTCGACGTCGGCCCCCTGTTCCAGACGCCGGCCGAGGTGGCCAAGCAGGCGGTCGAGGCCGACGTCCACATCGTCGGCGCATCGTCGCTCGCCGCCGGTCACCTGACGCTGGTGCCGGAGCTGCGTGACGAGCTCGCCCGGCTGGGCCGCGGCGACATCATGATCGTGGTCGGCGGCGTCATCCCACCGCAGGACTTCGACGAGCTGCGGGCGGCGGGCGCCTCGGCGATCTTCCCACCGGGCACCGTGATCGCCGACGCGGTCGTCGATCTGTTGGGCGAGCTCGAACGCCGCGCCGGCTGACGTGGCCCGGCGCATCGATCTCGACGCGTACGAGCAGGGAGTGCTGGCCGGCGACCGGCGCTACCTCGGTCAGGCGATCACGCTCGTCGAGTCGACGCATCCCGATCACCGTGACCTCGCCGAAGAGTTGCTCACCCGCCTGCTACCGCGGGCGGTGGCGAGCCATCGAGTGGGGATCACCGGCGTGCCGGGCGTCGGCAAGTCGACGTTCATCGACGCCCTCGGCACCAAGCTGACCGACGAGGGTCGTCGGGTGGCAGTGCTCGCCGTGGATCCGTCGTCGACACGCACCGGCGGCAGCATCCTCGGTGACAAGACGCGGATGGAACGGCTGTCGGTCGACTCCGCTGCGTTCATCCGCCCCTCCCCCACGTCCGGCACGCTCGGCGGCGTGGCTGCGGCCACCCGCGAGGCGATCGTGATCGTCGAAGCGGCGGGCTACGACGTGGTGCTCGTCGAGACGGTCGGCGTCGGGCAGTCCGAGACCACCGTCGCCAACCTCACCGACACGTTCCTCGTGCTGATGCTGGCCCGCACCGGCGATTCGCTCCAGGGCATCAAGAAGGGCGTGCTGGAGTTGGCCGACGTGGTGACGGTGAACAAGGCCGACGGCAAGCACCGCGACGAGGCCCGCATGGCCGCCCGGGAACTGGCGACCGCGCTCGAACTGCTGCACCCGGCGACGTCGGTGTGGATCCCGCCGGTGCTCACGTGCAGCGCCACGACCGGTGACGGCCTCGACGACGTGTGGGCGCAGGTCGAGCGGCACCGCTCGACGATGGACGCCGCTGGCGCGTTCGCCGCCCGCCGTGCCGATCAGCAGGTGTCGTGGATGTGGTCGGCCGTCGACGAAGCGCTCGTGCGTTCGTTCCGCCAGCGCCCAGCCGTGCGCGCGGCCGCGGCGGCCGCCGAGGCCGAGCTCCGCGCCGGCACGATCACCCCCGGCATCGCCGCCCGCCGCCTCCTCAACACCCCCGACTGAGCCCGCCAACAATCGTTTGCGTCGGGATTCAGCACCGACAGGTGTGATCGGATCCCGACGCAAACGTCGCTTTCGGGCACGGAACCGAACGGGCGTGGTAGGGGTCTAGGTCGTGATGAGGACCGCCCGCGCCGCCGCCGTGCTGCCGGTGGCGGTGTTCCTGGCCGCCGATCCCGCCGGGTGGTATCCGTTCGGGCCGGCCAAGTGGTTCGCCGCTTCGGTGGTGGCCATGGCGGCGATCGTGCTGCTCACGCTCGAACCGGTGCTCACCGTTCCGAAGCGGGTGGGCGCGCTGTGGCTGGCCCTGCTCGCGCTGATCGGGCTGTCGATGGTCACCGCTCTCGACCCGCGGCTGGCCTGGCTCGGCACGGCTGAGCGGAACCTCGGCCTCGTCGCCTGGATGCTGTTCGGCGCGATGACCATCGTCGGCGCGAACATCGGCCGCTCCGGGGACGGCGCGATCGTCGTGGTGGTACGCGGCGTCGTGGTGGCCACGCTCGGGGTCGCGGTCTACGTCGTGATCGAACTGATCCACGGCGCACCGATCGAACTCGCGACGACGACCGATCGCCTCGGCGGACCGTTCGGGTCGGCGGCCTACCTCGGCGCGGCGATGACGATGGCGGTCCCCGCGTGCGCGGGCATGGCGTGCGACCGGACATCGACGACGACGCCGTGGCGCGTCGCCGCCGGCATCGCCGCGTTCGGGGCCACGATCGCCCTGCTCGGCTCAGGCAGCCGCGCAGCGATCGTCGCCGCTGCGGTGGCGGCCACGATCGTCGTCGCGTCGCGTTGGCGACCACGCCGGCAGCGCGAGCGACCACGGCTCGATCGGCAACATGTCACGACGTGCCTGACCCCACGTGACATGTCGGATCGCCGGTGGCTGGTTCTCGGGCTGGGCGTGTTGGCCGCGCTGGCGGTCGTGGCGCCGCGGATCGGTGAGGTGACCGACCGGTCGGCGCCGGCGTCGTCACGGATCGACGAGTGGGCCAACGCGGTCCGGGTCGTGGGCGAGCATCCGCTGGTGGGCGGCGGACCCGAGAGCTACCGGATCACTGCCGCCCACACGACCGATGCCGAGTACGAGCGCACCTACGGCCGTGCCGTGATGCCCGACCGGGCCCACAACGGGCCGCTCGACGTCGCCGCCATCGCCGGCATCCCGGCGATGCTCGTGTACGTCGCCCTACTCATCGCGGTCGGGGCTGCGGGGCTCCGGGTGATCCGCCGGGCGCGCCCGCTCATCGCCGGTCTCGGCGCAGCCGTCGTCGCGTACGCCATCCAGCAACTCGCGTTGTTCCCGGTCGCCGAGGTCGACCTGGTGTTCTGGCTGCTGGCCGGTGTCGTCGTGGTGAGCGCCGGCGCCGAGGTCGTCGAGTGGCGATCGAGGACGAAGCTCGTGGCGACCGCGGTGACAGCTGTTGCGTGTCTCGCCGTGTTCATGCTCGGCGTCGCCGCCGTGTCGTCCGACCGGTTGGCGCGTGACGCCGCCGAGGCGATGGGATCGCCGGCGAGGAGTGGGGCCGCGCTCGCCGACGCCCGGCGGGCGATCGAGCTGCGGCCGGACTCACTACGAGTCCGTGTCCTCGCCGCCGACCTCGCCGCGGCCGATGGCACCCTGCATGGCCTCGACGAAGCCCTGTCCGAGCTGGACGCGGCCCGCGAGTGGTCGCCCCACGATCCGTTCCTCGCCGCTCACGAGGCGCGACTCCTGCTGCGCCGAGCGGAGGTCACCGGACGCGACGCCGACGTCGGGCGGGCGCTGGCCGCCTGGCAGGCCGTCGTCGGCGACGCGCCGAACTGCTACGAGTGCCAGCTCGGCCTCGGTGCGGCGGCTGCGCTGGCCGGCGACGAGGCCGCCGCGCGCCAAGCGTGGACCGCGGCAGCAGCGCTGAGCGACGACGACGTCGCCACCCGCCTCCTCACCCGTCTCGACGTCCTCACCAACACCGGCGGATCGTGATGGAACCGAATCGCCCACCCCGGCGTGTACCTGTCGTGTCCGCGATCGATCCGCTGCTGCCCGCCGCCCCCGCCGCAACGCTCATGAACCTCGAACCCGTCACCGCCGGAGCGGTCGACTTCGCCACGTTCTACATCGACGTGCGCCCGCGCGTCGGCCGGGCGTTGGCCGTCACCCTGCGCGACTCCGACCTGGCGGCCGACGCCGTCGACGAGGCCCTCGTGCGGGCCTACCAACGGTGGGACCGGGTCTCGATGCTCGACAACCCGGCCGGCTGGGTGTACCGGGTCGGGCTCAACCACGCCCGCTCACGGATACGGCGCCTGGTGCGCCGGCCACCCCCGGTGCAGATCGTGTCGGCCGAACCGTCGATCACCGACCCGGCCATCGATCGTGCGCTCGCCGCGCTGCCTGTCGACCAGCGCGCGGTCGTCGTCTGCCGCCACCTGCTCGGCTGGTCCGAAGCCCAGACCGCCGAAGCGCTCGGCATCCGGCCCGGCACCGTGAAGAGCCGGCTGTCGCGTGCCCTCACCCGTCTCGAACATCAACTCCACCATCTCCGACCGGAGGCCTGACATGAACGACCATCGCCTGAACGACCGACTCACCCGCCACCTGCACGACACCGCCGAGCACACCCTCCTGCGCTCGTCCAGCCCCGAGACCGCGATGCACCTCGCCGAGCGTCGCGCCGCCCACCGCCGCCAGTTCACGGCGATCGGCACGGTGGCCGCAGTGACGGCGGTGACCGTCGTGGGCGTCGGGGTGCTCACCCGCCCGAACGGAACGGTCGACGAACTTCCGCCCGCCCAGGCCGGCACGATGGCGCCCGTCGACACCGACGCACCGGGCGCCGCGTCGGCGTTCCCGCCCGCAACACTCGTCGGCCCGCAGATGGTGTGGAACGCCGTCGAACCCGACTCGACCGCGGCGGTCGCCACCGTGTACAGCGCTCGCTCGGGGGCGGTGTTCCCCGGACTCGCCGTGTCGACCGGCCCGGCCTCCACGACCGGTTCGCCCGCTCAGGATCCGACGTTCCAGTACTGGCACAGCGACGACGGCGTCACGTTCACCGGCGTCGACGGCCGACCGTCGAGCCTGCCGCTGCTCGAGAGCCTCACGATCGGCGACCACGCGTACGCGTTCGGCACCGCTCCGGGGGTCGCGGTCAGCGAGCCGAACCCGATCCTCGGCGCGTTCTCGAACGACGGCGGCACCACCTGGGATGACGTGACGATCCCATTCGACACCAACGAGTTCCGCCGGCACCCCCAGGTCGAGTCGTCCTACAGCTACGTCAGCGGGCTCGTCGATGCCGACGGACCGGTGATGGTGGCCCTCGACACCGGCGTGAGCCTCGACCTCGACGCGCTCGGCGTCGACCAGCCGGACCTGAAGGTCGCCGCGATCGGCCCAGAGGGTGTGGGGATGTACGCCGAGGGCTGCGCGCCCAGCGCAGCGAGCACGGTGCCGGTCACGCTCACCGCGGAGGAGGCGGCCGAGATGGAGGCGGCCGCCGCGAGCGCCACCTCGATGCTGCTCGGTGACTCCGGTGGCCCGGGCGGGTCGTGCCCGATCGAGCGCAGGTCGTGGGAGGATCTCGGCGTCTCCCAGGAGCTCGCCGACATGGCCACCGGCAACGCCCGGTCGAAGCTCTTCTACGCTCCGGACGGGCGCACGTTCACCGAGCTCGCGCCGCCGGTCGACGAGTTCCGGCGGATGGTGCTGCCGAGCACAACACTTCCGCTCGTGGCGGTGGTCATGCCCGACGGCACGCCGCGCCTGTTCCGCACCGCCGACGGCGTGAGCTGGGCCGAGCTCCCGGCGCCGCCGTTCGCCGTCGAACGTCTCACCGAGCTGGCCGGCCGGCTCGTCGCCGTCGGCTGGGACGACCGCAACGTGATGCAGGTGGCCACCCTCGACGGCGACACGTGGTCGACGGTGGCGGTCGATCTGCTCGGCCAGAACTACACGTCGATGTACGTCGGCCCGGGCGGCTTGGCGATCGTCGGCTTCGACCCGGCGACGCAGGGTGCGGGTTCGGGCGGAACGCCCGCCGCAACGACCCCCGACGCTTCGATCCCGTCCGCCAGTCCGGCGGTCGACACCGGACCGGCGACGACGGTGCTCGGCGCGGCTGACCAGCCGCCTCGCCAATCGATCGCCTACTCGCTCGACGGCGTCAACTGGTCGATCGAATCGATCGACGAGCTACTCGGCGACACGAGGACCGCCGACGAGCAGCCGTCGGTGCTGCGGATCTCGTCGGCGGGCAACCGGCTCGCCGTCGCCGTCACGCTCGACTCCACCCTCACCCACGAGCCCGGCGGCCGCCAGGTCGTCCTCGTCGGCACCCCCACCGGCTGACGCAAACGTCGATCAGGCGCGGTCGGCCAGGCTCACGCCTGCTTGCTCATCCGCTTCCTCCAACTCGTCATCGTCGGCTTCGTCATCGTCGGCATCGTCGGCTGAACCGGGCACGGCCCAGTCCGGCCAGTCGGCGGGATCGAGCGCCTCACGGATGAAGGCGTCGTAGTCGAGGGCAGCGTCCTCGCGCCATCCCTCGCTGTTCCAGAGGCCGGCGCGTTGGAACGAGGCCGGGCAGTGGAAGAACGTCTCGTGGATCTCGATCACGATCGCCGCCTTCGGTCGCCTCCCGCCCGCCTGCTCACACGCCGCGAGCACCTCGGGGTCGGTCACCACCAATGCCCGCCCATCGACACGGACGGTCTCGTTGCGGCCCGGGATCACGAAGATCAGTCCGGCGTGGGGGTTGGTGACGATGTTGGTGAGCGAGTCGGTGAGGTTGTTGCCGGGATAGTCGGGCAACGCGAGGTGGCGATCGTCGAGCACCGCGACGAAGCCGTCGTGGCCCCCACGTGGTGACACCGTGACCGAACCGTCGGCGCCAGACGTGGCCAGGAAGACGAACCGCGAGGCCTCGACGGTCGCCCGGATCCACGGCAGCAGGTGATCGCGCTTCTTCTCCGCGACGTACTTCATCGGTGGCCGGTACATCGTGCGCAGCTGCTCAACCGACTCGACGACACCGTCGAACACCCGTGCTCGCGATTCGGTGGTGGGATCGTTCATGGGAGCTCCTCCGCTCGAATTGTTAGGGTCACTTCATGGTCGACGTGTTGAACGAGATCACCGTGGAGCTCGACGTCCACGACGGTGCCGATCTCCACGACTTCTGGCTGTGCCGGTTCTCGATCGGCGAGGTCGGCGCGTGGGGCGTGCACCGCCACGAGCAACATCAGTTGGCGTGGGTGTCGCAGGGTACTGCCACCGTCGTCGCCGCCGGCGGGCCATGGATCGCGACATCGGCGCGGGCGATCTGGATCCCGAGCAACCACCCGCACGACATCCACGTCGGCGCCAACTCCGAACTGATCTGCCTGTACGTGTGGCCGCAACGGTGCCCGCTCGGCTGGATCGACCCCACCGAGCTCACGGTCGGTCCGCTGGTGCGTGAGCTGCTGCTCGAGCTCAGCAGCGACGCGCCCGGCGTCCCGGTGTCGAGCGCTTGTGCGACGGTCTTGTTCGAGCAGCTCGGTCGTCACGACCCACCGACCCGTCCGACCCTGCCCATGCCGACCGACGACCGGGCAGCCGACGTCGCCAGGGCGATCCTCGCCGACCCGGCGTCGCCGCGCACACTGGAGGACTGGGCCAAGGCGGTCGCCGCCAGCCCGAGCACGTTGCAGCGGGCGTTCGTCACCGAGACGTCACTGACCTTCGGTGAGTGGCGAGCCCGGGCGAGGCTCGACGCCGCACTGCCGCTCCTGGCGAACGGAGTCTCCGCCGAACAGGCCGCCGCTCGGGTGGGATACTCCAGTCGCAGCGGATTCGTCGACGCCTATCGCCGCCACTTCGGACATTCGTTCGGACCGTAGTCCCCACCCCTCCTGACGCGGACGCCCGGTGTCGAAGTTGACCGCTGAGCGACGGATCGTGACATGTGATCGGCACCCCTAACAGCCATAGTTCCCTACAGTTGACGGCCGTGAACCCCTCCTCCACTCCCACCGTCCACTCTCCGCACCGTCCCCGCCGCTCCCGACGCCGGCTCGCTGTCAGCGGGCTCGTGCTGGCAGGCATGCTGGTCGCCGCGTGCGGCAGCGACGCCGACGACGACGCCGAATCGGCGGCGACCGGCGCCCCGGCCACTTCCACCGATCCGACCACCGAAGGCCCCGCCGATTCGGCCGGCAACACGCCCGACGGGGTCTTTCCGGTCACGGTGGAACATGCACTCGGCACCACCACGATCGAGGCCGAGCCGCAGCGCGTCGTCACGGTCGGCGTGACCGAACAGGACTTCGTGCTGGCGGTCGGCGTGACGCCGGTCGGTGTCACCGACTGGTACGGCGACCAGCCGTACGCCACGTGGCCGTGGGCACAGGACGAGCTCGGCGATGCCCAGCCCGAAGTGCTCACCACCGACGACGGCTTCAACTACGAGGCGATCGCCGCCCTGGAGCCCGACCTGATCATCGGCACCAACGCCGGGATCGAGGACGACTCGTTCAAGAAGCTCTCCGCGATCGCACCGACGATCGCCCATCCGGCCGATGCACCGCTGTACTTCTCACCCTGGGACGACCAGGCCCGCCTGATCGGCGCCGCGCTCGGCCGGGGCCAGCAGATGGAGTCGGTCATCAGCGACATCGCCGACCAGTTCGCCCAGGCGGCGGCCGACCATCCGGAGTTCGACGGGGTGAGCGCGATCTTCCTCCAGAACGCGTTCTACGACGGCAACGCCATCGCCTATCAGGAGGGCTTGAGCACCGACTTCCTCACCGATCTCGGCTTCGTCATCCCGTCAGGGCTCGACGCCTTCGCCACCGACGGGCAGGCGTACATCCCGATGGAGCAACTGTCGGTGCTGAACGAGGGCGAGGTCCTGCTCTGGGGGACCGAGAGCCCCGACGACCGGCCCAACCTCGAGGCCGAGCCGCTGTACAACGCGCTCGAGCCGGTGCAGGAGGGCAAGCTCGTGTTCACCGACGGTGTCACGGCCGGAGCGATCTACTTCACCAGCCCGTTGAGCCTGCCCTTCGTGCTCGAACAGCTCGTGCCGGCGCTCGCCTCGACCCTCGCCGGCGACGGCCCCGCCGAGATCAACGGCATGGCCGCCCTCGACTGAGCGTTCAGAAGCGCCAGCGGGTGGCGCGCTGGGCGAACTCGTCGTCGCGCTCGATGATGCCGAACGCGACGAGCGGGGTCACCTCGAAGATGGCGTGGCTGCGCAGGAACGCCTCCATCTCCGGATGGACTGCCGGGTCGTCCCAGTACTTCACGAGGTAGGCCGCAACCATCGCCGCCACCGGTTCGGGATCGATCGCCGGGTCGACGAGGCGGGCAGTGCCCTCGAGCGAGACGCATTCCACGGTGTCGTCGACGGTGATCGCGCACTGCGGGTTCGCCGCGACGTTGCGGGCCTTGCGGGCGTTCGGCGAGCACGAGAACCAGAAGCGCTCGGTGGCCGGGAGCCACACACCCCACACGGGCATCGACGACGGCCGGGCCGCGGCCGACGCGGTCACCACCCAGTAGTTGCGGTTGGCGACGAGCCGTTCCTCGGCCCAACTCCACGGCAAGACACCGTCGAGGTCGTCGGGCACGCCGTAGTCCGACATCGCCGGTCGTTCGACGTCAGGCATGGCGACGACGGTAACCCACGTCTCGCCAGCGAGCGAGCGCGGGCCAGGCACGTTCCAGCTCGAAGAACGCCAGGAACGCGACCAGGAACAGCGGGTACGGGAACACGATCAGCATCAGCGCGGCGATCGCCACGTGCATCAACCAGGCGGCGGCCACCCAGCCAATCCGCCACCAGCCGCCGAGCAGGGCGACCGGTGCACCGAGCTCGATGGCCACCGAGGCCGCGGCCATCGGCCGCAGCATCCAGTCGTGGTCGACCACAGGCCGGGCGAGCGGCGACGGGGCGCCGCCGAGCAGATCGAGCCGCGCCGCCGAGTAGGCGATGTGGTTGCGCAGCGTGTCGCCGACGATCCAGTCGAGCCCGCCGTAGCGCAGCTTGGCGATGCCCGCGATCACGTAGGCGACCACCACGACGACGCACGCCAGCCGCAGCGGTCCGGCGTAGTCGTGCCGGAGGGACACCGCGGCCATTCGCCGGTGGGCGTCGAGCGACCACGCGTCCGCGGACGCGGCGAACCCGACGATCAGCAGGTGCAACACCATCAGGTTCTCGAAGTGCAGGAGCTGACCCCACGACGACCGGTACGTCGTCAGGATCAGCATCGCGATGGCGAACACCGGCCCGGTGACACGGAACCATGCGCCCATCGTGAATCCGATCCCGCCGACGACTGCGACGACGAGCAGCACAGTGAACACGCCGTCACCGAACGGCGCGTCGCGCCACCACAGCACGCCGACACCGGCGAACCCACCCGCGCTGCGGTCGCGAAGGTCGAGCAGCACCGGCACGCGCAGCACCAGGTACACGACCGCGAACACCCCGACCGCGATCCGGAACGCGGCCAGCCGCTCCGGCGGCGCCGCGGCCGTCAGCACCGAGGCGCTCATCGGTCCTCCAACGGGCAGGTCGCATGGACCGTGCGCTCGATCAGGCTCGGCTCGCCCTGCACCTGGGCGACGACGTCGTGGCGCTCGATCACCACGGCCACCGTGACCACTCCCGGATCGCGGACGCGGCCCGCGATCTCCTGGCAGCGCTCGTCGGCGCGACCTGCCCGGATGGCGCTGCGCAGTTCGCCGGCGACGATCAACGGATCACTGCTGGCCCCGACCTCGCCGAGCGACAGCCGCTGCTCGTCACCTCGATCCGTGAGGGCCAGCGCGCCCGGCAGCGTCACCTCCCGCCCCCGGGCGCTCGAGTACATCGGATAGGTCGACAACGGATGGCTGTCGCGATCCAACACGACCGGAGCGACCATCAGCACGACCGCTCCCGCAGTGATCCACCACCAGGTCGACGTGGTCCGGCCGGCTCGCGCCATGCCACCATGCTTGCCGACGTGTCAAGCGCTCACACGGCGGGACGGAGGGCGGCGAGCTTGTCGATGCGTTCGGCGCGGAAGCGGTCGAAGAGGGTGATG
>CAZYWK010000028.1:0-4106 GCA_964651825.1 uncultured Ilumatobacteraceae bacterium | reverse complement strand
GAGGGCGGCGAGCTTGTCGATGCGTTCGGCGCGGAAGCGGTCGAAGAGGGTGATGATCATCGTCAGCAGCAGGCCGAAGAAGATCGCCAGCGAGCGGTTGAAGCGCCCGTCGCCGAACGCGAGCGCGTAGCCTCCGAGGAGCACGATGTTGACCGCGCCGAGGGCGAGGAACTCGATCGCGATCGACGACCACTCGTAGCCGCGCTGCTCGAGGGCGCGGCTGATCGCGGCGTTCGCGATCACGAGGAGCAGCGTGGCGCCCGCCACCTGCCACGCCGACGCATCGACGTCGAGCACGCTCGAGAAGATGCCGCCAACGAGGCCGATGAGGGCGATCTTCTCCAGGATCGGCCACTGCATCGACGGCAGGTGCTGCTCGCCCCCGCCGGGGATCTCGACGAGCGGCGCCTCCCGATCGACGTCGACTCCGAACGACCAATCCTTCGCGGGCAGCCGGCGCCGCAGGATGAACGCGACGACCCCGATCGCGACGAGCGCAGCGATGATAGCGATCAGCACGAGCGGACGATTGGCGAACGCGTCGCCCCACGACGATGTCGGTTCCACCCCGAACACGGTCTCCTTCATGAAGTCGGTGAAGTCGTTCTGGGCGATGTGGATCCACCACTCCTGTGGGAGCTTGATGAAGATCCAGATGGCCGCAGCCATTCCGATCACGGCCCGCCGGCTGAGCCGGCGCGGGTCCCAGCACGTCCGCACGACCTCGTAGGCGATGAAGAAGTACTCGAACGTGTTGGGGAACACGAACAGGATCCACCGGTGCTGCGTGATCTCGAACATCAGCACGCCGACGAGCCGGTAGTACCAGAGGAAGCGGGCGACCTCGACGGCGAACCCGTTGGTCCAGTTGCGGTACACCGACACGTAGGCGACGGTCAGGTAATAGATGTCGAGCGCCTTGTCGTAGTTCTGATAGTTGGCGAGGTCGAGGTCGGTCGCCTTCTGGAGGACCGTCTGATCGGCGGCATCGACGATCAGGGCGATCAGGATCGCCGGCAGCGGGAACCGCGGGATGAAGAGCGGGACGACGAAGCGGATCGTCAGGATCGCCAACAGCACGATCGTGTCGGAGGTGTCGGCGCCCATTCAACCCGCAGAGTAGGCCACGGCTACACGGACCGCCGAGGATGCCGATCCGTCAGCACGCGGCGATGACGGCGATCTCGAGCTTCCATTCGGGGCGGACGAGGGCGGGCACGGTGACCAGCGTCGACGCCGCTCGATGGCCCCCGAGGGCCTCGTCGCGGGCCCGCATCACCGCGGGAAGGTCGTCGGCGAGCGTCTGCGAATGAACGACGTACGTGGTGATCGAGACGACGTGGTCAGCCGACATCGACGCTTCGGCGAGCATCGCCATGATGTTCGACCAGATGACGGCGGCCTGCTCGGCGATCGCTTCGGGAACCGTTCCGTCCGGCGCGATCGGCACCACGCCGGAGGTGTGCAGGAGCGTGCCCGGATCGCGCGACAGCACGGCGTGGGCGTAGTTCGCGGCGGGTGGGGCGAGCAACGGTGGTGAGATCTCGGTCGGCACGGCCCTACTCTCCCACGCCCACCGGGAGTAGCGTTTCGGGCATGGCCATCACCGAAGAGTCGCTCACTGGGGATCCCGCCGGCGGAGACGCCGTGCGCAGCATCGACGGCATCGAACTGACGCCGAAGGTCGTCGGGCTCGACGGCCCACCCACGTTCGACACCGTCGAGGAGGAGCGCTACTACCGCAAGACCCACCTCGCCGGCGCGCTGCGCACGTTCGGCCGTTTCGGCTTCTCCGAAGGCGTCGCCGGGCACATCACCGTGCGCGACCCCGAGTTCCCCGACCACTTCTGGGTCAACCCGTTCGGCATGAGCTTCCGCCACATCCGCCAGAGCGACCTCATCCTCGTCAACCACCAGGGCGACGTGGTCTACGGCACGAAGCCCGTCAACCGCGCCGCGTTCGTGCTCCACGCCGCCATTCACGCCGCGCGTCCCGACGTGATCGCCGCCGCCCATTCGCACTCGCCGTACGGCAAGTCGTTCAGCTCGCTCGGCATCCCGCTCGCCCCGCTCACGCAGGACGCGTGCATCTTCTACGACGACCACACGCTGATCGCCGACCACGGCGGCCAGGTCGTGTTCGAGGTGGAGGCAGGCCGTGACTTCGCTGCCGCCTTCCCGACCGGCAAGGCCGCGATCCACCAGAACCACGGCCTGTTCACCGTCGGCGAAACGGTCGACGAGGCCGCGTTCTGGTTCATCTCGATGGAGCGCTCGTGCCAGGCCCAGCTGATGGCGATGGCCGCCGGCGACCCGATCGAGATCCGCCCCGAGTACGCCACCTACACCCGCGAGCAGACCGCCTACCACCTGGCCGGCTGGTTCAGCTTCCAGCCGATGTGGGACGAGATCTCCCGCTCGGAACCAGAACTGTTTGACTGAATCACCTTGTCCGGCCTCACCACGGGCGGCGATGAGCACACGAGGTCGGCCGGACGTACGATCACGCCGGTGACCGGGTCCAGCCCTTCTCCGGGACCGGTGTCCCGGTGGTTGGACACGGCGCAGCCGGAGGCGCTGTTCGTCCTGTCGGCGATCGCGCAATACATCGGCGCGGCGATCGCGGTCGGGTTGTTCGACGAGGTCGAACCACAGACCGTCGCCTGGTTCCGGCTGATCGGCGCGACGATCGCCATCCTCGCCGTGTCGCGCGGCTGGTGGAGCGGGTGGACCCGCCGCCAGCTCGTCGCGGCCGGCGTGTTCGGCATCGCGACGGCGCTGATGAACACGTTCTTCTACCTGGCGATCGACCGCGTCGACCTCGGCAAGGCGGTGACGATCGAGTTCATCGGCCCGATCACCGTCGCCGCGGTGGCGACCCGGTCGCTGCGCAACGCGATCGCGCTGATCTTCGCCGTGGTCGGCGTCGCCGTGCTCGGCACCGGCGAGGTCGACGGCAACGCGCTCGGCCTGCTGTTCATCTTCCTGGCCTCCGCGATGTGGGCGGTCTACATCGTGGTCGGCTCGCGGGTCGCCCAACTCGACCGCGGCGTCGCCGGGCTCGGCATCGGTCTCGCCATCGGCTCGCTCGCGATGACGCCGATTGGCGCGCCGTGGAGCGGGCCGGTCTGGGCATCGCCGACGCTGCTCGCGCTGTGCCTGCTCGTCGGCGTGTTCTCCAATGCCATCGGCTACGGCATCGACCAGTTCGTCATGCGCCGGATCCCCGTGCGACGGTTCTCCGTGCTGCTCGCACTCCTGCCCGTGACCGCCCTCGCGGTCGGCTGGCTCGCCCTCGACCAACAACCGTCAGGCATCGAGCTCGCCGGTGTTGCCCTGGTGCTCGTCGGCGTCGCCACCCAAGAGCGCGAGGAGATCGAACCCCTCGCGCGCGAAGTGCTCACCGAGCCCGGCTGACCCTGTCGGAGGCGATGGTGATGTCGCGTCAATGGCGACGGTGTTCTACATCGCTTGGATGGGTACGAGCGGCCGACCGGCGGTCAGTGGGCGGCGGACAAACCCGGCGCGCAGAGGCCGTCGAGCTCTTTGATCTCGATGCGGTCGCGGTTGGCGTAGGTGACCTCGTTGGCCGGATCGACCTTGAGGTTGAAGACCCGGAACTCCATCTCGGTCGTGTCGACCGTGAGGATCCGACCGATCAGCGGCTCGCCGAGGCCCAGGATCACCTTGATCGTCTCGAGCGCCTGGATCGACCCGACGATGCCTGGGAGCACACCGAGCACGCCGGCCTCCGCGCAGCTCGGGGCGAGCTCGGCGGGCGGCGGCTCGGGCACCATGTCGCGGTACGTCGGGCCCTCGAGCGGATGGAACACGCTGACCATGCCCTCGAAGCGGAAGATCGAGCCGTGGACCACGGGGATGCCGAGCTTCACGCTGGCGTCGTTGAGCAGGTACCGGCTCGGGAAGTTGTCGGCGCCGTCGACGATCACGTCGTAGCCGGAGATGATGTCGATGATGTTCGTCGCGTCGAGGCGGGTGTCGTAGGTGACGACGTCGACGTCGGGGTTGAGCATCGTCAACGTCTTCTTCGCCGAGTCGACCTTGCGGTCGCCGATGCGGTCGATGTTGTGGAGGATCTGGCGCTG
>CAZYWK010000027.1:30354-44324 GCA_964651825.1 uncultured Ilumatobacteraceae bacterium | reverse complement strand
CGAAGGAGCGACGCGACGCGTTCCTCACCGCCGGCCCGGACATGGTCGAGTTCCTGGAACGGTGCGGGGTGCGCTTCGTGCGCTGCGACGGCTACAGCGATTACTACTCCAACCTCCCCGGCGGCAAGGACATCGGCCGGGCGATCGAGCCGGTGCCGTGGAACGGCAAGGCGCTCGGGCGCTGGCTGGCCAAGCTCCAGCCCGGCCTGGCCCAGAGCGTCGGGCTGGCGGTCAAGACCAACGAGTCGCGCTCGCTGTCGCACTACAACCGCAGCCCACGCTGCTTCGCCATCGCCGCCCGCGTGGTCATCCGCACGTACGGCGCCAAGGCCCGGCGTCAGGCGCTGCTGACCAACGGGGCTTCGCTGATCGGCCAGATGCTGGCGGCCGCCATCGAGCGCGGCATCCCGGTGTGGACCGAGGCGCCGTTGGACGATCTCGTCGTCGACGGCGGCCGCGTCGTCGGCGTGCGCACCGTGCGCGACGGCCAGCCCGTCAAGGTGCGCGCCCGCCACGGCGTGCTCATCTCCGCCGGTGGATTCGCCCACAACCCCGAGATGCGCGAGACCTACAGCGGCGACCAGCCCAACCGGGCGAAGTGGTCGATCGCCAACCCGGGCGACACGGGCGAGGCGCTGCTGACCGCGATGCGGCTCGGCGCGGCGACCGACCTGATGGACGAGGCGTGGTGGCTGCCGAATCCGCGTACCGGACGGTTCGGCCAGTCGACGCTCGACCAGGCCCGCCAGCGCCCGCGCACGATCCTCGTCGACGCCGCCGGCAACCGGTTCGTCAACGAGTCGAACTCGTACATGGAGGTCGGCAAGGCGATGTACGCCCGCGACAAGACCGCCAAGGCGGTGCCGGCGTGGTTGATCTTCGACGACCGCTACCGCAAGCGCTACGCCCACCAGCGCTCGCATCCCGGGCACTTCCCGAAGAAGCTGCTGGAGAGCGGCAACCTCAAGCAAGCCTGGACGCTGGCCGACCTCGCCCGCACCTGCGGCATCGACGCCGACGGTCTGGCGGCGACGGTCGAGCGGTTCAACGAGCACGCCCGCAACGGCGTCGACCCCGACTTCGGGCGCGGCGAATCGGCGTACAACCGCGCGCTCGGCGATCCGCGGCGCGGGCTGCATCCGTGCCTGGGGCCGATCGACGAGGCGCCGTACTTCGCGGTGCAGATGCTGCCGTCGGACATCGGCACGTGCGGCGGGCTGGTGACCGACGAGGCCGGCCGCGTCCTCGACGAGTCAGGCGCCCCGATCGCCGGGCTGTACGCCACCGGCAACAGCACGGCCACCGTGATGGGCCGCCACTACCTCGGCCCCGGCGCCAGCATCGCCAACAGCATGGTGTTCGGCTACCTCGCTGCCCGCCAGGTCGCGCAGGAGGCCAAGCGATGATCGGGCTGTCAGTGGAGCGCGACGCCGTCGCGGCGCACGGTGATCGCCTGCGTCGGGCAGTTGCGTGCCGCCGACAGCAGCGTCGCCTCGTCGACCGCCTCGGGATCGACCACCATCGCCACGCCGTCGTCGTCGAGGTCGAATGCGCCGACGGCTTCGTAGACGCAGTTGCCCGAGCCCATGCACCGGTCGCGGTCGATGTCCACTTCGATGGTCACGGTGTGAGTGTACGACCAGCCCGATTCGAGTGAGGAGCCCCATGCCATCTGACGAGACGAGCACCGTCCCAATCGACGCGACCGCCGACGAGCATTTCGCCGCGGCCAACTTCTTCCGCGACCGGGCGCTGCAGGACGATCCGTACGAGTACTTCGACTGGGTCCGCCGCCAGGGCCCGGTGTGGCGGGAACCGAAGTTCGGGGTGTTCATGATCACCGGCCATCCCGAGGCGATGCAGGTGTACACCGATCCGGCGACGTTCCCCGAGCACGACGCCGCGTCCGGCCGCTTCTCGTCGTGCAATGCGGTCGCCGGGCCGTTCCAGAAGTTCTCCGAGCCGACGGAGGGCGACGACGTCACCGACGTGATCGTCCGGTGCCGGCACGAGCTGACGTTCTCCGACCAGCTGCCCACGTTCGACCCTCCCAACCACACCGCCCACCGCCACCTGCTGATGCGGCTGATCACCCCGAAGAACCTCAAGGAGAACGAGGACTTCATGTGGGACTACGCCGACACGCTGATCGACCGGTTCGTGGATGCCGGCACGTTCGAGGTCGTGTCGGAGTACGCCGAGCCGTTCACGCTGACCGTCGTCGCCGACCTCGAAGGAGTCCCGGAGGCGGATCACGACCTGTTCCGCGACCGGCTCTCGACCGTGCACGAGCACCTCGAGCACAAGCCGCTCGAGTTCCTCTACGAGCGTTTCAGCGAGTACATCGCCGACCGGCGCCTCGAGCCGCGCAACGACATCCTGTCCGGTCTCGCCCTGGCCACGTTCCCCGACGGATCGACGCCCGAGGTGAGCGACGCCGCGCTGCTCGCCGCCAACCTGTTCGCCGGCGGCCAGGAGACCACGGTGCGGATGCTGTCGTTTGCCCTGCGCATGCTCGGCGAGAACCCCGACCTCCAGCAGGCGTTGCGCGACGACCGCGATCGCATCCCGAACTTCATCGAGGAGACGCTGCGCCTGGAGAGCCCGCTGCGGACCCAGTTCCGGATGGCTCGCGTCGGCACGACGCTGGGTGGCGTCGAGATCCCCGCTGGCGGCACGCTGATGCTGGCGCCGGGGATGTGCAATCGCGACGAGCGGATGTTCCCGAACCCTCACGTGTTCGACCTCGGCCGCGTCAACGCCCGCCAGCACATCGCCTTCGGCCACGGCATCCACACGTGCGCCGGCGCCCCGCTCGCCCGCGCCGAGGGGCGGGTCACGATCAATCGCCTGCTCGACCGTCTCGGTGACATCCGCATCTCGGAGTCGGCACACGGCCCGGCGGGGGAGCGTTCCTACGAGTACCTGCCCACGTTCTTCCTCCGCGGCCTGAAGACCCTGCACGTCGACTTCAGCTGATCGGCTCGGCAACTTGCAGTTGCCGTTCGTCCGCGGGCTGGCGCCGCGGCCGTCACGATTGGTCGGTGTGCTTCGCGGCGGACATGATCAGGCGGGTCTGGGCGATCGGCGGGCCGGCGGTGGTGCCGCCGTCGATCGGCAGCACGACACCGGTGATCTGGGCGGCACGGTCGCTCGACAGGAACGCGACGGCGTTCGCGACGTCGGCCGGCTGCGCTTCGCGCTCGAGCGGTTGCATGTACTTGATCACCGGGCCCATGTCGTAGTTGGTGATGCCGCTGCGGATGTGAGCCGGCGTCAGGCAGTTCACGCGGACGTTGTGTGGCGCGAGGTCGATCGCCATGCACTTGGTGGCGTGGGCGATGGCGGCCTTCGACGAGCGGTAGGCGATCATTCCCGCGCCGGCGTTGATCGCCGCGATCGAGGCGTTGTTGATGATCGATCCACCGCCGTGGTCCTTCATGTGGCGCGCCGCGCGCTGGGTGCCGACGATCACGCCGAACAGGTTGACGTTCAGGATCCGCTGGAAGTCCTCGAGGTCGTCGGACAGGAAACCCTTGAGTGCGCTGCCGATGCCGGCGTTGTTGAACATGATGTGCAGCCCGCCGAACCGTTCGATCGCCACGTCGACGAGCGCCTGCACCTGATCGCCGTCGCTCACGTCGGCGCGCTGGAAGACGGCCCGCTCACCGAGCGCGGCGGCGACCGCCGTGCCCTGCTCGGCGTCGATGTCGCCGATCACCACGCTGGCCCCTTCGGCGATCAGCAGTTCCGCCGTTGCCTGGCCGATGCTGCCGGCCCCGCCGGTGACGATCGCGACCCGTCCGGCGAACTCCTGACCGGTGCCGGCTTGGCCGGTGCTGTCCTGTGTGCTCATCCGAGAGATACTACGAGTTCGAAGCGATCGCGGCGGGTTCACACGATCCGGGTCGGGGCGTCGGGCCAGTACTTGTCGCGCAGGAGGCGCTTGTAGAGCTTGCCCGTCGGCAGGCGGGGGAGCTCGTCGAGGTAGTCGATCGAGCGCGGGACCTTCTGGCGCGACAGATGCTCCCGGCAGAACGCGAGCAACTCCTCGGTCAGGGCGTCGTCGGCGGTGACGCCCGGCATCGGCTGGACGACGGCCTTGACCTCCTCGCCGAGGTCGGGGTTGGGCACGCCGAAGACCGCCGCGTCGGCCACCGACGGATGGGTGATCAGCAGGTTCTCGATCTCCTGGGGGTACAGGTTCACCCCGCCGGAGATGATCATGAACGTCTTGCGGTCGGTCAGGTACAAGAACCCGTCGTCGTCGACGTAGCCGACGTCGTTGACCGTCGTCATCGTGCCGTCGTCGGAGGTCGCCTCCCGCGTCTTCTCCGGGTCGTTGTGGTAGCTGAACGGAGTGGCGGACTTGAACCAGATCGTGCCGGGCTGGCCGACGGGCAGCTCGTTCATCTCGTCGTCGGCGATGTACAGGTCGCCGAGGATCACCTTGCCGACCGTGCCCTTGTGTGCCAGCCACTCCTCGCTGTCGCAGGCGGTGAATCCCAGGCCCTCGGTCGCGCCGTAGTACTCGTGGATGATGGGCCCCCACCAGTCGATCATCGCCTCCTTCACCGGCACCGGGCACGGCGCAGCCGCGTGCACGGCGATCTCCAGCGACGACAGGTCGTAGCGGGTGCGGTCCGCCTCGGGCAGCTTCAGCATCCGGCTGAACATGGTCGGCACGAGCTGCGTGTGGGTCACCTGGTACCGCTCGACGAGCTGCAGGTACTCCACGGGATCGAAGCGCTCCATGATGATCACGGTGCCACCGATGCCGATCGTGAGGCCGACCGCGGCCTGGGGCGCCGAGTGGTAGAGCGGCGCGGGCGACAGGTACACCATGTCCTCGCGGTAGTGCCAGAGGCCGCTGAGGAACGTGAACAGCGGCGGCAGTTCGTCGGGGGCCTGGTCGGGCAGCGGCCGGGTGATCCCCTTCGGCCGGCCCGTGGTGCCCGACGAGTAGAGCATCGCCGCACCGAGGCGTTCGTCCGGCAAGGGCGAGGTCGGATGCCCGGCCAGCGCCAGCGCGTAGTCGCGCACCCGATCGTCGCCGCTGGAGCCGTCGTCGTCGACCACGAGCACCTGGGTGACGCGATCGTTGTCGCGGACGGCCTCGAGAACCACATCGCGCTTGGCGACCGAGGTGATCACGACCTGCGATTCGCTGTTGTCGACGATGTAGCCGACTTCGTCGGCCGTGAGGTACGAGTTGACGCAGGTGTAGTAGAGGCCCGATCGCTGCCCGGCCGAGCAGGCCTCCAGGTATCGATCGTTGTTCTCCATCACGATCGAGTAGTGGTCGAGCCGCACCAGCCCGAGGCTGCGCAACAGGTGGGCGAGCTGGTTCGAACGGACCTCGAACTCGCGGTAGGTCACCCCCTCACCGGTCGAGGCCATGATGAAGGCCGGGCGGTCGGGATGCTGGTGCGCGTACTTGCCGGGATACATGACAAACCCCCTCGTCGAGTGGACCGTGTCGTCCGTCGGCTCGGACAGTACCCGCACCGGTAGACGCAGGTCACACCACCGACGGGCCGAAGGTCCCTTGTCGCGACGCGTCTCCACCGGGCAGAGTTCGTGCCGTGACCTCCATCGACACACGCCCTCCACTCGACGATTCGCCGTCGTCGCCGGCCGCATCTCAGCGGACGACGGCGCAGCGGTCGTCCGATTCACCTGTGCACTCCGTCGTCATCGCGGCGATGGTCGGGCTGATCACCGCGATCGTCCTCGGCCTGGTCGTGCTCGGCGTCGTCGCGGTCCTGAACGACGACGGCGGGTCGGCCGGCGGTGGCGAGACGACCACGCTGTCGGTGTCGCTCACCGAGTTCGCCATCAGCGGCGACCTGACCGCGCCGGCGGGCCGCGTCGTCCTGAACGTCACCAACAACGGCTCCATGGAGCACAACCTGGCGCTCGTCGACCAGAACCTGCGGACCGCCAACCTGGCCGCCGGTACGAGCGAGACGCTCGACCTCGGTGAGCTCGCACCCGGCACCTACCGGATCATCTGTGAGATCCCCGGCCACGAGGGCAGCGGCATGGCCACCGAACTGGTGGTCACCGCCGGCGGCGCGGCCGGTGAGAGCGCCGACGACATGGCGGGCATGGACCACAGCCAGATGACCGAGGAGGAGATGGCGGCGATGTCCGCCCAGATGGACCAGCTGATGGTCGACTCGATGCTGGCGTTCCCCGCCGAGACCGAGGGCGCGGGCAACCAGCTCCTCGACTACGAGCTGATGCCCGACGGCACCAAGCAGTTCGAGTTGACCGCGGCCGTGACACCGTGGGAGGTGTCGCCGGGCAAGTTCGTCGACGCCTGGGCGTACAACGGCATGGTCCCCGGGCCGCAGATCAAGGTTGACGTCGGCGACAAGATCCGGGTGATCCTGCACAACGAGACACCGATGGGCACCGACATCCACTGGCACGGCGTCGACGTGCCGAACGACCAGGACGGCGTGGCGCCGTACACGCAAGACGTCGTCGCCTCCGGTGAGTCGTTCACCTACGAGTTCACCATCACCCAGCCCGCGATCGCGATGTACCACGCCCACATGCACGGCCAGGTGTCGGTGCCCAACGGCATGTTCGCCAGCTTCATCGCCGGCGAGAACCCGATCCCGCGGGGCGAGACGATCAGCGGCGTGGAGATCCCTGCCGACGTCGAGCCGGTCATCGACATGCCGATGGTCGTCAACGACGCCGGCGTGATCGGCCTCACCCTGAACGGCAAGAGCTTCCCGGCGACCGAGCCGCTGGTCGTCGACGAGGGCGACTGGGTGTCGGTGCACTACTACAACGAGGGCCTGATGGCGCACCCGATGCACCTGCACGCATTCCCGCAGCTGGTGTACGCGAAGGACGGCATCCCGCTCGACGAGCCGTACTGGGCCGACACGATCAACGTCGCCCCCGGCGAGCGCTACTCGGTCCTGTTCCACGCCAACCGGCCGGGCACCTGGGTCTGGCACTGCCACATCCTCACCCACGTCGAATCGGACGAGGGGATGTTCGGGATGGCAACGGCGATCATCGTGAACCCGGCGTAGCGCCGCCGTCGCGTCCCCCATACTGGTGGACGACATGAGCGCACCGACCGACCGCCCAGCTGCTGCCAACTTCGTCCGCGACCTCGTGGTGGCCGACAACGAACAGGGCACCTTCGGCGGACGCGTCCAGACCCGGTTCCCGCCCGAGCCGAACGGCTACCTGCACATCGGCCACGCCAAGGCGATCACGCTCGACTTCGGGATCGCCGCGGAGTTCGGCGGGCGGTGCAACCTGCGCTTCGACGACACGAACCCCGACACCGAGGAGACGAGCTACGTCGATGGGATCATCGAGGATCTCGCGTGGCTCGGTTACGAGCCGTCCGGCCCGATCCTCTACGCGAGCGACTACTTCGAGCAGCTGTCCGAGTGGGCCGAACTGCTGATCACCGACGGCAAGGCCTACGTCGACGATCAGGCGAGCGAGGCGATCTCCGAGCAGCGCGGCGGCTACGGCCAGCCCGGCGTCGAGAGCCCGTTCCGCGACCGGCCGGTGGAGGAGAACCTCGACCTGTTCCGGCGGATGCGGGCCGGCGAGTTCGCGGAGGGCTCGCACGTGTTGCGGGCCAAGATCGACATGCAGCACGAGAACATGCAGCTGCGCGACCCGGTGATGTACCGCATCCGCAACGAGCACCATCACCGCACCGGTGACACCTGGAAGATCTACCCGACCTACGACTGGGCGCACGGGCAGAGCGACGCCATCGAGGGCATCACGCACTCGTTGTGCACGCTCGAGTTCGACGCGCACCGGGCCTTGTACGACTGGTACCTCGCCCAGTTGCCGCTGCCGTTCGAGGCGCCGCGGCAGACCGAGTTCGCTCGCTTGGAGCTGACGCACACGGTCACGTCGAAGCGCAAGCTGATGCAGCTCGTGCTCGACGGCACGGTCGACGGCTGGGACGACCCGCGGATGCCGACGCTGCGCGGGTTGCGCCGGCGCGGCTATCCGGCGTCCGCGATCCGTGAGTTCTGCAACTACATCGGCGTCGCCCGTACGAACAGCCGCCACGAGATCGAGCTGCTCGAGTCGTTCGTGCGCACCGAGCTCAACCGCACGGCGCAGCGGCGGATGGCCGTGCTGCGCCCGCTCGAGCTGGAGCTCACGAACTGGCCGGTCGACGCGTCCGGCGAGCCGGTGGTCGAGTACGTCGAGATCGGCAACAACCCGGAGAACGCCGCCGACGGGACCCGGCGCGTGCCATTCAGCGGGCGGTTGTTCATCGAGCACGACGACTTCATGGCCGAGCCCGCGCCGAAGTACTTCCGTCTGTCGCCGGGCAAGGAGGTGCGGCTCCGCGGCGCCTACTTCGTCACCGCGACCGACTTCGACACCGACGCCGACGGCACTGTCACGAAGGTGTACGCCACCTACGACCCGGCCACGAAGGGCGGCACCGCGGCCGACGGGCGCAAGGTCAAGTCGACGATGCACTGGGTGTCGGCCGCCCACGCCGTCGACGCGTCCGCGGCGCTGTACGAGCGGCTGTTCGAGGCTGTGGTGCCGGGGGAGCGGACCGGTGACGTGTTCGACGACCTCGCCGCCAACTCGCGTGAGCTGCTCGTCGAGTGCAAGGTCGAGCCCGCCTTGGCCGATGCCGCGCCGGGCGAGGTCGTGCAGTTCGAGCGGCTCGGCTACTTCGCCGCCGACCCTCGCGAGCCGATGCTCTTCCACCGCACCGTCGGCCTCCGCGACGAGTGGGCCAACATCCAAAAGCGCACCGCCTGACCCCGTTCATCGGGGACCGGGCCGGACGAACGACCTGTGCGTTTGGGGACGGGGCCAGAACGAACGGGTCTACTCTCGGTGTATGACACGACGAACGGGTGCACTCGTTGCCGCGCTCACCGTGCTGCTGCCGCTGCTGGTCGTCGCAGCGCCCGGCGCTCCGGCACCGGTGCACGCCGCGGCCGCATCGGTCGGGTGTGAGGCGCTGCCGGCCGGGTCCGCGACAGGGGCCCCGCGGCTCGAGAGCTACACGGCGATCAACCCGCGGCGCCTCGTCGACACCCGCAACAACATCGGAGGATGGGGGACGACGATCGGAGCGGGCTGCACGATGCGGGTCAACCTGGCTGCCGACGTGCCATCGGACGCCGCGGCGGTGTCGTTGGCGCTCACCGCGATCGCCGACGGTCGCGACTACCTCACCGTGTACCCGTGCGCCAGCGGGCGGCCCGACACGTCGAACCTCAACACGCGTCCAGGCGTCCCGACCCCGAACGTCGTGGTCGCCATCCCGGACGTCAACCGAGAGATCTGCATCTTCAGCCATGGCGCCGCCCACCTGATCGTCGACCTGGCGGGCTGGTGGTCCGACGGCCCCGACCGGTTCGCATCGATCGCGCCGGTGCGCGTCTACGACACCCGCCAGCCCGGCGGTGTCCGCCTCGCCCGGTTCGTCGTCCGTGAGGTCAAGATCCCGACCTCGGTCATCCCCGGCGGCTCGACGGCCGCGGTCGTGAACCTCACGGTGGATCGTGCAGCAGCGGCCGGTTACCTCACCGCGTTCCCGTGCGGCCAGCCCGCGCCACCGTCGTCGAACCTCAACTTCATCGCGGGTGAAGCGCGTGCGGTCGCGGCGATCGTCGGGCTCGGTCTCGGGAGCACGTTGTGCGTGATGACCGACGTGGCCGCCGACGTGATCGTCGACGTCAACGGCTACTACGCTCCGGCGCCCGACTTCGGGCCAACCGCCGATCTGAGCCCGCTCAGCGGCACCCGCGTCGTCGACACCCGCAACGCGATCGGTGGTCCGCTGGCGCCGTTCCAGGCCGGTGAGACCCGGGCGTTCGACCCCGTCGCACTCGTGCCCGGCGGGGCCGAGGCGTCGGCGGTGATGCTCAACGTGATCGCCGCCAACCCGCAGTCCAACGGCTACCTCACGATCTACCCGTGTTCGTCGAACCGGCCCGAGGTGTCGTCGCTCAACTACACAGCGCCCGCCGAGGCCACCAACCTCGCCACGGTCGAGCTCGCCGCCGACCGGACGATCTGCATCTACTCCTACGCCGCGACCGACGTGATCGTCGACGTGTTCGGCGTGATGGCCGCGCCGGCGGGTTCGCTCGCCGAACGGATCTCGTTCGACAAGCGGGTGTTCCCCGACTTCACGCCCGATGGACCCGACTACGCCGTGGTCTGCAACGCCGGCACCACGACGCTCACGATGCAGCTCGACCTGCTGCCGCAGGTGACCGCCACCCTCGGCGGCGTGCCGGTGACCTCCGGCGCGATCACCCGGCAGGTGCAGACCGACCAACTGCTCACCCTCAGGCTCACCCGGGGCGGGCAGTCGATCAGCTACTACTTCCGCTGCCTGCCCGCCGACTTCCCGGTCCTGACGGTCGACCGGCCCGGCAACCCCGGGCCGGGCTGGTACCTGACGACGTTCGGGGTGGCCCCGCTGCCGGGCGACCCGTCGGGCGCGTTCAGCGTGATCTTCGACCATCGCGGCGCGCCGGTCTGGTACAAGCGCACCCCGGAGCCGATGCTCGACTTCAAGCGACTGTCCAACGGCACGATGGTCTACGTCCCCATGCTGGGCCAGGCGTTCGGCGTCCAGCCCGCCCGTGGATACCTGAACACCCGGCTCGATGGTTCACTGGTGGCTGTCCATCGCACCGTCCTCAATCCGCCCGCAGATCCGCTCACCTATCCGACGGACCAGCACGACTATGTCGAGCTTCCGGGTGGTGGGCGGGCCATGTTGAGCTATCCGTTGGTCGAACCCCGCAACCTCACGGGTTTGAACGCTCCTTTGGCCGGGCTGTGCGCCACGCCCGGCGTACTCAACCCGGGCACCTGTCCGTTCACGGCCACCGACCGCATCGTCGACGGGGTGATCCAGGAGATCGACGCTGCGGGCAATCTGGTGTGGGACTGGCACGCGAGTGATCCCGTCTACGGAATCCCCGACACCGACGCGACGTTCCCGAACCGGTTCAACGTGCCTGAGTACGGGGCTCCAGGAGTCGTCGACCTGCATCACCTCAACGCGCTCCAACACCTCGACGACGGCGACTACCTCGTCACCGCCCGGCACCTCGACGCCGCGTTCCGGATCGACCACGCCACCAAGAACATCGACTGGTTCCTCGGAGGTGCGCACGCGCTGTGCACGCCACCCGGGGTGACCACGAACTGCCGGTTGTCGATCGTCGGTGATCCCTTCGGTGGGCCGAAGCGGCCGCACGACGCGCGGCTCAACGGCAACGTGCTGACGATGATGGACAACCGCACCGCCACGGGAGATCCGTCACGGGCCGTCGCCTACCGGATCAACGGTGACGGCACCGCGACGATGCTCTGGCAGATCCTCGCGCCGAGCGGGCAGAGTGGTGGCACGCTGGGCAGCGTGCGGGTGCAGCCGGACGGTTCGATCCTCGTCGGCTGGGGCGCCCCGCTGCAGCCGATGTTCACCGAGTACGACGCCAACCGCAACCTGACGATGTCGATCACCAAGACGCCCACCGGGTTCTCCTACCGCATCGTGAAGTACCCGGTCGCCGACTTCGACGTGAACCAACTTCGCGCGACCGCCGGCGACACCGCCCAAGGCCACCCGTAGCCCCGGCCCGGTCAGGTCACTCGTACCAGTAGCAGCCGTAGTCCTGGGGGTCGCCCCAGGAGGCGCTGTCACGGGCCTCCAACGTGGCGCGGTCGGAGAACTTCATCTGGTCGTAGCCGATGGTGACGAGCTCGGAGCCGATGACCATCGAACGCTGCAGCGGGTTCCAGCAGCCGCTGTCGTCGCCGTCGTGGGTGATCACGCCGCGGTTCGACAGCTCACGACCCTGGAGCTGGGCGACGATGGCGCCACCGGAGGAATCGCGCCCGAGGATGTCGGCGAGGCACAGCTGGTTCGGTTCACACGAGTTCCAACCCGGTGACACCGGGAGCACGATCGTGCCGTCCTCGGGCCAGAAGAGGAACGCCTTGTGGTCCCACTCGGCCTCGCTCGAACCGCCGATCTTGAGCGTGTCGATCTGCTGTGGGTTCGTCGGGTCGCTCACGTCGAACAGGCTGAGCTGGGTGCCGAGCGTGCGGCCCTCGTCGGTCGCGTCCTGACCGACGCCGAGGAGCAGGCCGTCACCGACCGGGTGCAGGTACGCCGAGTAGCCGGGGATCTTGAGCTCACCGTCGAGCACCGGGTTTGCCGGGTCGGACAGGTCGATCACGTACAGCGGATCGGTCTGGCGGAACGTCACCACGTAGGCGGTGCCGTCGATGAAGCGGACCGAGCGGATCTGCTCGGTCTTGCCGAGCCCGCCGACCGAACCGATCGTGTCGAGGTCCTCGCCGTTCGGGCGCAGCACGTACACGGCCGACTCGCTCTGTCCGCCGAAACCCCAGTCGTCGGTCGTGGTGGCGACGCGCAGGTCGCCGTTGTACTCGCTCATCGCGAACTGGTTGAGCAGGCGCCCTGGCACCGAGCCCGAGGCGACGTAGGTTGCCGCCGTCCCCTCGCCGAGGTCGAACTGGTGGATCTGCGTGGGCGGCGGGCCGTCGTCGACGATGTCGTTGGCCGAATCCGAGGCGAGGTCGTCGACCGGCATCGGCCGGAACTGCCAGTCCCAGTTCTGGGTCGTGATGTACAGGTTCTCGGCCGAGGAGTACACGATGTCGCCGGTCGACACGACCCCTGCCGAGCCGACCGGGGTGGCCTCGCCGAGCAGGTCGACCGAGGCGATCCAGGTGAGGCCGAGCCCGGCGAAGTCGTCGGGGGCAGCCACGGTGTTGCAGTCGAGGATCGGCTGCATCGGGCCGAACGTGCCGTCGCCGGCCTCGTCGAACCACCGGGGGAGCCAGTCCTCGACCGAGGACTGGGCGATGATCTCCTGGTTGCGTTCCAACGCCCGCTCTTCGTCGAGCCCGAACTGGCTCGGCTGGACGAACGGGAGGCGGGTGTCGAAGCTCGTCGAGACCACGAGCCTGGCGACGTCGTCGACCGAGCGGGTGGCGAGCACCGATCCCTCCAGGTGCGAGCGACGCAGCAGCGTCGCATTCGCCGGGTCTGTCACGTCGTAGAGCGACACGATCGTGTCGGCCGCCCCGTCCCAACTCGACGTGACCACGAGCAGGCGGTCGCCGTCGAGCAGCAGCTGATGGCTCCCGTTCGGAAGATCGGGTTCGCCGACGACCGTCGCGTCAACGACACGGACGATGCGCAGCCCGTCGCTGTTGGCGACGTACACGAAATCGCCGTCGGTCTCCACGATGTCGCCTTCGTCGACGCCGACCTCCTGGGTGTTGGTCTCCGAGTAGCCCTGTTCGGCGCCGACCGGCGACGCCGCGGGCGCCTCGGTCCGGGTGGCGTCGCCGGCGCTCGGGGCGCCCGCCGCGTCGGTGGTCGCCTCCATCATCACGTCGCCGTCCATCGGGTAGTAGTAGCCACCGCCGAGTCCCCAGGCGGTCACCCGCTCGGAGGCCTCGGTCTGCATGTAGCCGAGCAGCGCGGGGCAGTCGCCGAAGAAGGAGAGGTGCCCGGCCGCGAATCCCTGCGGTCGCGTCGGCCGGTCGGTGGTCGCCGGGCCGCCCGGGTTCGTCGTCGGCGACGCGGTCGGCTCGGTGGTCGGCGTGGCGACGGTGGTGTTCGGCGACCGCTCGGTCGACCGCGACGAGATGTCCGCGCCGTCGGCGGAACATGCCGCGAGAGCAACGGTGACGCCGAGCACCGTTCCGATCGACAGGGCCAGTGGGCTGAGCAGTTCACGCTTCATGGTGTGTTCGACGTCACGCGCGCCGCGTTTGGTTCCCGGGGTGTGAAACGTGTGGTGCCTGACCCCGAGCGTTTCAGGTTTCGAGCGGCAAGAGCGCCCGAGCGGCCTCGGCGAGGTGGGCCACCCAGGCATCGGCGGTGCCGGGCTCGTCGAGGGGCAGCACGACGAACTTCGACGTGCCGACAT